>CAZZMS010000197.1:0-4867 GCA_964655485.1 uncultured Pseudobdellovibrionaceae bacterium | reverse complement strand
GCCCGGTATGTGCTTAATGGTCTTGGTACCCTTTACAAAAGAAGTGGCCCTTGGCACCCTGGAAAGTGGGACTCACAAGGTGAAGTTCGTCAATGGTGATGGGACTTGGTTAGAGAAAAATCTTATCGTGGAATAAGAGATTTCAACCCACACCGACTCCAGTAAGGGATGATCAATATCCCTGAACGAGACCAAAAAGGCCTTAGTCACCCTAGGGCCTTTTTACCATCAGCCAAGCTCGAGAGGGGAGTCTGATGAAGCGCATGGCACAAAAAAATCAGAAACACACCGTAAACCTACGAGGGCAACCGTCTTTTACCCTTGCTGTAGCTTCTGTTAGCTTCTGGCTAGTGGCTTGCTCATCACCTCTTCAAACGCCCAAAGTTTATATCTGGCACAGCAAAGCTTCTCATCCTCTCCCACCAAGTCAGGTGATTTCAGACTCCAGTTTTTCCACGATCCAACGGCAAAGCCGTGCCCTAGAATATACGGTACAATTTAGCGAGCAAAAAATCGGGCCAGCTTTGGTTGAAGGAGGGTTTTTATATCGCAAGACTAAGAGCTCATCAGGTCAGGACGAGTTCCTAAAGCTACAGGATGCGTTACATCTCGACGCAGGAGCCTTGGATCAGGCCAAACGCAAAAGCCTCGAAAAAGAAGCCGAGAAACTCTACCGAGAAAGAGGACTTTTCTACCAAAAGCTCAAAGCCAAGTTTTCTGAGCTTGAAACTATTGAGTTGATGGATGATCTTCAAGTGGTTTACCTACCGGGCTCAGATCGCTTTATTTATCGACTCACCTATCTTCCCCTAGAAAATCCCGTAGCTATCTTGCGCTGTGATTTTTCTTTACAAGCCGTACGTCTTTATTGTGGTCAGGCCTCCTTACAATTCCAAGCCCCTGCTTGGGTGTATACGTTTCAAAGCCTCTCGGCCCTGCAAGAGGTGTTACTAGCTGAGATTTCTTTAGTCCGCGGCAATGCCATAGCCGGTAGCAAGCTCGTCTCCCGCTCACAAGCGCCTATAGAGCTTGACGCTAAACAGTTACCTCTCCGCTATGCCAAAGAAGATCCTCGCTTCGACGTGGTTCAAGTGTATCACTGGATTCAAAAAGGTCTTGATTGGACCAAACGTTACCAAATGGCGATACCCACCGCCATTGAAGTGGAAACTTCTGTTGGTTACCCACAAAACACAAACGCCGCTCTCAGCTACCAAAACCAAATTCGCTTAGGCCGCGGAGATGGCATCACCTACCGCAACCTAAGCGAAGACCCTTCGATTATCCTCCACGAGTTTGGTCATGTTTTAGCGCATTTCCTCGCCTTTTTACCCACCACGGGAGAGGGCGGATCGATTAACGAAGGAATAGCTGATTACATCGCTGCAAGTCTTACGGGCTCGCCTCGTCTCGGCGAAAAATCGTACCTCAAGGGACCTTACCGACGCTTTATTGGTGAATTAAAAAAATGGACGGACAAAGAGGGTAAGCTTTACGCCGACAGCTTAATCGTCTCAAGTTTTCTTTGGGAGCTTGAGAAACTATGGGGGGCTCACAAAACCCATCAATTTCTGTTTCAAGTTCTCAGCAATCTAGGACCCGCTCAAAGTCTCATGGAATGGAACGAGGCTTTGAAGCGTACAGCGACTGAGTTACCGGAGGAACAAAGGCGAAATCTTACATTGTTGGCCAACAAATCCGAATGGCCCGGTTGGTAGAGATTTTTAAAATTGCAAGCCAGTCATCAGTTCTGGTCGTAGCTTTAGGCTACTTTGTTGATATTTTTGATCTCACTCTTTTTAACATGGTTCGCCGTAATAGCCTCATGGACCTGGGCTTTCAGGGGCAGGAGTTAATCGATTATGGCCTTTGGCTGCTCAACTTACAAATGATCGGTATGCTCACAGGCGGAATCCTGTGGGGACAGCTGGGCGATCGAAAAGGTCGATTAAAAACCCTCTACGCTTCGATCTTGTTATATTCAGTGGCCAATATCGCCAACGCCTTTGTTTGGAATCTTTTGGGATATTCTTTGCTCAGATTTATAGCAGGAGTGGGATTAGCTGGTGAACTCGGTGTAGGAATCACTTTGGTTTCCGAAGTGCTACCCAAAGAAAAAAGAGGGCTGGGGACAGCCCTGGTGGCGGCTATCGGTGTTCTTGGAGCGGTATTTGGGGGCATATTAGTAGAAATATTACCCTGGCGCTGGTGTTATTTTATCGGAGGCCTTCTTGGTTTAATCTTGCTTGCTCTCCGCCTGAAAGTTTCTGAAAGCGAGCTTTTCATGAATTTAGTAACTAATCACTCCTCGCCACTTTCCCCTTCTCAAGGAAGCGTAGGTCGTCAGACGTTGTCACACGAAACAGCTCAGGCCAGTCAAGAGGGTCAGGGCTTCTCTCAGGAGCTGGTGCGCGGGAACTTTTTTTATTTTTTCAAACGTTGGTCTTTATTTAAGCGTCTCCTGTTGGTTACCCTTGCAGGTGTACCGATTTGGTATGTGGCAGGAATTCTTATGCCCTACACCCCTGAGTTGGCAGAAAAACAAGGCTTAAGTTTTCCCGTTTTAGCTTCTCGCTCCATCGCTATTTCTTATTTGGGGCTTGCAGCCGGTGACTTCCTGGCTGGACTCATCAGCCAAACTTGGAGGAGTCGCAAAAAAACCGTGTTACTGTTTCAAGGCCTAGGGGCCATCTTGGTGTTTTCATTCATTCTACTAAGCCCATACTTGACCGAGTTCGTCTTTTACCTCTTTTGTTTTCTCATCGGTGTAGCCGCTGGTTTTTGGGCCTTGTTTGTTACGGTAGCGGCTGAAAGCTTTGGTACAAACCTGCGAGCCACAGCGGCAACCAGCATTTCCAATTTTGTAAGGGCCAGTGTTACGCCCATGAGTCTTGGCTTAAAATGGTTTTTAAGCCTCAACCTTTCCTTTGTTCAATCACAAATTGTCGTGGCTTTTTGTGCTTTTAGTTTGGCAATCTTAGCCACGGCGTTGTGGGAGGAAACCTTTCATAAAGATTTGCAATTTTTTGATTGAACCTCATGATCTGCAACTCTAGCCATCTGCTACGCAAACCCCCATAAAAGAAAAAATTGACAGCAGCTTAAAAATGAATAACATCTTCCCTACTTGCTTGACTCGCTAGCTCAGCCGGTAGAGCACTTCACTTTTAATGAAGGGGTCGATGGTTCGAATCCATCGCGAGTCACCACGATCCTTTACAAGATGGTTTATTCCCGGGTCCCCATCGTCTAGCGGCCTAGGACACCACCCTTTCACGGTGGATACAGGGGTTCAAATCCCCTTGGGGACGCCAATTTACTCGTAGGCTTAAATGCCTCTAAATCGTATCTAACTGAAATCAAAAAACAAAACTCAATGGCTCTCTCTCGATTTAATTTGATCTGACATCACATCGGATCACACCCCATCACAGGGTTTGGCTACAACTTGGCTATAGTTTGGCTATCGATCAAAACATTTTCAGTATTCTCCGCTCGCATTGTCTAGAGACCCTAGCTCTTGGAATTCAATAATGAATTTCTAGAAACTACAAATCTCTGGGCAATGAAACTGGCTTTCAAGTCGAACAATTAAATTCGACTGTTTGAACGGAGGAAAAATATGAAGCGTAGCCAGAAGAAAATCATAACCATAAAAAGCAAGATCATCAGATTCATGAGAATCTCAAAGAAGATCTCGCAACCTGAAGCAGCTCACAAAGCGAGCTGCTCCCCTCAAGCCATCGGCCACTATGAAAATGGTCGAATGGAAATTCCTGATTCTAGGCTCAAATGTTTATTGGAATTTTATGGCTTTAGCGATTCGGAATTTCAGGAATACATCAACGGAAAGCCAATTCCGATTGTCAGCATCAAAGATGAATGCATTTTGCTGATCGACCAAATTCCAAATGAAGAAAAACTAAGAGCGGTCCATACAATTTTAAAAAGTTTCGTATCTTAACCAACAAAGGAGGTCCCATGGGACTCGATAAACTTATTCAATCAATTGCGCTCGTTGCGGTCTTGGTGGTCGGAAGCGGCCACTTACCAAAAGCCCTTAAGCTCGTCCGACAAGCGCAGCTGCAACTTATCCAAGATTCCAAAGCATCCAAGTGGGGGCAGGCATATTTGCTGCCCCCATCGAAATAGTGAACAGCTAATTTAAAAACTCAAATTTCTTGAGTCTTTAGAATTTGGTTCTTAGGTTTGGTGGAGTCTTAAAAATCGAATCGCATGGTCAATTTGATGAAACTTGTCTTCGATACCACAAACCGTAAACAACCAGTGCTATAATAACGAATCCAACAGACGACAGCACAAGATACTTGAACTGTTCCGTAGAAGGCAGAGCAACGCCAGCTGCGAAAAGTCCAATGGTTGCAAGCGCGGTTAATGCGTTTGCAAAGCCATTCACCGCACCACGCACACCAGGCAAAATTCCGGTCTGACGAATTTGCATCTCTCCAAGACTGAATCCGTAAAGCCCAATCCTTGAAAGCAAAATAAGCGCAAGAAATCCGATTTGACCAAAGCTATCAGCACTCAAGAATAGGACATAAGCAAAGATTAAAGTGACTGCTTGAAAAGTTAAAAATAAAAAACTGGCTCTGTTGATAGACAACTTTTTAACAACGATTGGAAATAGGACTGTAGCAAGTAAACCAAAAACTGCTCCCAGACCTCGAAAGACACCAATCGTAAGTTCAGGTAGATTCCATCCATCCTTCAGATAGGCTGTTAAAAGCACACCATGAGGACTGAGGACTGAAAACCAAAGCAGCGCGTAGGCAAGCACGACCAAAGCGACCGGTTCACGAAAAAATGAGCTCCAACCATTTTTGATTTGAGAAAATATCCCCTCTTG
>CAZZMS010000196.1:0-6243 GCA_964655485.1 uncultured Pseudobdellovibrionaceae bacterium | reverse complement strand
GCCTTGTTGGTAAAGGTCAGTATGAGCATCTGATCCGCGCGAAAATAACCTTGCTCAATCAAGTAACCCGCACGATTAACCAGAACCGTAGTTTTACCACTACCCGCACCAGCCAAGATGAGCAAAGGACCTTCCACGTGGGTTACCGCCTCTTGTTGCTCGGGATTAAGCGACTCTAACCAACGGCTCATATACTGGAGTGCTTCCAGCTAAAAATTAAAGGGGCAAGGCATTGGCCGAGGAGGCGCATACCAACTGTCGTACGGCATCCGCAAAAAGCACATCCATACGCCCCTCTTTCACCTTGAGAACGAAACCTAAACCAAAACTCTTATGCTCAAGCTTATCTCCGTTTTGGTAACTCTCAGTAGCACGGTAAGGGCGTGGCGGAACGGAGTCTTTTTGTTGTTTGAGGCTTTCATACTGCTCAGCCAAAACGGAACGATGATTTAATTTCGTCGCCGTGAAGGACTCGGGAGCTTCCTTGTTTTGCGAAGAACTTAAGCGCACAGGGCGGCTTAGCCCTGAGCTTGGACTTTTAAGTTTTTTACTTGTATCCGCTTTGAGACTAAATGTGCTTTTTTTCTTACACACATCACACACCACTTTCGCACTGTCTGCACTGATATGAGCGAGTACGGTATGAAAGCGATCCGCTTCGCAACGGGCACAGTAAGTCACAAAACTTTTGGCCACCGGCGGCAATTGAGTTAGTTTCATAAATAACCTCGTTTAAGAAAGGGGGGTATAAAGCTCGTAAGGCTCTTCGATTTTTTTGTGCGCGATTTGATGTGGGCTTAAATAAAACTCCCCACCTTGTTCAATAAGAGCCTGCACTCTTCGCATATCATTCTCGCTCAGAGGATTTAATGTGTGGGAGGTTTTTTTAAAGCGAGTTTGAAAGTTTTGGTCTTCCCTACGATGAAAAAAAGCCTCCCATACCAAGGGATCGATTTCACAACCGTAGGTCATAGTCTGGGCATGGGTATGCAGCGGCGTATAAGCTGTCAGCACCTTCAGGTAACCATAGTGGCTATGCAGCTTTAATGCAGGTTTGTGCCATTGAGTCATCCCCATCATTTTTTTAACGTTACCGTACCATAGCCCGTAGGCTTTCGTTAGGAAACCCAAGGCATAAAACTGCTCATGACTGGGTAACAAAGAATTCACCGTGCACAAATTGTGCGCCACCCACTCGCCAGGAAAAACCGTGGGAATAGTGATAAACAAAGAAATCGGCACCCACTCCAATTTAGCCATGTTACCGATAAGTCGAGATTGCCACCCCGAGGGTATGCGCTCACGATGAATCGCAAAACCACACACCATACCCGGCACCACGGCACAATCGTAAAACACCCAGCGAGGCATCGCTAAGTCGGCGCCAAACGCTTGATTTTCAAGAAATAAGATAGCATCCCCAAAAGCCTGATGTCGGGTATCTAAAGCCTCGATGAATAAAGGAGAAAGACCTGCAAACCAAGAGGACAAATAGGGGGCTGGTTGACTCACCAGATTTTCTTTTCGCATGAAAAGATAGGGCCGAACGGCTGGATCCCCCAGCCATGGCACTTTGTCTTTCCATGGAAAAAAATCCCCCTGGGAACTCATGCTTTGCTATCCTCTCAAGCCGAAGGGCCAATCATTTTTTTTGGATCCACCCACTGATCATACTGCTCGGCCGTAAGCAAGCCCAAACGAATTCCTTCCTCTTTCAAGGTGGTTCCGTTCTTGTGCGCCGCCTTAGCAATTTTAGCCGCATTTTCGTATCCAATTTTGGGATTCAGTGCGGTTACCAACATCAAAGATTGATCCACGTAAGACTGAATCTTAGCGCGATTCGCTTGAATGCCGACCAAACAATTTTGTCTAAAACTATCCATAGCATCAGCCAGCAGTTGAATACTTTTTAGGACATTATGAACAATCAAAGGCTTAAATACGTTAAGTTCAAAATGTCCGTTCATCCCTCCGACGGTAACGGCTGCATCGTTACCAATCACTTGAGCGCAAACCATGGTCATCGCCTCACTTTGAGTGGGATTCACTTTGCCTGGCATAATGGAACTCCCTGGCTCATTCTCCGGCAAATGGAGCTCGGCCAAACCACAGCGCGGTCCTGATCCCAGAAATCGAATGTCATTAGCAATTTTCATCAGGGACACAGCTACAGTTTTTAATTGGCCACTGAGTTCCACCAAAGCATCGTGAGTAGCTAAGGCTTCAAACTTATTAGGAGCCGAAACAAAAGGAATGTCCAATGCTTGCGCTAATTCCCGCGCCACTCGCTGACCAAACTCTGGGTGAGCATTAAGCCCTGTGCCCACCGCAGTGCCTCCGATGGCCAGCTCACACACCGAAGGATAAGCTTTCTCTACACGCTCGATGGCTTTTTTCATTTGTGTCGCATAACCCGAAAATTCCTGCCCCAAAGTAAGAGGAGTGGCATCCATCAAATGAGTGCGCCCAATTTTCACAATATCTTTAAACTCTTCGACTTTTTGTTCCAAGTCCCGCACAAACTCGCGTAAGCTTGGTAACAAGCGATTTTTTAATCGCTCGGCTACCGCGATATGCATGGCTGTGGGGAAGGTATCATTGCTGCTTTGACCTTTGTTGACATCATCGTTGGGATGAATCCACGAATGAGGCAAAGTGTGACCGGCCAGCTGCATAGCACGGTTGGCAATGACTTCGTTGAGATTCATATTGGTCTGTGTTCCAGAGCCCGTTTGCCAAACCACGAGAGGAAATTGATCCGTCCATTGACCGGCGATGATCTCCTCACAGGCTTGCATGATTTTTTCTTGTTTATCCTTGGGTAACCTTCCCAAATCACCATTAACCTTAGCGCATGCTTTTTTCAGGTGAGCGTAAGCGCGAATAAATTCCAGGGCAAATCGATCCCCGCCGATTTTAAAGTTTTGCAAAGACCTTTGAGTTTGCGCTCCCCACAAGGCTGTGGCCGGAACCTGCACTTCCCCCATGGTATCGTGTTCCACTCGAAACGACATAGCAGCCTCCTTTTTGATCACACTGGGATTTTTATCCCTTTATCACTTGATTTTTTGTTTTCAGGCTAAACCAAAATCATTCCCCTGACGAGGGAGGAAGTAAGCCCTTGACATAGGGCCCAAACCAAGAGGCTTTTTGCCCATAGAGATACACCCGGGCTTGCGACAAACCAAGATTATGTTTCGCGACTTCGCGAATATCCCGCAGGGACAAGTCCTCATAAAACTTCACGTATTCTTCTATACTCCAAGGGCGCCCCCAAAAAAGCTCATTCATACCCAAAGACTGCATACGCCCTTCACCCTCGTGCTCCACCATCCAAAGCTGCTTTAATACCATTTGACGGTAATTGTTTAGCCAAGCCCCACTCCAAGATTTGCTGGGTAACTTTTTAAGCTCACCCAACACCACTTCCAGAACTTCAGGCATTAGCTTGGGTTCGGCCGAGGCTTCAATCAGATAAAACCCCATGTCCACAAAACTTGCTAGCTGTCCCCCGATGTAATAGACGAGACCCAGCTCCTCGCGCACCAACCGATAAAGGTGCGAAGCCATACCAGAGGCCAACCACTGATGAATCACATTGACCGCAAAACGCCGGCGATCAAACATTCCAGGCAGGGGAAACAGGATCCCCAAATAAATATGTTGCGTATTTCTGTCACGCGTATACAAGGGACCCGGCTTAAAGCGTGGAAACTCCCAAGGACGCCTTCCATAGTGGCGGTGTGAGGAATTGAGCTTTAAATCGAAAGGCGGCGGGATAGGACTTCGTTGTCCCTGCAACCTGGAGCCACGCAAGAAATGCTTAGAAAAAAGCCTTAACACTTCGGTAGCATCTAAGGCTCCGCTCACAGATAAAACTTTCGCCCCTTTTCGATAGTAACGTTCGTGCCAAGACTTCACTTGCACCAACTTCAACGCACGGACATCGGCGACTTCCCCGCTGATTTTGTGTTCAAGGCCCGCTCCTAAAGTGAGGTTCTCCAGAATAAAATCATGAAACTCCTCTTCAATATCGTCTTGCACACTCAAAATCTCTTGGGCAATCACGCGTTTCTCACTGAGGAAATACTTTTTATCGAATCGCAAAGGGGATAGCAAAGAGGCCAAACACGCAAAGCCTAAGTCCACATCCTCATTTAAGCAGGAAAAATAAAAATAAGTGTACTCGTGAGAGGTGACGGCATTCACCTCTCCACCCCGTCTTTCTAGCTCTTGAGATAAACGTAAGGCTTTGGGATTTTTAAACACCAAGTGCTCCAGCAGGTGACAAAGCCCATGCTCTTTGGGGCCCTCAAAACGAGAACCCACCGGTAACCACAGGCCCACATAGACCGGAGCCGGTCTCTTTGTCCCGCGTCGAAGTTTTAGATCACCACCCCATGGGTAACGGCTTTCCACCACGAGAGTCCAACCAGGAAATGTGAATCGCTCGATCCCTGAGTGCATGAGTCCTTCATTTAAAAAAGTCAAAGTCCCTAGCCCACTAAGTCCTCGGCGAGGGACTCCTCAGACCTAGGATAAGTTTAGTTGGGTAACAAAACCTTGCGAGACAGCTTAATACGGCCTGTACGGTCAATGTCGAGCACTTTCACTTCCACCACGTCCCCTTCCTTGAGGAAATCGGTCACAGAGCGCACGCGCTCATGGGCAATTTCTGAGATATGAAGCAAACCTTGCGTCCCGGGAAGAATCTCGACAAAGGCCCCAAAATCCGCAATTTTCACCACTTTACCTTTGTAAACGTTACCGACGGCAGCTTCTGCGGTCACATCTTGAATCATCTGCTTAGCCTTCTCGATAGCAGCCAGATCGGATGAAGCAATGTGTACTCGACCGTCGTTTTCAATCTCGATTTTCACCCCGCAAGCCTCACTGATCCCACGAACCATTTTGCCCCCGGGACCAATCAAATCGCGGATTTTATCTGGATTAATCTGAATCGTCTCTACCCGTGGAGCAAACTCAGACAGGTGGCCACGCGGTTGTTTAATCACCCTCTCCATTTCCGCTAAAATGTGGGCCCGCCCGAGCCGAGCTTGTTCTAAGGCTTTTTCCATGATTTCAAAGTTTACAGAGTCAATCTTGATATCCATCTGCACTGCGGTGATTCCATGCGTAGTCCCTGCCACCTTGAAATCCATATCTCCTAAATGATCTTCATCACCCAGGATATCCGAGAGAATCACATACTGATTCCCTTCTTTGATGAGCCCCATGGCAATTCCACTCACATTCGCTTTGATGGGCACACCCGCATCAAGCAAGGCCAAAGTGGCAGCGCACACCGTCCCCATGGAAGAAGAGCCATTGGATTCTAAAACATCACCTACCACCCGGATGGTGTAGGGGAAATCTCCATGAAAGGGAATTACGTTCTTGATGGCACGCTCAGCAAGGTTACCATGACCAATTTCCCGCCGCCCTTGGCCACCAAAGCGACCCACCTCACCCACCGAGTAAGGAGGAAAGTTGTAGTGCAACATGAAAGTTCGAGAGCCCGAGGCAAAGATCGAATCCACCATTTGCTCATCATCACCCGTTCCCAGAGTGACCGTACCCAGCACTTGGGTTTCCCCACGCGTGAATAAACCACTGCCGTGCGCTCTGGGTAACAATCCTACTTCACAGGTAATCGGACGAATTTCATGGGTCTTGCGCCCATCAAGCCTACGATTCTGCAGCGCCATCTCCCGAGCTTTTTTGTATTTCACGTCCTCAAAAACCAAAGAGAGCCACTTAGTTTGAGTTTCTAAGTCCTTTTCGTTTAAGGAGGATAAAAACTCGGCCTCCGCCTCGGCTCGGGCTTGAGCTAAAGCCTCATAGCGAGCTTGTTTCTGGGTGATGGAAAATGCCTTCTCCACACGCGGAAACAGGAAACTTTCCCACTTACGACGTAACTCTTCCGGGATCGGAGAGGGAGGGGCTAACCGCTTGGTTTGCGAGCCAGTTTTTTCTCTTAGTTCCTCCTGGGCCGTAATGAGGGTCAAAATATGCTGATGGGCAAATTTGAGGGCGGCAAGCAAGTCTGATTCGCTCACAAACTTGGCCTCTCCCTCGACCATCAGAATGCCGTTTTTTGTGCCTGCTACGACAATATCAAAATCGGATTTTTCAAGCTCGGCTGCCGAGGGGTTTGCTACCAACACACCATTGACTCGCCCAACACTGATGGCGGCCGTAGGGCACTGAAAGGGAATGTCACTGATGTGGAGGGCAGCCGCA
>CAZZMS010000195.1:0-7566 GCA_964655485.1 uncultured Pseudobdellovibrionaceae bacterium | reverse complement strand
GCTTACAATTCGCTCCAGATGCTTTACCCTATTGGCTAAAAAAACAGCTCGCTGAGGAGCTGATGGAGGCTTAGTGCTCGGGCTTAGCTTCATACTTTCGCAATGGCTTTATGCGCAGGAGCTCCCTAATGCGATTCGCTGCCGCAAAGATACCCAGTATCGTTTCACTTTTATCGAGCAGCAGAAAAACGGTCGTTGGGTATGTCAGAGCGTGAAAAGGACGCATTTAGAAAATGCTGGTTTTTTTAAGAGTGCAGAGGAAGCCCAAACTTGCTTGAACCAAGCAGAAGAGGCCTTCAAATCCCTTGGCTGGGCGTGTGATAAAATCAATTTGAAAAAAGTTGTTTGGTAACCCAAGCTAAACTTATGCCCAATCATGATCACATCGAGGTGTTCGTACTCCAACTCATTAGTCGCGATGATTGGTCGTATAATCTCCAACGCATTGAATTTTTGTTACAACATCAAGTGGCACCTCAACGTGAAGGACACCTCGCACTCATTTGTCTGCCAGAGAATGCTTTATTTTTTCGCCTGTATGATGAGCAACTCTTGCCGACTTTCACCGCAGCTCACCCGGCTTTGCTGCAGCTACAAGACTGGGCCCGACGCTTGAAGGCCTATATTCATATTGGCTCAGTCGCTTGGCAGAACTCATCGGCGGAAAAACCTGGTAACTCCTCTGTTACTCTTAATCCTCAGGGACACATTATCAGTATCTATAACAAACTCCACCTTTTCGACATTCAACTCCTTTCTGGTACTCAAGTTTGTGAGTCTAACACGTTTCAACCGGGACAAGCCCCCTGTCTGCTTGAAACAGAAGGTTGGAAGTGGGGACAGTCCATCTGCTACGACATCCGCTTTGCCGAACTTTTCTCTTACTATTATAACCAAGGGGCTCATGGTATGCTTATTCCCTCCTCCTTTTTGGTGGAGACAGGGCGGGCCCATTGGCATATCCTCAATCGCGCTCGAGCCATTGAAAGCCAAGCTTATGTGATTTCAGCAGCACAAGCCGGCGAACATTTGAGTCTCGAAGGAAGCTGGAGAAAAAGTACTTTCGGTCGCTCCCTGATCGTCGATCCCTGGGGACACATTGTAGCCGAAGGCTCTGGGGATCAAGAAGAGGTCCTACATAGCCGTCTTGGCCTTGAAGCCATTGAAAGAGTGCGAAGACAAATTCCCACCCATCGCCACCGCCATTCGTTTTTTCACAAACCTTAGTCACATAGATTGTGATGGAAACCTATGAGAAAATCGAAAAACCCTACGAGAAGCTCAAGAAACAGCAAACAAAATCTAAAGCCCCCACAAAAGAAAAAACACCTTGTCACGATGAAACAAAGGTCGGATCAAGCTGTCAAAGGGGGGGCCACAGGGCTCAGCACTCAACTCACTCCTTTATATCGTCCCCAACGCGCCCGCTACATTAAAGGCCCCAAAGAAACTGACTGTGTGTTTTGCCGAGTGGCGAAAGACAAACACAATACATTGGATAATCTATGCGTTTATCGCACGCCGCTTAGCATGGTCGTACTCAATAAGTTTCCTTACAACACGGGACATATTCTGGTGTTACCCAAAAAGCACAAGGCCTATCTCAACGAATTAAGTCCTGCGGAGTATGCAGATCTTATGGAGGTCGTCCGTCTGAGTGAACGCATCTTACGAGAGGTTTATCAACCCATGGGGATGAATATTGGCCTGAATTTGGGAGCTGCAGCCGGAGCCGGAATCCCCGGTCATCTGCATTTTCACTTGATTCCCCGCTGGAGTGGAGATCTCAATTTTTTCCCTCTTATCGCCCAAAGCAAAGTCATTATAGAAACTCCTGCAGAGACATTTCATAAGTTAGTGAAGGCCTTTGGTTCACTCTAATTCATTCTGTTTTCTTTATCTCTTACCCTCCTTAGGCTTTTTGCTTTCGCTCCGGGGCACGCCCTCCATGGCTCAAGCTGCAAAGGGCTCTGGCACCCTTGGCCATCCATGGTGCTTAAGGTCTCCGGACGAAATAAAAAGCCTAAGGAGGAATCATTTAGGACACATCGCTTCTCCCGGTTTTTAAACAGATGTCATCAAAATCCCGGAGATTATGATGCTACTAGAAACAATAAAATTCAACGCTGGTATGCATTTCAAGGCATCGAGGAGTACATGGCCGTCAACTCATCAAGGAGATGAATCAGGATCGAAAAACAAAACGCCCAGCAATCGCTGGGCGTTTCCTTACATCCGTCGTATCAATCCAACTACTTCAAACAAGCCGCTAGTGTTTTTCCCATTTCGGCTGGATTACGACATATGCGCACTCCTGCCTCTTGTAGAGCTTGAAACTTCGCCTCGGCAGTGCCCTTACCACCACTGATGATAGCTCCTGCGTGTCCCATACGCTTTCCTTTCGGTGCTGAAGCCCCGGCAATAAAGGACACCACAGGCTTGGAGAAATTCTTTTTAATCCATGCCGCGGCTTCTTCTTCGGCACTTCCACCAATTTCACCGATCATAATCACGGCATCCGTTTCAGGATCTTTTTCAAACATGCTTAAAACATCAATGAAATTCGTTCCATTCACGGGGTCACCACCAATGCCAACACAAGTGCTTTGCCCTAAGCCCAATTGGGTGAGCTGATGAACGGCTTCATAGGTTAAAGTTCCCGAGCGGGAGACTACACCAATACGACCGGGCTTATGAATAAAGCCAGGCATGATACCGATTTTACATTGCCCGGGTGTAATCACTCCAGGACAGTTGGGCCCAATCAAGCGAGTTTTTTTTTCTTTCAAAAAACTCACTACCTTCACCATATCCAGTACAGGAATCCCTTCCGTGATCGCCACAATCAACTCGACTCCGGCATCAGCACATTCCATGATGGAATCCGCAGCAAAAGCTGGAGGCACGAAAACCATAGCGGCATTCGCTCCAGTATTTTTCACCGCCTCATAGACGGTGTTAAAAACGGGAAGCCCCAAATGGGTGGTCCCACCCTTACCCGGAGTTACCCCACCCACGAATTGAGAACCATACTTTAAGCACTGTTCGGTGTGGAAACTCCCCTGGTTACCAGTAATACCGGTTGTGATCACACGCGTATTCTTATCAATTAAGATCGCCATCTTTCCCCCTACTTCACAAAGGCCACGACTTTTTTAGCCGCATCATCCAGATCACTGGCCGCCACAATATTGAGGCCGCTTTCTGCTAAAATCTTTTTGCCAAGCTCAACGTTGGTCCCTTCAAGACGCACCACTAAGGGCACCTTCAAACCGACTTCTTTAGAGGCCGCCACAACTCCCTCGGCGATCACATCACATTTCATGATACCACCGAAGATATTCACCAAAATGGCCTTCACATTGGGATCTTGCAGGATGATTTTGAAAGCCGCAGTCACCTTTTCTCGACTGGCTCCACCTCCCACATCCAGAAAGTTGGCAGGCATAGCTCCATACCATTTAATAATATCCAAAGTCGCCATGGCTAGACCTGCCCCATTCACCAAGCAGCCAATGTTACCATCTAGCTTAATAAACGCGAGGTCATATTTGGATGCTTCGATCTCCGTGGGCTCTTCTTCAGTCAGGTCACGATACGCGACAATCTCCGGATGACGAAACAATGAGTTCGCATCGAAATTCATTTTTGCATCCAGCGCGATCACATCCCCTTGAGCCGTTAAAACCATGGGGTTTACCTCTAACAAGGCTGCATCTGTTTGCAAAAAAGCCTGATACAAGCCCTGCATGAAAGCGACAGCTTTGTTAATACTCGCCGTAGGGATGCCCAAATCAAAAGCGATCTTGCGCGCTTGGAAGGCCCCCAAGCCCACGGCGGGATGGATATCGACTTTCATGATCGCCTCAGGATTTTTCGCCGCTACCTCTTCAATATCCATGCCTCCCTCTTTAGAGGCGATGAGGCTCACTTTCTGGGTGGAACGATCCACCAGGAGAGCGACATAGTACTCTTTTGCAATCTCGCAACCTTGTTCAATGTAAACTTGATGAACGGTTTTCCCCTGAGGACCTGTCTGATGAGTCACTAAGTTCATTCCGATCATTTGGTGAGCCACATTTTTCACCTCATCGAGGGAGCGGGCTAACTTCACTCCACCCCCTTTACCGCGCCCACCGGCGTGGATCTGGGCTTTCACAACCCAGATCGATCCGCCCAAAGATTGAGCCGCTGTTACCGCTTCCTCAGCCGTTCGCGCTACCCCTCCCTTGAGGGTTGCTACACCAAATTTCCTGAGGACTTCTTTCGCCTGAAACTCATGAATATTCATGCTAGGACTCCGAGGTTAAATGTTTTTCAAGGCGTTGACGAGATTTTGCACGGCCTCAACAGACTTTTTGAACTCCTGCTGTTCTTCGCTAGTGAGCTTCACTTCAATAATTTTCTCAAGCCCTTTAGCCCCCAGAACACAAGGAACACCTACGAATAAACCATCTACACCATACTCGCCCTTAAGTTCCACCGCACAAGGAATGACTCGCTTTTGATCTTTCAAAATCGCCTCAGCCATCTCCACCGAACCCGCCGCGGGTGCGAAGTAAGCTGAACCAGTTTTGAGTAATCCACCAATTTCTGCACCGGCTTGCTTCGTTCTTTGCACGATAGCTGCCAGAGTCTCCGCAGGTAACAGCTCGGTTACTGGGATACCATTCACACTGGCCAAGCGAACCAAAGGCATCATGGCGTCACCGTGGTTACCAATCACCATTCCCACCACATCTTTGAAGGACACCCCTAAGGCCTCGGCGATGAAAGTGCGGAAACGAGCGGAATCCAAAGCCCCACCCATACCAATCACGCGCTCACGCGGAAAGCCTAAGATTTGTTTCGCATAGACGGCCATAGCATCCATAGGGTTGCAAACAACGATCACATAACTTTGGGGCGCAAATTTTTTGATTCCCTCACAAACCTCTTTAACAATTTTTGCATTGATCGCTACGAGTTCATCACGGCTCATTCCCGGCTTACGCGGAAAACCAGCGGTAATAATCACCACATCACTATCAGCGATATCTTCATAGCGAGACGTCCCACGCACGCGACTATCAAATTTATACACAGGACCCGCTTGAGTAAGGTCCAAGGATTTCCCTTGGGCAGCCCCCTCGTTAATATCCAGTAACACCACATCACCCAGCTCACGCGCTGCCGCCCAATGCGCACAGGTGGATCCTACAAAACCAGCACCAATCACACTTATTTTAGCTTTTCTCATGAAAACCCCCTTTTATCGGTACTTCGAGGCTAGCGAAGATTAAAAACCTTGTCCTCACCTTTAGCACGGCGTTATGGGACAATCGCTTGGTACTCAGGCGCAAGAGCTGGTAACATCATGAACATGAGTCTATTGGCACTAGAGGTTTGCGATCTATTTTTCGCTTATCAAGAAAAAATCATTTTTGAAAATCTAGCTCTGAAGCTCCACCCCGGCGAAAGAGTGGCGTTAATCGGCCCGTCGGGTCATGGCAAATCCACTTTACTCAAAATCTTGACCGGGCTTTTACGCCCCCAGAAAGGACAAGTTTATCATTTTGGCGAAACAATCGACTTTTTCTCTCGCAGTGAGAAAGAGCAATTCCGCGTGCAAAAAAGGATGGGGCTATTATTTCAAAAAAATGCTCTTTTTGACTCAATGACCGCACTAGAAAACATAGTTTTTAGTCTGGAAGAATCAGGCCAGGTCAGTGACCCCCAAGAATCTCTTCGGATTGCGAGACATTTTTTAAAGGCGACCCAACTCGAAGGGGCAGAATCTTTGTATCCCAGCCAGATGAGCGGGGGGATGCAAAAACGCCTGGCCATTGCTCGGCTGCTGGCCTTGGGACCGGAACTTTGTTTTTTTGACGAGCCAACGGCCGGACTTGATCCCGTAACAAGTCGCCATATTGTCAACCTCATTATGGAACTCAGCCACGGCACCCAACAAACCCAAATCATGGTAACCAGTGAGATCGCCCGCGCCTTTCAATTTGCTGAGCGTATTTTGTTTTGTTACCAAAGGCAGCTTCTGGACCTAGGAAGCCCCTTACAAGCCCGGCACAATACACGTCCCGAGGTGCGGCAATTTCTTGAGGCCAAAGCCGAGGGGCCTATTCAGTTTTGATCATTATCGCTTAGAGTACTGACCGCGACGACGAGCACCACGCAAACCGTATTTTTTTCTCTCTACTTCACGAGGATCGCGCTTCAGCAGACCGGCATCCTTCAAGGGTTTACGCCATGACTCGTTAAAAGCTGTTAAAGCCCGAGCCAAACCCAAACTAATCGCACCAGCCTGGCCCGTCTCACCCCCGCCAGTGACTGTCACGTTGATATCAAATTTTTCATTTTCTAATACAGACAAAGGCCGCTTAGCCAAAGCCTTAGACTGCACACGCTTAAGATAATCATCCACAGGCGCGCCATTAACTACGAATTTTCCCTTACCTGGTTTAACAAAGACCCGAGCCGTACTGGTTTTGCGACGACCTGTTCCGTAATACACTTTTTCCGTGGACATACCCTTTCCTTCCTTTAACTAGATTACTTCTTCACTGAAACTGACACCGGCTTTTGAGCGGCATGGGGATGCTCGGGCCCAGCATACACTTTCAACTTGCGCATCAAATGACGAGATAAACGGTTTTTAGGTAACATTCCCTCAACCGCCTCGGTGATGATGAAACTGGGGTCTCTCTCCTTGATCTTCTCCGCAGAAAGCTCTTTCAAAGAACCAAAAAAACGAGAGTGTCTGTAATACTTCTTTTCGGTCCACTTTTTCCCAGTAAACTCCACTTTGTCGGCGTTGACCACGACTACAAAGTCACCATTGTCCGTGTTGGGGGTAAAATCAGGGCGGTTTTTACCGCGTAAAATCATGGCAATTTGAGTGGCCAATCGACCAACGGTGGCACCGGCTGCATCAATTAACACCCAGGATCGCTTCGCATCTTCTTTTCGCACATAGTGAGTTGCTTTCATATGGACTCCTAAAAAAACCGAACCCCCGTTCTAAAGTTTCACGCAAAGCTTGTCAAGCTCCTTCGGGTAAAAGACTTGGCGTAAAAAAAGGCCTTGGGGGGGAGCTGCTTGACCTGCCTTGGTTCGATCCTGAGCCAATAAAACTCTCTCGATCTCTTCGGGACCGAGTCCACGCAGATAAAACTCAATCAGGGTTCCCACGATGTTTCGCACCATTTGCTTGAGAAACCCATTGCCCGTGATGTCCATATAGATAAGACTGCCGGTCTTACGCACCCATTGGATTTTAAAAAGTTTTCTTCGCGTGTGCAGTACGGGGGTCCCCTGACTTTGGAAGCTCTTAAAATCGTGAAAACCCAACAGCGGAGCACTGAGTTGCTCCAAGACCTCCAAATCTAAAGAGCGACGAATCCACCAAGAGTAACGCCCTAGAAAGCAACTCGGCCTCTCGGCATTCCATATGTAATAACGATAAGTCTTAGCCACCGCAGACAATGTGCTATGAAAGCTCTCAGGGGCCTCAAAGGCTTCTTTAACCACGATAGAGGGCGGCAATTGGGATTTTAGGGCCCAGGTCCAGTC
>CAZZMS010000194.1:0-13189 GCA_964655485.1 uncultured Pseudobdellovibrionaceae bacterium | reverse complement strand
AAGTAACGAGAATCTTAAGACCTGAGCTTTTGATAAATACTCTGTTGCCGCCGGACTTGCAGTGGAGTATTTCCTCGTTCGCTTGCCTAAAAAATCTTTGTCTGTGATTAAAACCAGCTTTTCTACTGGGAACAGGGCACTTGTGGAGTGGGTGCCTTCGACAATTCCGATTTTGTGTTTGCCTTGAATAAAATCAATAAGACTTGAAAACTGTGTGGTGGAAAGTCCAAGTCCTTGTAGCATCAAGGCCGCTCGCTGTCGAAGGTTTTGACTGCTGGAGCTAATGACAATCCGGTAACCTTCCTGCAAATAGTTATTCAATTTCCCGAGTAACCATTCGTTCCAAGCTGTAGAAAATAGGGGGATATGTTGAGGAGACCATGGCGTCAGTTCACGAAAAGGATAATGCTGGGTTTCCACATCGGGGTTTTCGCTAATCACAACAGATTCCAGCTCTACCCAAGGCTTGAAAAACTCTTTGGGTACCTCTGTCCACGACTGAAAAAATAGTGAGCACAAAGAAGAATTATCGCCCCATGCTAGTTTAGATTTTTCCTCTTCAATATGAATGGAGTGTGGGTGAAAGACAAAAATGTGACTATGATCTGGCAAATAATCCCAAGCACTCTGTGGTTCCTTGTGTAGTAGGCTTGCCAAATATGGTAAGTAAGGATGGCGCTGACTTTGCCCTTGCAGTAACCTCAACCAGTCTGTGGTGGTCATGTCGGGGAAGACCTTATGCCAAGATTCCATGAGTGAGACTTGCCAGTCATTGAAGGATGCGTGAGGGGGAATTAGCACTTCCTGTGCAGGTAACAAATAAAGAGCGTTGATACTCTGCTCGAGGGACTTTTGGTCCTCGGCCAAAAAGTAGCGCATTTTGTCGATCTCATCGCCAAATCGTTCGATGCGCACGGGGAGAGGGTGCGCTGGGGAAAAAATGTCGATAATATGGCCACGAATTTGATATTGACCTGGCTGGATCACTTCAAAGGCCTCTTGGTATCCTAAATGGATTAACAGCTCTTGCAGCAACCCATCATCCCAACTCTCCTGTGGCTTAATGATTCTTGCGTGTTCTTTGAAGGTTGAAAGCGGAATAGTTTTCTGATTCATCCCTTGAGCTGAGGCAATCAGCACCAAGCGAGAGGGACGGACGATACATAGGTTACCGAGAGCGTGTAGACGCTCTTGCAGACTCTGAGGGGAGGGAGGAATCCCTTGAGTGGGTAGCACATCCCAACTGGGTAGGGTGACAACAGGAATCTCTGGCGGTATAAAAAAACTGATCACTTCTTGCGCCAGACGCAAAGAGTCATCAGGAACGACTAATACATAAGTCCCCAAAGCTCCTTGCGAAAAATAAGAAAGAAGCATGAGTCCAACGGGCTCTAGCTGGGAGATTCCTCCAATGGAGATCACCGAGCGCTTTTTTAATAAGTCGGATTCAATGAGTGTTTGCAGATGGGAAAGATTTTGAGACATAAAAGTTTCTGTTTTATCCCTTGATTTCGGATGGCCTCTTGTTATAGTGCAAATAAGAAATTGTCTCGGCTTTTTGAACGCTAATCGGGGGGTTGCAGTGCCGCTGGCTTCGGTTCTGTTCATTGCTTTGTTTGTGACGGCCTTTAGTTTTTTGATTTTGTGGGGAGCCTCGAAGGTTGGGATCGTCAAAAAAGACTTAATCAAAGATGAAACCTACGAATGTGGACTCCCCGTCGAGCAGAAAACTGATACCAAATTATCTGTGAAGTTTTATTTAACGGCCATTTTATTCATTGTCTTCGATATCGAAATTATTTTTATGTATCCCTGGGCTGTCAGCTTAAAAAGCTTTGTAGAAAGAGGCCAAGGGCTCTACGCCTTAGCAGGCATGGGGGTGTTTCTGTTGCTTTTCATATTTGGGCTGTGGTGGGAAATCCGCTCGAAAGCTTTGGAGTGGGAGTAATCCATGCAAACTACTGATGCTTTGTTAATCACTATCAACTCTATCAAAATGGTTGTGATTTTCCTATTGATGGTTCAAATGGTCCCGCTGCTGGTTTGGCTTGAAAGACGTGGGGCAAGCTTTATTCAAGATCGTCTGGGACCCAATCGTGTGGGGCCATTGGGGCTTACACAGCTTCTGGCTGATGCGGTCAAGTTCTTATTCAAGGAAGAGTTTATTCCTAAAAACGCTATAAAATTTATGTTTTACGGGGCCCCTATAGTAGCTTTGATACCAGCAACTTTGGCGATGTGTGCCATCCCCTTGGGACCGAAATTTTCAGTTCAGCCCTTTGAGTTTTTAGGGCGCAGTTGGGGCCCTTATGAGCTGGCCATTCAGGGCTATGAGGCGCATGTGGGAATTGTTTTTGTTTTAGCCGCTTCGTCCTTGGCTGTTTATTCCATTTTGATGGCCGGTTGGGGCTCGGGTAACAAGTATAGCCTGCTTGGGGCCATGCGTGCGAGCTCCCAAGTGATCTCCTACGAACTCGCTTTGGGTCTTTCCATCGTGGGCATGATTCTCATTTATGGAACCTTTAATTTATCCGAAATGGTTCAGCAGCAGGCGGGTCCCTTATCATTCATGGCTTTTGGTCGCGAAGTGACCATTCCCTTCCTGCCGAACTGGGGGATTTTCTATCAGCCGATTGGGGCTTTTTTGTTTCTAGCCGCCTCTTTTGCTGAAAGTAACCGATTGCCTTTCGACCTGCCCGAGGGAGAGGCCGAGTTGGTAGCGGGCTTTCACACTGAGTATGGTGGGCTTAAGATGAACTTATTTTTTATTGGGGAATACGGCCACATGATGGTGGCATCAGCATTGATGGTTACCTTTTTCTTGGGTGGTTACCAAATTCCTTTCGTCAGTCCTGAGGCTGTGCTTCAAGGCTTGCAGTCGTGGTTAGGTGCAGGGAATCTGGCTTCTATCCTAAATGCCCTGATTCATCATGCCGTTTTTATGTTGAAGTTATTCATTATGCTTTGGCTATTTATTCATGTGCGCTGGAGTTTGCCACGCTTTCGTTATGACCAATTGATGTCATTGGGGTGGAAAACGATGTTACCTTGGGCCTTAGGTAATCTGATCGTAACGGCTATTTTGTTTGTGATTTTGAAAGCATAATAGGAGTGCATCACCATGAGTCCAGATGTGTTACTGTTTTGGTTTCTTGCTCTCATTAGTGTATTAGGGGCCTTGGGGGTGTTATTTTTCTCAAGCCCTTTGTATGCCGCTTTTTCCTTGATTGGCACAATGTTAGGAGTTTCTGGTCTGTTTGCCACCCTTGGGGCTGATTTTTTAGCTGGAGTGCAGCTCATTGTATACGCGGGTGCGGTCCTTGTCTTGTTTGTCATGGTGATGATGCTTTTTGATTTGAAACATGAAAATCGTCCTTTTTCGGTGTCTCAATCCTCCTTGCTCGTGAAAACCGCGGTTGTCGGCCTAGGTTTGGGCCTGTTACTGGCAGCTGGTTTTCTTGAAGGAGCTTTTCATAGCCCAAGCATGCTATCCTTGGGTGACGCATCGGGCATGGGTGTTAAAAAGATGGGTGAGTTGATTTTCACAAAATATATGTTGGTGTTTCAAATCCTTGGTGTGTTGTTACTGGTGGTGGCCGTGGGGGCAGTAGCTTTAGCGCGATCCAAAGGGGGTACCCATGAACGTAGCCACTAATTTTTTCACTCAATTAAGCATCTATCACTATGTTGGTTTGTCTTTAGTTTTATTTTTTTTGGGTGCCCTTTCGGTGTTGGTGCGAAGAAATATTTTAGTGGTGCTCATGTCGATTGAGCTTATGCTTAATGCCGTCAATTTAATGTTCGTAGCTTTTTCCAAGCATTGGAATCAGCTGGATGGACAAATATTCGTATTTTTCACTATGACGATTGCCGCTGCCGAAGCTGCGGTCGGGCTAGCTTTAGTGGTTGCTATTTTTAAAAGGTTTAAAGAGGTCAATATTCGACAATTTGAGCGTCTGAGACATTAGAGATTTTGCGCGGGGTGGGGAGATGATCAGTTTGGCGTTTGCAACCTTATTTTTGGCCCCTCTTTTGGGATTTTTTATTAATGGTGCTTTTGGGCGCGGCAGATTTTCTGCTAATTTTGCGGGGGTTCTTGCTACCAGCGCCAGTGCCTTGAGTTTTGCGGCGGGTTTATACTTGGTGTTAGCCGCTAGCGGCTCTCCTGAGCGCACGGTAAGTCTGGAATTATTTCCTTGGTTTCAAGTTTTCGACTTGAAAATCCCGCTACGATTTATTGTGGATCCGGTGAACACCATTCTCGTACTGTTGATCACGGGCGTGGGCTCACTTATTCATCTTTTTTCTATTGGCTACATGCATGAAGATGAGGGAGTTGTAAAATATTTCTCTTATCTCAACTTGTTTTTGTTCAATATGTTGATTCTAGTCACTGGTGACAGCCTCCCTCTTTTATTCGTGGGTTGGGAGGGCGTGGGATTATGCTCTTACCTGCTTATCGGCTTTTGGTATCAAGATGTGGAGAAAGCCAATGCGGGAATGAAGGCCTTCGTGGTTAACCGAATTGGTGATGCGGCCTTTATTTTGGGGATGTTCTTTTTATTTACCCAATATGGAACCCTAAACTTGCGAGAATTAAATGCCTTAGCTCCCAAGGATCCTCTGTGGTCGTGGTTTGATCCGACGGTGTTGGGCACACTCTTACTATTTGTTGGGGCTACTGGGAAGTCGGCTCAGATTCCCTTGTATGTTTGGTTACCCGATGCCATGGCGGGACCCACTCCCGTTTCTGCTTTAATTCACGCTGCAACCATGGTTACAGCCGGTGTTTATATGGTGGCGCGTTTAAGTTATCTGTACGTGGCTACACCTGGCGTGATGATGATTATTGCGGTGGTGGGTGGGGTCACTGCGGTTACCGCTGCCCTCATGGGCTTTGCCCAGAAAGATATCAAAAAAGTATTGGCTTACTCGACGGTGTCTCAGTTGGGTTATATGTTTTTAGCCTGCGGAGTTGGAGCCTTTGCGGCTGGTATGTTTCACCTCATGACCCACGCCTTTTTCAAAGCTTTAATGTTTTTGGGCTCGGGTTCAGTGATTCATGGAATGCACCATGAACAAGACATGACCAAAATGGGTGGCTTGCGTCGGTACATGCCAGTAACCTACTGGACTTTTTTCGTGGGATGGCTAGCCATCATGGGCATTCCACCCTTTTCAGGGTTTTTCTCAAAGGACGAAATTTTATGGATGGCCTTTGGTAGCGAACGTGGTCATCCTGCTTTATGGTTACTAGGCTGGGTAGGAGCGATGATGACGGCCTTCTACATGACTCGTTTGATGGTGCTGACCTTCTGGGGTCGGGAGCGTTTTGATCCCCATCACCATGAACCGCACGAGTCACCAGCAACTATGTTGTTACCCTTAATCGCATTGGCCTTATTGGCGGCTTTTGGTGGCTTTTTGGGTATCCCTCATGTCATTGGCGAGATTCTCCCAGGACACCCGCAAAACTGGTTAGAGCATTGGTTTGATGACGTTCTTGCTACTGTGCCCCATCAGTATAGCGGGCAGGCCACGATGGAGTGGGCGCTTATGGGATTAAGTGTGTTGGGGGCCACCGTGGTAAGCGGTCTGGCTGTTTATACTTTACTCATCAAGCCTCAGCTAGCCCAAGGGTTCACCCGCACTTTTCCCAAGCTTTATCGCTGGGTGGAGGCTAAGCTCTATGTCGATGAGTTTTATCAGTCCACGATCGTGCAGCCCCTGCGGCATTGGAGTGAAGAACTCTGGGCTTACTTTGATGTGCGATTGATTGACCGTTTGGTCATGGGTAGCGGCGAGCTGGTGCGAGGCTTTGGTCGCTGGTGGGTTCTTTTACAAACCGGTAGTATGCAGTTTTATGCATTTATTGTGGTGTTATCCTTAGTGGGATTCGCACTGGTGCTAGGTTTAAGTTAAGGAGTGATCATGTTACTTAGCTGGATGGTTTTTTTGCCCTTGTTGTATGCGCTAGTGGTAGGCTTAGCCATGCCCAAGTCTTGGATTAAGCCCAGTGCCTTGATATTATCACTGCTTCATTTTTTGTGGGCGATCCCTCTGCTGCATGACTTTGATCCCAGCACCTCCGCTTTGCAGTTTACTGAAAAGTATTCGTGGGTATCAGCTTTGAATATCGAGTACTTTGTAGGTGTCGATGGATTGTCTCTTTGGTTGGTCATTCTTACTTTGTTTTTGCAGCCCATTGTGGTTTTAGCTTCTTGGAAAAGTGTAGAGGAGCGTGTAGCCGGTTATTTTGCCGCCTTGTTTGTACTGCAATCAGCCATGTTAGGCACATTCGTCAGTCTTGATGCCTTCCTCTTTTATGCGTTTTGGGAAATGTCTTTGATCCCCATGTATTTTTTGATTGGGATTTGGGGAGGCGCACGCCGCTTGTTGGCGACCGTTAAATTTTTTATCTACACCATGGCGGGCTCTGTTTTGATGTTGGTAGCTATGGTGACCTTGATGTTAATGCATAAAGAGGTTACCGGGGTATACTCATCCAACATTTTGGATTGGTATCAAATTCAGATTCCGTTTGTAGCTGATCAGCTGTTTTCTCCGCAAACTCTGCTGTTTATTGCCTTCGTTCTGGCCTTTGCCATTAAAACTCCCGCCTTTCCCGTACATACGTGGTTACCGGATGCCCACGTGGAAGCCCCTACAGCTGGCTCTGTGATATTAGCGGGCGTAATGCTTAAGATGGGGACCTATGGCTTTGTTCGTTGGGTGATTCCTCTGTTTCCTGAGGCTTCCCAGTATTGGGGATGGATCTTGGTGGCTCTCGGTGTAGTCGGTATTGTTTACGGAGCCATGATGGCCTTTGTACAAACCGATATTAAAAAGCTCATTGCTTATTCCTCCGTATCGCATATGGGTTACGTTTTAGCAGGTCTATTCACCTTTAACGCCCAAGGCTTAACAGGAGCCATTTACCAAATGCTCAACCACGGGATTTCCACTGGGGCCTTGTTCTTATTGATCGGTATGATTTATGAAAGAACTCATACTCGGGAAATGGAGAAGTATGGCGGTGTGGCTCGATTTATGCCCTGGTTCACGATTGCCTTCGTTATAGTGACTTTGTCCTCCATAGCGGTTCCGATGACAAATGGATTTGTGGGTGAGTTTTTGATTTTACTTGGGATTTTCAAGTATCACAAAGTGTATGCTGCTATTTCCGTTTTGGGCGTGGTGCTTGGGGCCGTTTACATGCTGTGGTTAGTGAAAAAGGTGTTTTATGGTCCCGCTGGTACGGTAACACAAGATGCCGGGCATCCTTTGGTTGATCTGCAAGCCCGCGAATGGTTGGTCATTTTACCCTTTATTGTACTGATTTTTGTGATGGGCTTGTATCCTGAATGGATTTTGCAATACATGAAGGTAAGCATTTCTCACTTGGTGGAAAACTTCACCAGTTACCAACTTCTAGCGAAGTAGCGAGAGGGACTGTATGAATTTCATTGGCTTGTCTGACGTTATCGTCGCCATTCCTTATATTCTTCTTCTCATTGGAGCCTTAGGTCCGATCATGATAAAGGTCATGATGGGTAACAAAGAGCCCTCGAATTTTTTAACTAGTATCCAATCAGCGGGGGCTTTGATAGCTGCGCTTATAGCATTGGTGACCGTTTTTAAGCTTCTTCTTGTGCGTGAGGATTTTTTTGCCTTCAATCAGCTGATACAGATCGATCGAGCCGCTTTACTTGCTGGTATCCCCATCTTGGTATTGCTGGTAGGTAATGTCTTTTTTTTGAGAGACAATGTCAGCATCAATGGAAGAGGTTTTGCTGAAGTGATTTTTTTGATCCTGAGCTCGAGTCTTGGGATGTTGCTTGTGACTCAAGCGGCAGATTTGTTGATGCTGTTTGTAGGTCTTGAGGTGATGTCGCTTCCGCTTTATGTGACGATCGGTTTAGGCCACGACAATTATTTATCGAAAGAAAGTGCTATTAAATATTTCGTGTTGGGTAGCTTTGCTTCGGCCTTGTTTTTAATGGGCACAGCCTTGTTGTATGGTGTATCCGGGACCACGAATCTAAACGCTTTACAGAGTGTCATGTCGCAGTTGGCAGATAAGAGTCAGTGGGCAGAGTTGGGTGCCCTCTTCTTGTTGGGGGGCTTATTTTTTAAGGTGTCTTTATTTCCTCTCCATTTATGGACGGCAGATGTTTATCAAGGGGCGCCTACGGGTATCACCGCTGTTATGGCAGGGGCGATCAAGTTGGCTTCTATGTTGGCCCTGTATCGCGTAATTCCTATCGGCTTTTTTGGTCAATCTGAGCTTTGGTTGCAGGCTATTCAGTGGATTGCTACCCTCACTATTTTGGTAGGTAACACAGCCGCTCTTTGGCAAACTCAGTGGAAGAGGGTTTTAGCCTTCTCCAGTGTGGCTCATTCGGGATACATCTTAGTGGGACTACTTCCCATCTTAAGTCAAAATGGAAGCAATAATTCGGCTACTACCGAGTCTTATTTCTTTTTCTATTTGATGACCTACGCATTGGCCAGCTCAGCTTTGTTCGGCTTTATTGGAGCACTGGAGAATCAAGAAGGCGCGCAAATCAGCCTCAACGATCTTAAGGGATTGGCTCGTCGTCGTCCCTTTGAAGCTTGGCTCATTAGTTTTCTGCTTCTCACCTTGGCTGGCATCCCTCCCTTTGTAGGATTTTTTGCCAAGGCCTATGTGATCTTAAATGCGCTTGAGCAAGGTTTTTTGTGGGTGAGTATTTGGGCTATGATAGGTTCGGTGATGGGGGTGTACTATTATTTACGTCCTATCGTGCATATGTTTATGGCTGAGCCCGAATCCGAGGTGTTACCTGTGGCGATCACGCAAGATGAGAATAAGTTGTCGGTTATTTTCGTGGCTATCGCCGCAGGATTAAGCTTAGTTCTGGGAGTTTGGCATGGTCCCATTCTAGGCTGGATGCAAATGTTACTTTAGAATGGGGTATTTCAATTTAAAATTGGTTTTCGAAGAAGTTAAAAAAACAAGTGGGCCAACTAGCAAGGCTCCACATGCCAGCCTTGGGGATAAGTAGCATAGATAAGTTTGTTGGTTGCTAAATGCTTGGACACCGACACTTAAGGTTAAAATTATAACGATGTCTCATTCACTGGCCGAGCTGGATATGACTCTTCTTAAGTGGTTCAATTCCATGAATCTGGGCATGCTCGGAAAATTATTAGTTTTTTTGACGGACCTGCATAAATCGCCTTTGTTTGTTGCGGCCCTTTTGCTTTGTCTGGTGGCTTACGCGTTTAAGCGAAAAGCCTATACGGCCGTCTTTTTCCTTGTATTATGGATAGCGCTTGGTGACTTTGTTGGGGGACGAATTAAGGATTTCGCAGCGCGGGAGCGGCCCGATGTGCAAGGTGTTGAAGTGAGCCTACGCTGCCCTCATGCCGGTGGCGGAAGTTTTCCCTCGAATCATACCCTCAATAACTTTGCTTTTTGGTCTGTCTTATTTTTTGCAGGCGTGGGCTGGTGGCACTACCTAGTCTTGTTACTGGCCATATTGATTGCTTGGTCTCGTATCTATTGTGGGGTGCATTTTCCAAGCGACGTATTAGGCGGTATGCTACTTGGAATAGGCTGGGGATATTTAGGTTTTGTACTATGGACAAGGAGCTATTTACATTCAAACCGTGGCGAACGTGCCCCGGGTCGAAAGCAAAAAGACCCGGGAGTAAATAACTAAAAAAATCGATTTTTCGGGGCCGACAAACTAGGTTTCACATGTGTTACCACTGCGCTTTAAGCAGGGATTTTAAGTATTCTCCGTAGGAGGACTTGTACTGAGCCGCTAAACGGTGAAGGTCCTCGGTGCTAATCCAACCCATACGCCATGCGATTTCCTCAGGGCAGGCGATTTTCAAACCTTGCCGCTCTTCGATGGTGCGCACAAACAAAGCCGCATCCAGCAAGCTATTGTGGGTGCCTGTGTCCAACCAAGCAAAACCACGCCCCAGAGTAATAACCTGCAATAGGTTTTCAGCAAGGTAAGATTTCATTAAATCAGTAATTTCTAATTCCCCTCGTGGAGATGGCTTAAGCTCTTTTGCCCTGCGCGCCACTGTGCCATCAAAAAAATAAAGACCAGTTAATGCCCAATGAGATTTGGGTTGAGCTGGCTTTTCCTCGATAGATAACACTTTGCGATCTTTATCAAACTCCACCACACCATAACGTTCGGGATCATGCACAGGATAGGCAAAAACGACTCCACCTTTGGTTAACTGAGCCGCCTCTTTCAAGCGGGATCGAAATCCGTCGCCATAAAATAGATTATCTCCAAGAACCATGGCACAAGGCTGTTCAGCGATGAAAGACTCTCCAATAATAAAAGCCTGACTTAATCCATCCGGGGAGGGCTGTTCTGCATACTCCAGTTGAAGACCCCACTGGTTACCGGTACCAAAAAGATTTTTAAAGTGTGGCAGATCCCTGGGGGTTGAGATAATCAGAATCTCCCGAATGCCCGCTAGCATCAAGGTGGATAGGGGATAATAGACCATGGGTTTGTCGTAGATAGGTAACAATTGTTTGCTGATGGGCAAAGTCACTGGATGAAGCCTAGTGCCGGATCCGCCGGCTAAAATAATGCCTTTCATAGCCTTCCGATTATGTCACAGGATAATTATACTTAAAAGTAAGAATCTCTGCCACAGCACAAAACTACCATACGGGTCTTTCCCTTGGAATCATGAAATCTTTGGCTGGTTCATTGTTAATCGGGGGTAATGGCTCTTTTGGGGTACTTGAATCTGGTTGGAGTACCTCAGCCCGAAACTCTTTAGGTAACCACTGGGCTTGACGCCAAGAGACGTAGTCCATGGTGTAAGGAGCTTCGGTTGCATACGTTTCATAGGACTGGTTCTTGCGTGAGTCCCGAGATACTGTTTGTTCAGATGGCAAAATCCAAAAGGGGTAATGCACGCCCGGTTGAGGCTGACGAGTATAATTAGGAACAGGGGTGAGCTGTACCTTTTCAGACAAGGATTTGCTCTGATCCGCACCACAGGAGTCTGCAAGAGGACCCAATTTTATGGAATTGTTACCAGCAAAAACTGATGCAGGAAAGCAAGATAAGCTTGGTCCTAGATCTCCCTGTTTTCCATATGGCGCATCTTTACCTTTCTGACCATCGGGGAAGTAATGCACTACAGCCTTGTTTCTGCTTTCTTGGACACATTTGGCTGCCCCTCCTTTACCACCCTCGCCGCCAGATTGACCGGGAGAACCCTGACCGCCTGGGGCAGGAGGGGCTGGCAGTAAATCGAATAATATATGTCCTCCTTGCGTAGTTCCGGTTTTTGATGCCATGTTGCCGATATCAAGAAGAACGATAGGTGCGGGTAATGAGGGAAATCCATCTAATCCAGGTAGTCCCTCAAGTTGGCCATCTTGTCCAGGTAGGCCAGGAGTTCCTGGAGTTGAACCCGCGCAGACGGTGTAAGTAACCGGGCACCTATTGGAGGCGTTGTTGAGACCGGAGTGAGTAGATAAAACCCGAGGGAAACATGATTCTAGGGCTGTATGGGTTTTCACTGTCAGGTCACCAGTGGCTCCGTCTTGCCCTTTGGGCGCGGCTACTTGAATTTTATTCTTGTAAAAATCTGGAGATATATCCTTGCCATCGAGGCCTTTGTCTCCTGGGGTAGCTCGGGATCGAATATTTAAGAAACCCTGCATGCGATGGATATAGATATGCAGGGTGGGTAACTCTTTATATAAAAATTGTAGATACGAGCTGTTTTGCGGAATCATGAATGAGCTGGGAAATAGCGCCTTTAACTCACTGAGGATATTTTGAAAATGAGGGTATTGATCTTGAAGTTTGGCCCACTGCTGGCTTAAATGGAAGCTTTTTGCGGAATCTCTTAATTTTGCAAATCGCTCTGGGTTTAGGCCAATTTGCACGTCACCGGCTTGCTCATGACGCAAGGCTAGACTTTCTAGGGAATAGATCCAGATGGCTTGTGATCTGGAAATCACCCAATCAGAACGAATCCCTGCAGGAACGATCATTCTACCAATAAGCATGGGCCGCTGACCCCGCTTTAATTCCTGCTCAAATTTTTCTTTTTGGGCTTGATCTGATAAATCCACATTGCGAGGGCAGAGCAAGCGGAGTTGCAAGGAATTTTTGTTGTTACCGGAGGTAACGTTTATACTCAGCTCGTGCTCATCAGTGTTTCCACAAGACAGCAAAAGCACACTTTTATCTGTTCCGTGGAAAGTAAAGGTATCATTTTTATCCCAAATGACGTTTGTTTTTTGCGAGCCCAAGGCGCCCGAGTACGTCAGTTCGTAGGTCCAGCTGCCTTCTTGATCTAGGTTCAGCTGAACACTAAGATGCGGCGTAAGAAACATAGGCGCGAAGGGATGATCCGCTGGCTTCAAGGATTGTACTGTTACCTTAGGTTGAGATCGATCAGGTGAATTATATGACTTTGTATCAACCAAAGACATACCGCAAGCAGTTAAAAATATGAGACCAAAGCTCAATACAAGGGTTTGAGTCTGCGGGTAATTCATGGTTTGGCTCCCAGATTCTTGGATTACTAAGCGTGTTACTTATCTCACGAGGGTTAAAAAAACTCGGGCCTCTATAAAGAGACCGGGAATAAGCCCTCTCTGAGAGGGCTATTTACAGTGGACACTCTCTGAGCTTGTGGCGTTAATAAATCCGTCGATTTGTGCGATCTTAGAGCATGTGGGAGGAAGGGGTAATATGGCTCCATCCTGTCCTGCGGGTGCGTCTTTGCCTTTCGCCCCTTTTTCGCCGTGATTAGCGTTACCACAGCCACAGGTTCCGCCATCGCCCCCTTCGCCTCCGGCTTGTCCAGGAGTCCCTTTACCTGCAGGTGCCTGCAAGTTCTCATCAGATTTGGCAATGGCAATCAATTCACCATTTGAATCCCATGCGCTACTGCTAATGACCGAAAGAAGGGGCCCTGGTGCGGGAGGAAGGCTGTCGAGGCCAGCAAGTCCAGGAAACACTCCTGGTTTCCCCTCTCCCCCGTTACCCGCTCCTGAGTTAACCGAGCATGTCCTTCTAATGATGCAGTGACCGAACAGACAAACATCAGGAGTTAAAACAACTTGCTCTGAACAGTTGTTTCCCCTCGGGCCCTTTTCCGCAGGTTTAGCGATGTACTGACTAAAAAACTGAGGAGC
>CAZZMS010000193.1:0-15190 GCA_964655485.1 uncultured Pseudobdellovibrionaceae bacterium | reverse complement strand
TTGGTCGGCGTGATTGGATTTGAACCAACGACCCCTTCGTCCCGAACGAAGTGCGCTACCAGACTGCGCTACACGCCGCCATGGATGAGGTCCATATTACTCAAGTTGTTAGCTTCTTTCAACTAGTTGGCCCTGATTAATTCTTTGACGCCTTGAAACGCAGGCCAGTATGGGAGGCCGCTGCACCATGGATACTACCCCAAAGCGCGCAGCAGATCTTGAATGTGCACGAGACCTAAGGCTCGCTTGGGATTTTTCCTAGGATCCACGACTAGCAATACGCTAATGCGATGATCCTCCATGAGTTTCATGGCTTTAGCCGCGAGCTCACTTGGAGAAATCGTTTTGGGCGAAACACTCATCAGATCCCGCGCCTTGGTGTGCTGGGGATGGATAGAATCAAAATGCCTACGTAAATCCCCATCAGTAATAATCCCCTGAAGCTCATGCTGCTCATTCACTACAATACAACAACCACGCACATCTCCGCGACTCATGGTGAGTAAGATCGTCTTCATGTCGGAATCGGGAGAAAGTGCCGGTAACTCTTCTTGACCGCGCATAACATCTGCAACCTGCAACAAACGCTTACCAAGACCTCCTCCGGGATGCAGGGCTTTAAAATCCAGATCGGTAAAACCACGGCTGCGACTCAGAGTCACAGCCAGGGCATCCCCCAAAGCCAAAGTCAAAGTGCTGCTGGCAGTAGGGGCTAGGCCCAAGGGACAGGCCTCTTTGGTAACGGCGGTATCAATCCATACATGACATAATTTCCCTAACAGACTCGACTTGTTACCAGTAAAGCCTATAACCTTCACACCCAAACGATGGGCGTACTCCAGCACTACCGCCAACTCTTGAGTGTTACCACTTTGACTGATGGCCAGTAACACATCATCGCGGCTCATCACCCCCAAATCCCCGTGGGCTGCCTCTGCCGGATGTAAAAATACACTGGGCATCCCGAGGCTCGTGAAGGTGCTTACAAGCTTGCGTCCAATAAGACCCGACTTACCCATACCTGTCACTATGAGCTTCCCAGAACAATCATAAAGCAAGCGAAATGCGGTCACAAAAGCCTCATTCACAGAGCGATCAATCGCTCCCTGAATAGCTTGAGCCTCGATGCGCAACACATCCTTGGCCCATTCCACAATCTGATCGGTATCTGGTGTTTGCATATCTTTCACCACCTCGTCCCTGAAAAAACATTTTTTCCAAATAATCCGGCACGCTAATTTTTCTGTCACCTATCTATGTCACTCGCCTACGCACATGACCTGACTTTTTGTTACCCAACTCGCTCGCGGCCTTGATAAAACCTACAAACAAGGGATGTGGCTCCAAGGGACGCGATTTAAACTCAGGGTGAAATTGCACCCCAATAAACCAAGGATGATTTTTAAGTTCGATGATTTCCACCAAATCTCGCGCCTCGTAAACTCCACTAAACACCATGCCTTTTTTCTCAAACAAGCTACGATAATTGTTATTGAACTCATAGCGATGACGATGACGCTCGGAAATTTTCTTAGCTCCATAAAGTTTTGCCGCCAAACTGCCCTCTTTGAGCACACAGGGATAAGCCCCTAAGCGCATGGTGCCTCCAAGGCCTTGGATATTTTTTTGCTCAGGGCTCAGATCAATCACACAAGGAGCACTGGATTGAGTCTCGCCCACCCATTCACGTGATACGGCATCCTCAATTCCACAAACCTGTCTTGCGAACTCTATGGCCGCTAGTTGCATACCATAACAGATTCCAAAAAATGGTATCTTTTTCTCCCTGGCGTAGGTGATGGCTAGCATTTTTCCTTCCACTCCTCGCTCGCCAAACCCACCAGGCACAAGAATCCCAGAGACACCTTTAAGTGCTTGCGCCACTGTCTTGGAATTCAGCTTCTCCGAATCCACATACCGAATACGAATCGCCCGGCTCCAAGCGATCCCAGCATGCACTAAGGCTTCATGCAAAGATTTGTAAGACTCTTTCAAATCCACATACTTCCCCACAATAGCGATTTCCACTTCACCCTTAGGATGCATCAGAGAGTGTACAACTTTTTTCCAACCACTTAGATCCATGCGCGGGGCTTTGATCTGGAGATGCTCCAAAACTAAATGGTCCAAAGCCTCCTCGTGTAAACGCAAAGGCACTTCGTAAATCGTTTGTGCGTCTAAGGCATTGATCACAAAACGAGGTTCCACGGAACAAAACAAAGCCGTTTTTTCGCGAAAGGCTTTGTCCAAAGGATACTCACTACGACATACCAAAACATCAGGCTGCAACCCAATTTCCCTAAGCTCCTTCACGCTGTGTTGCGTGGGCTTCGACTTAAGCTCACCTGCGGCTTTTATAAACGGCACGTAAGTCACATGAATTAAGGTGGAGTTATGCGGCCCGAGCTCTGAGCGCAGCTGTCTTACCGCCTCTAAAAAAGGAAGGCCTTCAATATCTCCAACCGTCCCGCCAATTTCAATGATAGCCACTTCCGCACCTTGGCTCGCCCGTTTAATACTAGCTTTAATTTCATTGGTAATATGCGGAATAACTTGTACAGTGCCACCCAGATATTCGCCTTTACGCTCTTTGGTGATCACGCGGTCATAAATTTTACCGGCAGTGACCGAGTGCTCTTGAGTCAAAGTCACACCAATAAAGCGCTCGTAATGTCCTAAATCTAAATCCGTCTCGGCTCCGTCTTCGGTCACATAAACCTCTCCATGCTGAAAGGGACTCATGGTGCCGGGATCGACGTTGAGGTAGGGATCACATTTCATCATGGTCACAGCCAAACCACGCGCCTTAAGTAAGGCCCCAAGGCTTGCAGCTGTAAGCCCTTTGCCAATGGAGGATACGACTCCTCCGGTAACAAAAACGTATTTCGTTTGAAACTTCTCTTTAGATCGTGAACGCGACTGAGATTTCATGGGCTTTAGTTTAATGCGTGAGGACCACTAAGGCACCTCATTCTTCTACACATCGAGTTAAGAGAGAGGAAAAGCCCTAGCCATTCTTCGCCCAGAAAATCTCCTTTTCGCAGTTTTTCCTCCATCCATTTTCCCCTCCGCCCAAAGCAGGCCCTTTACAACTTAGGCGCAAAGGGCCAAAGACCTGAGTATCTCACTCCTATTGACCCCGTTAATAACTCCTGTCCTAATAAGCCTGCATGGATCCGATAACCATTGTCATCCCCGCACGCATGGGCTCCACTCGCTTTCCTGCGAAGATGGTTTATCCCGTAGCCGGCAAACCCCTGATTTTTTGGGTGTTGAAACGAGTCGTCTCCTTCATCAAAGATCTTGATTTCCCAGAGCTAAATGGGGCTAGGCTCATTTTAGCCACCGACCACCCTGACATTGCTCAAGTCGCTCATCAAAACTTTCCTGAACAAGTCACCGTACACATGACTCCCTCAGATTTGCCCAGTGGCACAGATCGAATGGAATGGGCTTTGCGCCAACCGCCCCTTCCTGACGACGCTCTGATCATCAACGTCCAAGGTGACGAACCCTTGGTGGAACTTACGGTCATACAGTCCCTCGTGAAAATGATGCAGGCTTCACCACAAACCCAGATGGGCACATTAGCCACGAGTTTTGCCAATCAGGATGATTATCACAATCCCAATCAAGTTAAAGTCCTGATCAACGCTAAACAAGAAGCTAGCTATTTTTCTCGTTACCCTATTCCCTACAGTCGTAGCCAAGCTCCCTCCCAGCCACCTTTCTGCGCCTACCGCCACCTGGGCTTTTATGCCTATCGTTACCAATTTTTAAAACGCTTTTGTTCTACACCGCCAAGTGATTGGGAAAAGGCTGAAGGTCTTGAGCAATTGCGCGCTTTACAGATGGGAGAGCCCATTAAAGTCACCCTCGTGGAGTATCAAGGCTTTGGCATTGATACCGAGGAAGATATGCAGCGGTTAGAGAAGTATCTTACCTCTCGTTAATGCTCACCTCTCCATTATTTACTCGTCCCTAAACAATTTCCTTTTTTTACGGCCTTGCTCCCTGCACTTTTATCTACTGATCTAGGTTGACTCAGTTAGCCTTGAATAATTCTATGACGCCTTGAAAGCCTCTCCGGTAGTGCATTTTACTATTTCTAGTACCGAGATAATTCTCGAGATTTTGATAAAATTCGCTGAAAAACTGGGAGAAATAGTGCGTCTTTTTGTTATCTCCCCGGGCTTTTTCTTTCGCCCGGAGGCCTCTGCACCATGGATGGCTAAGGGCGTAAGCCCTTTGCAGCTGAGCCAAGGAGGGCGTGCCCCGGGTCGAAACGAAAAAGCCCGGGAAGGGCTAAGCCGCAAAAAAACGATTATTCAGAGACGAGTACTGATCTAGGACAATCCAAAAACAAAACCCCGGTTGACACCGAGGTTTTGTATATTCTCTCGCGGCTTTTCAAGCTTTCTGATCAAAATGTTACCAACAAAAATAAACTACAAAGCCTTGCTACAGATCTGAGTAAAAGCCGCAGGATCATGCATAGCTAAATGAGCTAACATCTTTCGATCGATAGCCACACCTGCTTTAGCCAAACCACCAATTAATCGGCTGTAAGTGGTTCCATTCAAACGAGCGGCGGCATTGATCCGCTGATTCCACAAGGTACGCATATTGCGTTTTTTGGCCCGGCGATCACGGTAAGAGTAAGCCAAAGCGCGATCCACTTTTTCAACGGCGTGAGTATAGCAACGACTATTGGCTGAGTAAAAACCCTTAGCGCGCTTTAAAACTTTCTTGTGACGACGACGATTCGTATATCCACCCTTAACACGCATAACAACCTCTTAGTTAGAACACCAATTGACGACGGACTTGCAACATATTCGCCGAGTGAACATGCACATGATCACCGAGGTGACGTTTACGTTTGCTGCTTTTGTGGGACAGTAAGTGACGCATACCCGCCTGACCGCGTTTCACTTTACCGCTTTTTAACACTTTGAAGCGTTTTTTTGCCCCTGAATGGGTTTTCATTTTGAGTTTTGCCATGATTTCTCCTTTCTAGCCCAAGGCGGAAGAAGGACTCTTCTCTTAGCGGCCCGACTAGTATGTAAAACTTAGTTGTTAATCCTTTATCCCCGAGGAATCAAGGTTTTTTACCAATTTTTTATCCTCCCCGTAGGGCAATCAGTTGGGCAATCAGCAAAGACACCACAGACATCACTTTAATTAGGATGGAAACCCCAGGACCTGAAGTATCCTTGAACGGATCTCCTACAGTATCACCGATAACAGCGGCCTTGTGAGCATCGGAGCCTTTTTTGTGACCAGGGATACCACCTTTTTCGATAAATTTCTTAGCATTATCCCAAGCCCCCCCCGCATTGGCCATAAACAAAGCCATGGTAGCTCCGGCGGCCATAGCCCCAGCAAGGAGACCCGCCAATGCCCCTGGCCCCAAAATGAATCCCACCAAAACGGGAACAAGAATGGCGATGGTACCCGGCAGGATCATTTCAAATAAGGCAGCCTGAGTGGCAATATCCACAATTTTGGCGGGCTCAGGATCGGCTTTCCCCTGCAATAAGCCTGGGATTTCTTTGAACTGTCTGGCGATTTCCACCACGATTTTTTGAGCGGCACGACCGACTGCCAACATCGTCGTCGAACCCACCAAAAAGGGCAGGATGGACCCCAGAAGAATACCGATTAGCACCCGGCTAGAGGCTAAATCCAAAGTAATAGCTCCCAATCCCATTTTCAGACGCTCGTGGTTCACTTCCATATTGAATGCTGAAAACAAAGCCACCACCGTAAGGATCGCCGAGCCAATCGCAAAACCTTTACCGATGGCAGCAGTGGTGTTACCCACGGCATCCAGTTCATCGGTAATAGCACGCACACTCTCGCCTAGTCCCGACATTTCAGAAATTCCCCCAGCATTATCGGCAATCGGCCCATAGGCATCCACAGTCATCACCACCGCCGTTCCTGCCAACATCCCAACAGCTGCGAGCGCAATGCCGTATAACCCTAACACCTGATCAGCCACGTAAGCCGCTGCCACTACTACCACCAAAGGAATGGCCACCGATTCCATGCCCACGGCTAAGCCGCGAATGACACCCGTAGCAGCCCCCGTCAAGTTGGCCTCAGCTACATCACGAATGGGCTTCATGGCCGTGTAATACTCAGTGATTAAACCAATAATAGCACCGCTAAAAGCACCTGCCGCCAGAGCGACGGTCACCGAATTAGACACACCAAAGGCAGGTAACAAGACGGCACACACAGCAGTCAGCACCAAGGGAGGAAGAATCAGGGCACTGCGCAAGACTTTCGCTGGAGCCATATTCTTGAGCATACGAGCGATAAAAATCACGAGAATGGACAAGCCCAACCCCAATGCCGCCAAAAACAAGGGTAACAACACAGAGGAAAAGCGCAATGCCGTCTCGGAAGAGTCCCCCAGTAACAAAGGCTTAATGGCCTCCAAGGGAACCGTAAGCCCGATGGCCATCGCCGCGACGATAGCTGCCACCATGGACTCATAAATGTCGGCCCCCATACCCGCCACATCACCCACATTGTCACCGACGTTGTCTGCGATCACCCCAGGGTTTCGGGGATCATCCTCAGGAATTCCCTCAATCACCTTACCTGCAATGTCAGCCCCGACATCAGCAGCTTTGGTATAGATGCCCCCACCAATTCGCGCAAAGAGCGCAATAGAGCTCGCCCCGGTAGCAAAAGCATGTAGAATGGTCCCCAAGGCCGCATCGTCCTTGAATACCAAATATAATACCCCCAGGCCCACAACACCCAAGGAGGCCACAGAAAGCCCCATCACAGCTCCCCCGTCTAGAGCCACCAATAAAGCCGTGGGTTTGTGTCCCCCTGAGGCAGCCTGAGCGGTGCGCACGTTAGCAAAAGTAGCGGCCTTCATACCAAAAAAACCGGCCAGCAGGCTCAAGAAAGCACCCAATAAAAAGGCCAAGGCGGCTACACTACCCAGACTGAATGCAATTAAACCAGCCACAACCAAGGCATAAACGGATAAAACTTTATACTCCCGCACCAAAAAGGCCATGGCCCCCTGACGAATGTAAGTGGCGATTCTCGCCATGGTCTCGCTGCCTTCGGGTAAGCTTTTGACGCGCAAGTAAAAAAACAAGGCCATCACCAAGCCCACTCCGCCGGCAATAAGAGGCAAACCTAACCACTGTGCCAAATCCATAAGAGCTCCTTTTTTTAAATGGGTAGCAAAAGACTGAAACTTGGTTTTAAGGAACACCCTAAGCGAATGTCAACGCACAGCCCACGGCGCATGAAGGCGAAACTTACACTTTAGGAGGCTTTTCTAAGTAGAGGGCATACATCAAAGTGCCAAAAAAAGAGATCACGGAAAGCACCAAAACGATATCCAACGCCCAGGTGGACTCTTTCCACCAAGCGAAAAAAAGGAGAAAAACCATCAGCTGAGTGGTCAAAAAATCAATGCTCATCACTCGATCCACACCTGCAGGCCCCCGAATCAAGCGCATCAAAGTTAAAGCCACTCCAACAAAAAACACCACAAGAATGCTTGCTTCAAAAGCCATATCTTTTCCTCATTAACCGATTACGAAAACAACTCCACCCCTTATTGAAATAAACGCTTCACCCTGGATTCCAAAGACTGCTTAATCCCCTCACGCACAGACTCCGGACTGGGCACATCAAAGCTATGAATGAACAAAGTCCTCCTATCAACGGAGATATCCACGGTAACTGTTCCTGGGGTCATGGTGATCAAATTAGCCAGTAACAGTTGGGCGTGTTCGTTTTGCAACTCGATAGGCACTTGCACAAATCCAGGACGAACCCTAATCCGGGGTGACAAGACAGCACGCGCCACTTGAAAATTGGACTTAGTAAGCTCCCACAGGTAGGCCAAGATGAACTCGACAATCCACACAAGTTTCATGGTTTTCATCCTCAATCCATACTCAGCATTTGGTCAATACAGAGTTTTGTGCAACACTCAAAACGCCTGACTCATCCCAACAACCTCAGGTAGCAATCTTCCCGCTTGCCGCCAATCCACCGGATTGGTTATTAACGACTTATGACTACATCTCCTTGTTTACAATGGCCCCTCAAGGCGTTTGAGTGGCTAAGAATTTTGGTTTACAGTCTAGCCTTCTTCTCTCTAACTAAGCTCATTTTTGCGCTATGGAACCTCCGTGAATGGCCAACCCTTAGCTTTAGGGAGTGGGGACAGCTCTTGCTTCTTAGCCTGCGTGGCGATTTAGCCACATCTACACTTCTACTCAGTCCATGGATCCTCCTGAGCTTGATACCACTGCCGGAGAGTTATGCATACAGGACTAGAACTTTCACCATCATATCAACCAAGGTGCTGTTTATCCCTGCTCTGTGGGCGAATATGTTCGATAGCGAGTGGCATAAATTTACCGCTAGTCGCTTGAACTTTAGCCAGCTCTATCTCCTCAAAGAGCTTAGCGTACGAGATCTCTCAGCCGTATTGATCTACTGGCCACTTTTTTTAATCAGCCTCGGTTTAGCCTGGGCTTGGTGGATTTTTTTTCCCCTTGCGGTTCAAAGTGAAGCTAAAGCACTTAGCTCCGTAACTCAAATAAATAAAGAGCCACTCCACAAAGCCTCTGCAACATCCAATGAGAGTAAACAAAAAATCAAGAACTCATGGCTTCGAATGACCTCTTTATTTCTCTTGAGGTCTCTCTTCATTCTCGTTGTTTCGGTAACTCTCGCCCGAGGGGGCTGGCAGAGAAGACCCCTTGAGCCTGTTGTTTTTAGTTCATTCAGGAATCAACTAGCGAATATTTTGAGTTACAACTCCGTCTTATCTCTGATGCACTCTTGGAATGAGAACTTGTTTGTGGTTCCAGAGTGGCCGCCATTCAGTGACACCTTGAATTCTCAGTTGAAATCTTATCACGAGCTAAAAAGGACTTTTCCTCCTGCTCTTCAAATGAAACCAGGCACGAACATGGTAGTAATTGTTGTGGAATCCCTAGCTTACGCTTTTTTGGAACAAGGCGGGGGGCATCCCGAGTGGACTCCCTTTATCAATTCGTTACCCCAGCACGGGGCGACTCTATTGCCTGGATTAGCGTCAGGACGGCGGACCGCCAATGGCCTTCTAGCTATCTTAGCTGGCTTACCCGCTTGGATAAAAGAGCCCGTGCTTTTTACATCTGCCAGTCAAATTCCGTTGTCGACCATAAATTATCTGTTTCCCCAACACGAACTCCTGTTTTTTCACGGCGGTTACGAAGGTTCTCTAAGCATTAACCATCTGGCAAACAAGCTAGGCTTCCAGAAATACTTCGGCTTTACGAACTTCCCTGATCCCAGCCAAGATGACGGAGCCTGGGGGATCTGGGATCATGCCTTTTTACCTTGGGTGGCAACACAGCTCTCCCATCATCGACAACCATTTTTTACGACCATTCTTACTTTGAGCTCTCACTATCCGTTTCAGCTTCCAAAAAACTATCCTACTCGCATATCTCCAGATCCGGAGTTTCCCATCCTAGCCACCATAGCTTACGCTGATGATGCCTTGCGCTTGTTTTTCGAACAAGCTCGGCAACAACCTTGGTACAACGAAACCCTCTTTGTGATTTTGGGAGATCACTCCGTCAGTCCTCTTCCACCCAACAAAAATCTAAGTGAGCGTTCGCCGTTTGAAATTCCTATCATTTTTTATCATCCTCAAATGAATCTCCCCAAACTTTTCGCAGAAAAAGGGCTGAAAAGGAAACTTCTTAGCCAACTGGATATTTTGGCAACTCTAGAAAGGTGGCTAAAATCCCCCAATACAACTCCAACCAATAATCCATTTGTCACCCCTATCGAAGTGCCAGACGAGCATCGATTGAGCATTCATCGCAGCCAAGACTGCTTACAAATGCTTACTCTCGACAAAATCCTAAGAAGTTGTGACGGACAAACGATGGATGCTCAATACCTCTCAACCCAAACTCTCCATGATAAGCATAATGAAAAGAATGGAGAACTTCTCTTTCAAGCCCTAGTGGCTTTTTACATCCATGGCTTGCAGGTAAGGTCTTGGTCATTGTTGCCCAAGTAATGAATGAGCCCAATCAACTCAGCGACTATGATTTGCGTCCTTGGCCACCCATGGGGCAGAGGCCTCTGGGTGAAAGCAAGAGCTCTTGGAGAGATGAGGTCTCAATGTGCACTGTTTGAAGTCAACCCGAATTTGTCTTCTGGTTATAAGTTAAACACCGCAAAAAAACAGATTAATAAATAAGCTCAATTATTTCCAATACTTACAAAACGCCCCCCGAAGGGCCAGTTTTTTGAAAGGTCCAGCGATAACCCATGAAAACAGCCGAGCGTGTAACCCAAGAGAACAAGTTTATGGCCCTTTTCACACAGCTGGTTTCGATCTTTCAATACATCATCCGCTCTTCCCGGGCTGGCGTTTTGACGAGAACCCCAAGGGCTAGCTCCAGCTGGAGAGCAGTTCCCTTTCTTTTGGCCTTATCTTTCTTCTCCTGCTCACGTGTTCCTTTTTCTGAAGTATTCGATCAAAAATACAATCCTCAATTTGACTGTGGTTTCGTTCAGAACGTTTATGGCGAACGCATTTCTTGGAAAGGACAGTTACCAATTTCATTTTACCTCCATGAATCCATACCGGCCGAATACACCTCGGCGATCGAGCGCGCTATGACCACTTGGGAAAAAGCGGCAGGTCGTCGCCTCTTTAGTATCGTCTCCTACCGGTACTCTGGCCCTCTCCAACCACGGCAAGATGGTATGAATGTCATCTACTGGATGAACTCCTGGGAAGCGAATCGCCCCAGCGAACAAGGTCGGACATCGGTGTATTGGGTGGGTAACCAAATTAAAGAGACCGATGTGCGCATTAACGCCTACAATTTCACCTATTACACGACTTCTCCCTCAAACATGGCTCCGCAAAATCAGTTTTCTTTCACGCGGGCTATTCACTTGGACTCCTTGATGATTCACGAATTAGGACACGTTTTAGGACTGAAACATACCGACGATCCCCCGAGTGTGATGGCCACCTATCTAGCCATGGGGACAAACCGCAGCGAGCTGACGAATTTCGACGTCTCCTCTCTGCAATGCGAGTACTAATTTGACAGATTTTTTAAGTTGTTTAGCCCAAGCCTTAAACTAAGCTTAACCGAAAGCACGAGGATAACCCATGAAAAGCGCAAGTCCCCAAAGCTTAAAAACTGCCGACAACAAGTTTACATCGCTGCCGTCTTCATATCCGCGAGGTCAACAACCCGCAGAGTCCATACAACAATTGGCCCTGCAACTTGAAGAATGGGAACAACTCGTAAAAGAGATGCATTATTTTCTGGGTGAAATAAAAATCTGGGCCAAACCACAACGTAAAGTTTGAAAACTAAGATCGAAGTTTTTCTCTCAGAACCTCATAGGCTCTTTTGACAAGCTCGTTATGCTCCTGACTGGTCATGGAGCTCCAGCGATTTTGGACTTGCTCCCACGAAGCTCCTGCCGGTAACTGTAGTAACTCATACGCCTCAAAGGTGTGTCCGTTGAAATTGAAATAAACTTGCAGCGATTGGGATTTGGAAACTACCTCAAAAGTACGAATATACTTTTGAGTTACCGGATCCAAAGTCTGCACCTTGCGCTGAGAGGACAAGCTCAATGCCGCCGCCTCTTTCGGATGTGAGCCTGAGCCAGTCCAAAAATGGGAAAACTTGCGCCAGGTTTCATCCCGCTCCCGCCATAAAAACAAAGACACGAGAACCAGTAACAGTAAAATGAGTAACCCACTCATGAATTAAGATTATTCTACATATTGCAAAAAAGAGAACTAATTATTCAATAGCATTGACTTAAAAAGAGACACCTACTAATCCCAGCTTAGACCCGAATGAGCCTTGGCTAACTTCCTGAGTAGCAACTCGGGAAAATCCAGAGACGAATGAAATATCGAGGTAAGACATGAGCACTCCGAATCCTTTTGACCAACAACGAGCCATACCGGGAATAAAGCACACCCTAGTGGTTTCCTCCGGAAAAGGCGGTGTCGGTAAAAGCACGGTAGCTTTCCACCTCGCCCACGCCCTTAGTCAGAAGCTGCGGGTAGGCCTCTTGGATGCAGATATTCATGGACCCTCTCTGCCCCGACTCAGCGGGACGCTTCATCAAAAACCCGAGATTGATGCTGGCCAACGTCTTTACCCCATCACGCGGTGGGGAATGCCACTACTTAGTATGGGTCATATCGTAGAGGAAAACTCCGCCTTGGTTTGGCGGGGCCCCATGTTGTTCAAGGCCCTACAACAGCTGTTGTTTGATGTGAATTGGGGAGAGCTCGATCTTTTAGTCATTGATTTGCCTCCGGGTACGGGAGATGTGCAGCTCACTTTAGCGCAAAAAATCCCCCTCACAGCTGCCATTTCGGTAACTACCCCACAAAACTTAGCACTGGCGGATGTGAAACGTTCGGTGGATATGTGGAAGCGTGTGGGAGTGAAAAACTTGGGGCTTGTAGAGAATATGGCGTATTTTTCAAGCGACCCCCAAGCGGAAAAAATCTCGATTTTCCCGCGTGGTCAAATCGATGAGTTTTTGGCTCAACACCAATTGCCCTTGTTAGCCACCCTACCGCTTTCTCCCCTTCTAGCGAAATCCAGCGAGGCCGGAGTCCCTATCATGGAAAGTGCACCGCAATCGGCAGAGGCTCAAAGCTTCAGAGAGCTCGCTGAGCTTGTTAAAAACCAGTTAGGTCTGTAAATCTGATGGCTTATCCAATCGGGAATCTTCCTCCCGATCTCCCATGATCACCGCTCGCGGCAACTGAAACAAAATGCGGTGATTTAAAGCTGAAGGCCCCTTTGCCACCTTGTGTCTTGCTCTCTTCGCTCCATGCTCCTGCTCGTCTAGCTTGGCAAGCTGAGAGGTGCTACCAGCAAACAACTGCTTCAGACTGTGCCAAAAAAGTTGGTATTCTTGTTTTAGAGTCTTTAAAAATCGCCTGGAATCTTCCATGCTTGTGCCTTTATAAGCTATCAAACTTGGGCTTTACCCTCAATGAGTATTCACTTTTTCTTCCATTCCTCACTGGACCTTGGATTTTGACACCATATGCGGCGCACCAACTAGGCGGAGATAACCCCAAGTCCTGCCTCCTCTCTTGGAGCCCTTTTGCCCCTGGTTATGGCTCAATCCCAAGGCGTGAAAGGCTGATTCTTCTGACAACCATTCGACTATGAGCTCAGTGTCTCTGGCTCCATGAAGTAGGTAACTATGATGAGTTTGAATAAGCTCAATCGCCTGTTCAGGATCATCCATAACAAGGCTTAAGCCCTGCCACGAAGCGTCCCATGAGGGGGAATACACCGGACTGTCAGAGCCGAAAAAACACCTAAGTCCGTGACCTACGACGGCTTCCAAGGGAAAAAGTTCAAGAGCGGATAAACGCTCAGGGTCCATGCGCGCTAAAATTTCCCCATCACCCCACCAGTGGGAGGGCTGAAAATGGACGACGATAGACTTGTGTCGAACCTCTGCCAATTGGTCCCGATAAACCACAGGAACATGCTCCAAATGCATCGTTCCACGCAAGCCCCGTCGTTCTACTTGCTGGTAACACCGAATAGCCTGAGCCACCGCCTCCTCGCCAATGGTGTGAAAGCACACGGCAAGACCTGCTTCCCAAATCTTTTCAATAGCTTGAGTTACCACTTGATCGGGCCAAAGCAATCCTGAACTAGCCTGCACTTGACAACAGGAAGAGGCCGCGGAGTGAAAACCTAAGGTGCCATCCAAGTACATCTTGATTCCCCCCAATTGAAGGCCATCCAGCTCCTCGCCTCTTAGGGTGTGCACCTGGTCTAAGAGCTGTTGTAAGGCCCCCACCCCTAGATACTCAAAGTTTTGCCAGACCCAAAGCCTCCATTCCGAGCTTTGTGCCAAGGACCTTAGCACATTCCACTGCTCCACGGAGCCTGACATATCACGCACGTGAGAAAAGCCAGAGCACCAAAAAGCCTCCTGAGCGGCTAGAAGATCCTGCCGAATGCGCTCGGGATACAATTTCATAAGCTCATACCAAAGCCACATCCCCCAAGGGTCAGAAAGTATTGCCCCAAGCTCTCCTTTTTCTGAACCCAAAAGTTCTATACTTTTTTTTGCCGCGAGAGGGGAGAACTCCGTGGCTAAGCTATAAACATACCTTCGCCAGGATTCCCCGTCAGAAAAGCCAAAGGCTTGCCAGACGGCTGGATTAATCCACAGTTGATGACCATCCTTACGAGAATACATGAAAGGTACTGGCAAATGCGCCCACTCCTCCAAGTATCCACGAATCTCTGCCAAGTGGTTCCAGCCGAAAAACACCAAGGGCCCCTCGCCCTGAGCCTGCGTGACTCCCATGGGAGCCGCACGAGCCCCCTGAACTCCGGTAACAGCAGAGCCCAGGCGGGAGAAAACTCCTGTAGCCAAAAGATGAACATGGCTATCGAAGGGGTTTCGAATTTTAAAACGCACCTTAAAAGGCTATGCCCAAAACCAATCCGAGGTCCACCATCGTCTAACGGTAACTCGGTGGTCCACCCGCTCCGGGGCCTCCCGGTCCGGGAGTCACTGGCCCAGGGGTCACCGGCGTAGGAACCACCGGCCCACCAGGAGGAATCGGTGATGGATAACCCGGGCCGGTGATGGGCAAAGGACCGTAGCCACCGGTGTAAAGCCCCATTTGGGCCTGCTGCAGGCGGAACAGAAGGGTATAGAGCTCTTGGGTCAAGCCTGCGATGACTTGTTGTTGAGCCATGTACTGCTGCATACGTTGCTGCTGCACTTGCATCATCTGCTGATAATACTGCATCTGCATTTGCATCATTTGTTGGGCCATAGCCATCTGCATTTGCATGGCCCCCAGACCACCGTCCATCATGCCCATGCCCGGCATCATCATACCAATACCACCACCAGCCATCATCCCGGGCATCATCATACCGGGAGCCATCATACCCATACCAGGCATCATCATCCCAATACCACCGCCAACCATCATCCCGGTCATCATCACACCGTGAGCCATCATACCCATACCAAGCACCATCATCCCAATACCACCCCCCACCCTCATCACGGGCATAAGCATATCGCGAGCCAGCATAGTCATACAAATCATCATCATCCCAATACCACTGCCTGCCTACAT
>CAZZMS010000192.1:0-4769 GCA_964655485.1 uncultured Pseudobdellovibrionaceae bacterium | reverse complement strand
TAGCCCCCATGAGCAAAAACGCGCGACTCCACGACTTGCTACCGAAGAAGTTAAAAAAGGCTCGCCAACTTTTACTCCGCTCAAACCAATGAAATAAATAATGCTTAAATGAAGTCGGAGTGATGGATTGATCCAGACTTAAAAAGTTTTCCATGTAAAGACGCCCTTGAGAGGCTGATGCCAAAAGCACTCCTAACTTGAAATGATCCTGAGATCGCTTTTCCGTGCTATTGGTGCCCTTAAAAGCCAAGCTCACCCATTCCGGATGAAGGCGCGACATTTCCTCCAAAGCGGTAAGATCCGCTACGAGGAGATCTTCTTTTTCGTTTTGACCAATAAAAGGATTAATCAAGCGAGCTGACTTGAGCGTGAAAAACTGATTCATGCTCTTATTGTAAGCCTCATCAACTTCAGGGCGATCCAAGCGCACGTAGTAATCCAGTAACACCAGTTTACGGCGCCCTGTTTCCATACTGGATTCCACAAACTTAGTTGCATCCAAAAGTCGCTTCAGTTGTTTATCCACAACCTCAAGCCCTACCCATTTCCAGCTGCGACTGACGCCCAAACGAAAACCGCCAGGAATCGATTCATCTTTCAAAGCAAAAAACCTTAAACGCGCCATTTGCGGGCTAACTTTTAAAATGTGGATCTGAAAAGCCCCAGAAACCACATAATGAGTCCAAACTTGCGCAGAGACCTCCGGCGACAGCCCCCACACCTGCGAGGCCCCGAGTAACAGAGTAAGATGGGTGTTGAGCACCACCAAGTCGCCTACTTGCAACTTGGAACGAAGTTTTTCCAAAGTAAATGGGATATGAGCCGGCGTGTAGGGAGCGGCAATAGCCGAAGCCCCTTTTTCTTTGAATGGACGAATAAAAGCTACTTCACTGCCTTTGGTGAAGCTTAATCCGAGGCGTTCATTCCACTGGCTCAGCCAATCGCCGGGACTAAGCTTAGCTTCCACTAGCCAACGATCTAAGCGCAAATGGTAACGGCCATTAAAGGATGGCTCCAGATCATAGCGGTAACGAAGACCTAAACTCAAACCTTCGAACAGCTCCGCATCGATAAGGGGAAGACTCTCGTGCACTTCAAGTCGTCCAAACTCTTTAGCCAATCGGGATTGAATTTTAGCCGGAATAATTTCCTCGGCTCGGGCCACAGCCTGAGGCAAGAGGAATAGTAATAAGGTTGAGAAAGCGTGAAAAAACAGAACCAAACTTTGCCGCTTGACTAAAAATATCCAAAATCCCATCTCCCCCATAGCACGCTCCTTTTGGCGCTTGAATCTAAGGGGAAATCAGGCTTTTGACAAACGACAATTCAGGTTAAGTCTCGGCCACAGCCTTTTTCTTGCGTTTGTGGGGATCAAGTTCACGGCAACGCAGTCGGATGTGCTTGGGCGTCACCTCGATGAGTTCTTCGTCCTCAATCCATTCCATAGCCTTTTCCAAGGTCATAGGCTGAACCGGCACTAGGATCAACTTCTCATCAGCCCCCGAGGAGCGGACATTGGTAAGCTTCTTCTCCCGAGTCACATTGACTTCGAGATCATTATCTTTGGCGTGTTCTCCAACAACCATTCCTTGATACACTTCAGCTCCCGGTTCGATAAACATTCGTCCACGCTCTTGCAGGTTAAACAAGGCGTAGGTTGTAGCCACGCCCTGACGATCAGAAATCATCGCTCCGTTGATCCGGCCTTGGATGTCACCCCGATACTCTTCCCATCCTTCAAATTGTGTATTCAATAAACCCGTTCCCCGTGTGTCGGTTAAAAATTCGCTGCGGTAACCAATTAAACCACGAGAGGGAATACGAAACTCCAAACGGGTTCGCCCTGAGCCCTTGGCCACCATATTGGTCATAACACCCTTACGAATGCCCATTTTTTCCGTCACTACACCCACATACTGATCGGCCACATCGATCACCACCAGTTCCATGGGTTCCATTTTTTTACCATCTTGAAATTTAAAAATGACCTGCGGCTTAGACACACAAAGCTCAAAGCCCTCACGGCGCATTTGTTCAATGAGAACTCCAAGCTGCAACTCGCCACGGCCAATAACCTTGAAAGCCTCGTTACTCGCCGTGCGCTCTACACGAATGGCTACGTTACTGAGTAACTCTTTTTCTAAACGCTCTAAAATTTGACGAGAAGTAACTTTCTTGCCATCACGCCCTGCAAATGGACCATCATTGACAGAAAAAATCATCGCTACTGTGGGCTCTTCTACACGAATACGAGGGCGGATCTTGGGATTAGCCACCGAAGTAACCGTGTCACCAATTTGAATATCTTCCAGACCTGCAATGATCACAATGTCCCCTGCCCCCACCTCTTGGACCGAAACCATTTGATTTACCTGAAACTGATGCAAGGCTGTTACACGAAACTTTTTTTGTCCTGCCTCTTGGGCCGCCAAGACCTCGTCACCAACTTTGATACGCCCTGAAAAATGCGACCAATACCCATACGCCCCACAAAAGAGTTATAGGCAATATTGGAAATCAATACAGAAAGCTCGGCGTCTTGGCTTACTTGCGGAGGAGGGACTTCTTTAACGATTTTTTCGTAGAGCACCTCAAGATTACCCAAGGGCTGATTAAGATCTAAAGTGGCTTTCCCCTCACGAGCGATGGCATAAACGGGATTAAAATCCAGTACCGAGTCTGGAGCGTCTAAGTCCACCATGAGATCGAAGATTTCATTCAGCACCTCTTGCGGGCGAGCATCGGAGCGATCAATTTTGTTGATACACACAATGATGCGCAAACCCTGCTCCAAGGCCTTTTTCAACACAAAGCGCGTCTGCGGTAAGGGCCCTTCTGCGGCATCCACCAATAGAATGGCCCCATCCACCATGTTCAATGAACGTTCTACCTCTCCGCCGAAATCGGAGTGCCCGGGAGTATCCACGATATTAATCTTATAACCCTTGTACTCAAAAGAAGCGTTTTTAGCTGCTATGGTAATCCCGCGCTCACGCTCCAAGTCCATGGAGTCCATAAGCCGCTCTTCCACGTGTTGATTTTCGCGAAAAATACCTGCTTGTTTGATCAAGTGATCCACGAGAGTGGTTTTCCCGTGGTCCACGTGAGCAATGATGGCGATATTTCGAATCCGGTTGGCTGCAAATGACATAAGTGTTCCCCTCGCTTTATTTTCTTGAGTGCGTCCCTACTCCGCCTCAGTCAAGTCAATTAAGGCTTGGATTTATGTTACCAATCAATAAATCCTGTCTCTCTCGCTTAAGGAATCCGTGGGACACCGAAACGGTCCAACAACCCCGCAAAAGAGCCTCTTAAAGCTTGTAACAGAAGTTTATTTATCACTCCGCACCAGAAACTTCACTGATTTTTATGATCTTAATGGAAAGTGGATTGACAACGAAGGTCAAAACTTTTTTTTCTTTCTGTTTTTTCGTGAGAAAACGCCTAACATCCTCAGCTGAGTCAGGCTTTTTGGGGAAACGATAAAAAGCCGCTTGTTTATCCAGAGCGATCAGGAAATCGCTTGAGGTCTCTTTGAAACGCACAATCGCACGCTTCAAGATCAAGGGTTTCACTGAGGCCTCTTCCGCATATCCCTTGTATTCAGCGATCGCCGTCGGCATACCTGCCCCCCATGAGTTCCTCTGCAGACTCAAAATCAAAATAAACAAGCTCAAGAGTTGAGAAAGACTGAACGATCTCATCTCGTCCCCTCCTGGCCCCGGTGTCGATAAGGCGGCAAAGACATCTGTTGATGCAGCTGCTGTAAGCGCTCACGATATTCACTGAGGGTAACTCTCGCATGCTCCAAGTCAGCTTTTTGCCAGCTCGACTTATACTCCTCCATATCCCGAGTAAAATACTGGTAACGCGAGCCAAAATACAGCTGATCTAATTTCGGGCGATATTCCTTAAGGCTGGGGTCTTGCGATAACAAGCGTTTCTTCCATGTCTCCAAGGGCACAGGCTCAGAAAACAAAGAGGGATCAAACACCATGAGTTTCGGCTTACCGTTTGAATCGCGTACAAATGCCACAGGAGCCACATGCCAAGACCACTGGACAAAAGCTTCCTCCCCGGAATCTAAGTAAGCTTGTAAATCTCCCTCGGCAAACACCTTGGCCATGTGAATCCCTTTTTTCTCAGCCCACTCGGCCATCAAGTGAGCACGGGCATAACAACCATCTTTGACGTAATCGAAAGGTATGTCTAACTGGTTAGCAAACTCGTGAAACAGCCCGCGCGCTTGTTTCTCGTCGATGACTGAAACCTCCAAACGAGAGGGATCTTTGGGAGTAGCAAAACCATTCTTCAAAGTCAGACGATCCTGAGCTTGGGCCAGCGAGCTTATGCTGGTCACAAAGAGGACCCACCAAAAAAGAATTAGCTTCAAACAGAGTAAATAAAAGTGTCTCAAAACACCTCTTGCCGATGACATACCACGGCCATATGAGACTGGGCCTATCCATGAAACAAGTAATTCACGCTCAGTGGTTGCCACCGCAAGTCATCCTCTTTCGGCTTGATGGGCAAAAGCTTGAAACATCACCCCATCTGTTCACTCAGAAAATCGGAGTGACAGCACTTATTCCAAGTCCAGCTCGACTTGAGCCCAGAGGATGACCTTTTACTTCCTTGTCCCAGAAAACCCATTTTACAATTTTTCCCTCCCTGGGCTTTTCCTTTCGACCCGGGGCACGCCCTCCGTGGCTCAGCTGCAATTGAATGAATCAGGTTCAACTACTTCTAGCCATGGCCGCCCATTAAGA
>CAZZMS010000191.1:0-25013 GCA_964655485.1 uncultured Pseudobdellovibrionaceae bacterium | reverse complement strand
AGGGCTGAGCGCTTATCAACGCCGCACCAGCTAGCCCCCCCGCCCCCATGCCAAGAAGTACACGATCATGGGCTTTTTCTGGACGCAAACTCTGACAGGACAGAGCCACGAGTCCTGTCCACGCTAACCATAGAGGTGTTTTTAAAAATAAGAGGGATCTTTTTACACCCTTATTCACAATCTCCCACTCCCTATACCCTTACTAAAAAGCTCGTTCTCCATGAACTACTCGACTGAGCTCTGCTCATAACTCGGCCTCTACTACTCAGAGATCAAAAACTCATCAAAACGCCCACGAATAACCCGCACGAATAATCATACTAGAGGCCGATACTCCGCTAGAACCGGGGAACATAGCATAATCAAGAGCCAAGGGTAACACCGTATTTTTTCCTAAACGCCAATCAAAGCCGACACCACCGAAAAAATAACTGTTGGTGCTACTACTAGCATCCAGACCAGGAATATTGGATGATTTGGATGCTGTCAGGAGGAAAGCCCCTCCTCCGCCAAGCCAAAACGAGTTGCCCAAATAGTACTGTAGGGATCCCTCAAGACCAAGATAGTTAAAACTCGCCCCCGCACTGTTTTTCTGCACCGTGAACTGGTAAATCCCTCCCTTACCACGCATCACAAGATTTGTACTAAAAGGAATATCAAAAAAACCCATAGCATGAAAACTAGAGCCCGCATAATCCGTTGTGGTGCCGGCGAGTTTAATGCTCATTTGGTTTTGCGCAAGCCCTCCCAAAACACCCCATTTTTTACGAATCGGCTTACCCGCAGATGAGGAGCTTTTTGATTTTGAAGAATCCTCTTTTGCCGATACCGACCACCCAGGTTGCGCTTTTCCTTTTAAGATCTTGGCAATGATTCGCTCTCCTTGAACTTTGGTCACTTCTAATAAACCAGCTTTCTTACCTGAATCATTGTACACATAAAGCTGTTCCCCTTCCGAAAAATCTCCACCGCGAATCAAAACCTGTTGACCTTTAACCTTAGCAATCTCTTGCCCCCAAAGCCCTAAAGACCAAAGTAACAACGTGACTATAAACCAGCCTTTACCCACCTCATTCATCCACCTTATGACCATAAGTCTCTCCTTCGAGGTTTTGTTCCCTTTGCGTCGATCTTGTTCACATTTCATTGAGCTCATCTGGGAGGGGCAACTCCAGACTCTTAGCTCCCCCCTCCCTCCGACTCCGCTCATCTCCAAAAGACTCCTCTCTCTCTTCGGATAGAGCCCGCATCTCCGACAAACCATCAAAACACTCCCCTACACCGGTTTGAACGATAGATCTGGAGTCCCCCTCTAGAAAATGATCGATATATCCGGTATCCACCAGAAAATCCTGTTGAATATGGAGGGTTTGAATTTTACCTTCTTCAACATCCTGTTGAAAATCCATCCAAGATTGAGATTCATAGAGAGCACAGGATGCTATCCACAATAGGGATAGTGAGGAAAATATCCATCTAAGAAAATTAGACCTTGGGCCATGGAAACAGACACCGCGCCAATAGGAAAGTTTTCGCCGGTGAAAACTTAAGAAAGACCTAGTGATTTTAGACACTATCCTATTACACCAAGACTCCTCACCACTGTCAAAAAAACAGATGATTACATGTTACTCGCTTGAAGCCCTTTGAGCTTTAATGGATAAAAGTCTAGTTACTCAGCGCTGAGATTGGAGTTATCGCATTTTGGGTTACCATAGCTAATGTGAGCACGAGTATCCGCAAGCTCAGTAAAGATGAGTATCTTTTCAAAGAAGGCGATGAGCCGGATGCCATGTATGTAGTCAAGTCTGGGCGATTACAGGTCATCAAAAGCAAAGGTGAGGGAGAGGTTATTTTAGCCGAACTGGGGCCCGGAGCCATGGTGGGCGAGATGGCTTTTTTCGATCTCAAACCCAGATCGGCTAGTGTGAGAGCAGTAAAAGATAGTGAGGTCATTGCCCTTCCGTACAAGGCTCTCTTACACCAATTTGCAAGCTTCCCCGAATGGCTCAAGGCCATCATGAAAACAGTGAATGAACACCTGAGGAAAGCTAATCAAAGAATTCGCGAGCTGGAAAAAGCTAGCGGAGAAGACGATGTGATGTTTCCTCCGCATCTCACCAATAAGTTAGTCAGTATTCTTGCTTTCGTGGCCTTTCGCTATGGGAAGAAAGATGAAGCTCAAGAACAAGTTGTTATACTAAATAGTAACATTCTTCGCAAATATACCATTCAAGTCTTTGGAGAGCCCACGCACAAAATGAATAAGTTGGTAGAAGTTTTAGTGACCCAAGGCCTGGCTAAAACAGAGAGCACGGGAGATGGGGGGCAAAATATTACTCTTTTTGATTTGGCTTTCTTATTCGAATTCGTCGAGTGGCACAACAAGTACCTATTCCAAAAAGAGGAAGAACGTGCCACCCTCGAGGAGAAAGAAATTCAGATTCTATCGGGCTTACTGCATTTTGCAAAAAAGCTTACCCCTAATGAGAAGGGGCTCATCAAACTCTCTCTCACACAAGTGCAAAACGATTCCATGCGCGAGCTCGGTGATCTCATTAGAATTGAACAAGTGGAGAGCTTGATTGCGAAAAAACTCATTTCCGACAAGGTCATGGAGAGCGATGGAGTCTATACCTTCCTAGATCCTAAGGCGCTTGAACGCCTCGTACCGTTTTGGCAATTTATCTATGCCCTACGCAAAGTCACAAGGTAGTGGAACCTGATTCATTCCATGACGCCTTGAAAGGCTGTCCAGAGATGCATTTTATTCTCTCTGGTAACACAATAACCCCCAGGACTTTGATAAAAATCGTTCAAAAACTGGGAGAAATCGTGCGTTTTTTTGTATACCTCCTTGGGCTTTTTCTTTCCCCCGGAGGTCTCTGCACCATGGATGGCCAAGGGCGGAAGCCCTTTGCAGCTGAGCCATGGATGGCGTGCCCCGGGGCGAAACGAAAAAGCCCAAGGAGGAAATAACTGCAAAAAACGGATTCTTCAGTGCCAACAAAGTGGTGGGGATAGTTGATATATAACTACCTCGCCTCTTTCGAACGAAGTCCGCGATAAATCCACCAAGTGAAGAACACATAGGCCATGTTAAGGACCACGAAAGCACTCACATACTCTAGGCCTCCTGCTCCAAAACCATAACTGTGCAAACCGGCCCCCAACACATAGTTGACCCCATACCAAGCCATAATCACCAGATGGAAACTCAGAACAGACCACGCCATAAATCCAAAACTTTTCAACCACCCGATTAAGCGAGCGTGCAGTAAGGCTAAATAACCTAATAGTGCAATCAAAGCCCAAGTTTCTTTTGGATCCCAGCCCCAAAATCTTCCCCAAGAATAATCAGCCCACACTCCGCCGAGAATAATCCCAGGGGCCAACAGAGCCACTCCCATCTGCACGGCCCGGTAACAACCTAAAGTCAGGGATTCAATCAGTTCTTTTTTCTCAGGTGATCGTACCCAATAGAACAATCCCACGTTACCCAAAATGAAAGCCAGTAAAAAGGCCGCATAACTCACGGTAATCGTTAACACATGAACCGTGAGCCAAAAGTTACTGCGCAAGACAGGCTCCAACGGCTGCAAGCTGGGATCTAGCACGGCAGGCGACATATCACTGAGCAACAAGGCCAAAGCAGCTCCCAAGGCTCCTAAGCCAAGATACAGTCTGCTCTTGTACCAAATCTCTAAAATGACCGAAAACACGAAAGCACCAAAACTGACCCACACTACCGTCTCATACATGTTGGTTACCGGAGCCCGACCTGTTAGGTAACTACGAATCGTAAACCCCATGATATGCATAATAACACCCAAACTCGCCAAAGCATAAGCCCATGACCGAGGCCATGGCTTTTGCATAATCCAACCCACTAAGAGGGCTACAGCTGTCAAAAAGTAAAACCCATAAGCCCAACGAAAGGGGTGCCATTTTTCATACCAAAGTTCCCATGCTATCGAGCGATGAGGCACGGGCACACTTGAAGGATACAACTTTAAAAAGTCCTTGATCGCCTGTTGAAGTCGGGCCTCTGAGTCTTTATTGTCACCTAAGTTTTCCACAAATGCTTGGGTGATCCGCATAAATCTTTGCAACTCTTCCTCGTTAAGCTCGGTAAGATCCTTCCACTGATCGAATGAAACTGGTAACACCCTTAACAAACGTCCCGAGGCCATTTCTCGAAAAGTCACTAGGGCTGATTCCAAGCGAGCCACATCCTGAAAAAAAGGATCCAACTTTTCCTTGTTGGCCCGCTTGTCTTGCAACATTTGCATAAGATCAGGAAGCCGAGGGTTTTCATTCAAGGCCTTCCAACTGAGATGTTCCACCTCATCACTTAAGCCCAAAGCTTTTTTGATTTCAAAACGCTTGATTTGGAATATTTCCTTTTCTTGCCACAGCTGAGGCTCTAGCCACATGGTGGTTACTACTTCGTAAGCTGGTCTTCCCTCGTAGCTTTGTTTCCCATAGATAAGCTGCAAAACCTCCTTGGCCCACACCCCATAGGGTTTCACTCGACCTCCATCTAAAACAGGCAAGGATTCGATAGCCTTAAGATCCTCCAAACCGGCACGCGCTTCAAATATCAGGCCAAAAAGGCTGATCATAACATTTAAAACAACAAAGGTGAGGGTGGGTTTTGCGGTAAAACCTTTAGACCAAAGTGCTACCTGATGGAGATACTTGGCAAGGTGCCACCGAATATCTGTTGTGAGCCCATGTCTTGGTAACATACTAAACTCCTGTCTCAAGATGCGGAGCCATTTGATGACGCGATTTTTTCCTGCGATCGTAAAACAAAATCACCACCCCGATCGATAGAATCAGACTTCCAAAGTATTTTAGCCAACGACCTGGATCATAATTCACCGAAAAAATACTGGCTATCACCGAACCATCCTGACCTTGTTGATAACTGGCCTGATAAAAGGTCAAACCCTTGTATTTGAGGGGCTCATTCATAGAGATCCAAACCTCCTCCCCCTCGGGTGTGCGCACCAAACTTTGATAAGTCGCTGGGCGGCGGGTTCCTGGATAAGTATCCATGCGAAACTCTTTCAGCTCCAGATCAAATCCCACATCAATTCTTTTTTGCCCGAAGGATAGAATATAAACCCCTTTGTCAGTAAACATTTTCACCACATCGTTTTGTAAAACCCAGTAGTCTCGGTCTTGAAATCGCACCCGCAGGGCCGGCTGCGTGAGCTCTGTTTTATATGTCAAAAATTGAAAGTCGTAGACCTCTTCGGCCTGAGGCAGATATTGCACGACCTCCAACTGCAATCCCATCCAACCCGTATCAACCGCTTGACCTAGCCCAAAGGAACCTTTTTTCACCGGATGCTTTTCTGAAGCCGAATAAATGACGTAATTTAAAGGATTGTCTTTGTTACCATTGGGATAAATATAAATTTCATTGCGCACAGGAAAAGAAGGTCCTTGATCATCACCCCAGTGAACCCGGGCGGGGCCAAAGTCAAAGCTAGCTACCCGTGAGGCCTGGCGGGGGCGGAATAACCACTCGGTCACTTGCACACGATCATTTTTGAGGGTGAATTGAATAGCGCTGCCAGCCTGCTTAGAGGAAGAACGACGAATCTTTCGACTACTGATGGCGTAAGGCTGCCACTCCACAAACTGCAAAGAGCCTTGGTCTAGAGGAATGCTCCGTCCCAACCAGTGCTGATCTTTATAAAAATCTATCGCTTGGTAAAAAATGCGAGAAAACTTATCTCCATCAAAAGAACTCCAAACAGTAACCTCAGTCTCTGGAACATAAACCCAGCGACTGGATTGATTGATCTCCACACGCATAGAGCCATCTAAACCCCATTCGCTGGTCAGCACGGCCCCCAGTAACAGAATCAAAATTCCGATATGTGCTAAAACAAAGGAGAGATGGCGGCGTTTCCATGGCCAACGATCCACCATCACTGCGGTTAAGTTTACCGCCAACACTCCCATGACCACTAGCATGGGCCAGGATTGATAAACCTCCACTTTGGCTCGCCAAGCGTCCTGGTAACGTGACTCTACGAAAGTACCCCAAGCAATAAGAACAGCGAGTGCTACCAACACCACCACGGCTAGCTGTAGGGAGGCCAGATAGCGTCCAACCTTTCGCATCTTACTCATAAGCTTTTTGTTTACAACAGCAAACACCTATAAAAAAGATAAAAAGTCGCTCTGCTCTCGAGTTTGCAGTGCGACAACCGCAGAAATCATAATGTCTATTCAGCACGGACCACCAGGCTTCGAACAATGCCATAGACCAAACGGAGCAAGGGCCATATTGACTCCAAAACCTTAGTCTAGCCGTGAAAAATACTTTATTCCAAGTCCTCGGGCCCATTAGACTATGGGAGTGACCGTTTCTGTCATAGAACAAACCCTTAAATTGAGCCCCGCATTCAAGGATCTGAATTCTCAGGCTTTTCAAGATCTTCTATCATCCAGCGAGCAGGTCTCTTTCCCCCAAGAGACATGCCTCATCGCCGAAGAGCAATCCAACACCTATCTCTACGTTCTGGTATCAGGCGTTTTCCATATACGCTTAAACGGAGAGACCGTAAATCTCTTGGAGGAAACAGGTGAGGTGGTAGGCGAAATGGGCTGGTTACTCAAAAGACCTGCTATTGCCAGTGTTTTTGCGGCCCCATCCACTGAGGCCGTCCGTTGGAGCTTTACGGCTTTAGATCGTCTCGATGGTCAACATCAGGGAGCTATCCGCGCCGCCCTTACCCAAGCCATACCAGCCATTGCCAGTGAGCGACTTAAGCGCACAAACCACCGCGCAAAAGAGGTTAACCGGCTTGTAGAAAAAGTGCGAGTGACCGAAGAGCAACTGCGACTTCTCAACCAGAGTCTGGATTTTAACTGGGAACAAAAAAGCCAAAAAGTTGAAGAGCTACTCCTCCAACTCAAAAGCCTGTTACCTCAGCTAACTGGACCAACCCAAGAGCACGTAAAAATGCTTATAGAGCAAATGGGCCAAACTCTTCGCCAAAATCAGGTGCCTAAAAAAATCAAAATAGCGGTACAAGACAAGAAGCTGCAGCATTTGTTGTCTCAAGTAGCTGGAGTGGTGGGCTTTTCCGAGTCGGCTCCCGCCTTGGCCTCTCACGATAAAGTTCTGTGCGTCAAGGATTGGCCCTCTTTTCAGTCCAGTGTTGGAAGTGACCCTCAGGCCGAAATTTTACTTGTTGTAGAAAACCCCGAAGACTTTTACACCCTCGCACAAGCAAAAGATTCCTCTTGGAATCACCTGTGTTGGATCCCCACCAGCACCCCTCGCTCTGACAAAATCAAACTCCTCTCCTCGGCTTTTAGTAAAATTTTATTTTCTAACTATTGGGGGATTCGTAAATATCTCTCCTGGGGCTCACAGGTCAGCGAGTATTCCATCCAAAGAAGTGACGAGCGCTCTTCACTTATTTTTGAGGTGAGTCAAAAATTGCAAGCCATGAAGGTGAGAAAATCCATTTTAGCGCGTATTGAGCATATGCTCGAAGAACTTCTCATGAACGCTCTTTTTGATGCTCCTACTGATCATCAAGGGCACAGTCGCTACAACCACCTACCTCGCACGGATATGATCCAACTGTCGTCGTCCGAGGCTGTTCAAGTACAAGTGGGCAGTGATGGGATGATCGTAGCACTCAGTGTACTGGATCCCTTTGGCTCCCTGGATGCCAGCACCCTTGTACGGTATGTTACCCAGGGAATGCGTGGCCAATTTCAACAAGACCCAGGTAAGGGTGGAGCTGGGAAAGGCCTTTTCCTTGTTTTAAGCCATGCTGACCAAGTGGTTTACAATATGGCTAAGGGTCAAAAAACAGAGGCTATTGTTTTGTTTCGACTAGAGTCGTTTGAACCTGAACACGCTGAGATACAAAACTCTCTGCAGATTTTTAAGATCGAATAGGGCTATATTTACTCGGCTCCCCAATCCTTGGAATATCTATATTCATCTCGAGGTGCCCATGAAAAGCTTAGACGGTGAACCAAAATCCTCACTCAACACTCACTCACTAAAGCTACCCCATATGAACCTAGGCACGCAAGATAGTAGCTTATTTTTTACTCTTCATCGTGGCCTATCTTTATTTCTCGCGCTTGCTATGACACTGCTTTCTTCAGGCAAAAGTTGGGCCCTCACCTCTGAACTCACCCTTAGCTACAATTATATGCGACGAACTTTTGATTCCCTCAATTGGTTAGCTAACCAATCGACCACTGTGGGGGTAGCTTTTTATTTGGGGGAGTCCTTTGCGCTAGAACTGTCCTACACCGATGGATTATTCGTTCGAAAGGAGAAAGATAGCGCGTTGAACAACAGTAACGCCCAACGCACCTCTACACAGCAAACCCAAAGTTTAGATGCTTCCGTGATTTGGTTGCTTGCCGGTCGTCGCGACGCTTGGCAACCTTTTGTGCGCTTAGGAGTGAGCCAAATCCGTAGAAAGCAGGAAGTACAAATTGATAATGATATTCCGTTTAGCGTAACTCCGCCAGATGCCCTGGCTCCCTCCGCAGGAGTTGGTATGAGGATTTTACTAGGTGAGCGTTTTTCTTTGCGCCTTGCTGCTGATACGGTGCAAACACCGATTAATGAAAATCAAGTCGTTTATGATTTGGCTTCACGTGTCGGCCTATCTTGGATTTTGTGATTCTTTATGAATCCAAATACTCCGATTTTAATGCTTTTTGCGCTGGTGCGCCTAATTCCTTGAGTTTTTCCATCTTGCGGAAAACGTTACCTGGACCATCTCTGAGCTTTCCAAGAGCCTCTTGATATTGGCGTTGTCCCTGCTCAAATAAGCGTCCCATTTTTTCGAAATCATCCAAAAAACCCACAAATTTATCATACATCTTGGCCGCTTCTTGTGCGATTTCCTGCGCATTTTTATTTTGTTTTTCCACTCGCCAAATCGAGGCCACGGTTTTTAAGCTAGTCAACAAGGTAGTCGAAGTGACCAAAGCCACCCCTTTTTTCCAAGCCTCCATAGCTAAATCCGGATGTTCCTGCATCAAAAGCAAATAAGCGGGCTCAATCGGAAAAAACAAAAACACAAAATCTGGAGAATTAACACCCTTGAGTTTTTGGTAGCTCTTGGCCGATAAACCATCAATATGTCGCTTTACCGATTGAAAGAAGGCCTCCAAATGCTGCTGCCGCTCTCCTTCCTGTTCGGCCTGCCGATATGATTCGTAGGACTTGAGAGAGACTTTAGAATCAATCACGATATGCCGCCCCTCAGGAAGATAGATGAGCACATCAGGCCGGTAGCGCTCTCCCTCTTCCGACAATTTGGATTCTTGCACCTCGTACTCTTGCCCCTGTTTTAAACCTGAAGCCTCTAAGATCCTCTCCAAGACTAACTCGCCCCAATCCCCTTGAACTTTGTTGTCCCCGCGCAAGGCCTGAGTGAGCTGATGGGCCTCAAGTAACATACGATCATTCATTTGAATCAAGCGCTCGATTTCGTTTTTTAGCGAATGCCTCTCTTTGAGTTCAGTTTCATACTTTTGTTGTAAAGACTGATGAAACTGACCAAGCTGATCACGTAAAGGGGCTAAAACCTGGGAAATTTCTTTACCCGCCTGAGCTTGCATCAACTGAGTATAGTGATCAAACAATTTTTGACTGAGGGACTGAAATTGCAACTTTAAAAACTCTTGGTCTTTATCTTTCTGCTCCAGCTGTTCTGCTAATCGCTTGTGAAGTCCGGCTGCTTGCGCTTCAAGCTCAGCGATCTTTTGCACCTGACCCATCATGCGTTCACGTTCCTCACTCAAAGCTTTTTCTAGTTCGGAGTTTTTTTGCGATAACTCCATTTCTTTCTTGAAAGCCCAAGCTTTTTCATCTCGCAAGCGAAGCCAAAGGATCACCCCGGCAATCGCCAAAGTTGCGCTGATAAGAATAAGAATAACCCCAAGCCACAAAGGCATATTGAAAGGACTCCCTACCGAAGCACCACGTGTCCTTCAGATTCTTTGGCAAGCTCTCTTTCCACCACCCGTATAATCGTCAAAAGACTCATAGGAATTGTGATCAGCAAGCCAAAGCCCAGGGCTAAGAATCCAAGCAAATTCAACAAGCCTACTACCAAAAGCAAGCCAAACACTCGCCACCAACCTATAGCCTTAACCTTGCGCATAGACCAGCGAATGGCCTCATCCCATTTTTCTCCTTGGCGAGGGGATAAGGCAAAATACGGCATCACAAAGACCACGGCTACCGAAAGCCAGACACCAGGAATCAGTAACAATAAGAAACCCAAAATGATAAGGAAAGTTTGCCACCATCCCACCACAAGAATCCGAAGTAGCCGCTGTTTATCCATGAAAGGCCAAAAAAACGCAGAAATCTCAAGTTCTCCTTGGCGGTCTAGTACATGAATTAGGCGGAACAAGCCCACGGTTAGCGGCCAAGACAAAATTCCTCCTATCAACGGCAGCTGAGTCGTAAATACCTGAACAAAGATAAAGAGCAAGCCCACACCCGCAAACAAGGGTAACTCACCATAAACCCTCTGCCAGGTCTGCTTGATCAGATCGGAATACTTGAGCTCACTCATAGTCCATCCTCTAAGTAGGTATAACCCGAAAGTCCCTCTTCGTAAAACTTCAATAGCATTTTCACATCTTGCTTGGTAGCCAGTCCCCTCTGAACGGACTCTTCAGCAAAACGACGAATTTTCTCGATAAGATTGAGTTGCAAATACTGCACATAACTCAACACTTCGGTTACCGTATCACCCGGGATGTAGTGATCGAGCATATATCCCTTGTCGGTAATGGTCACATGCACAGCATCAGTATCACCAAACAAGTTGTGCAAATCACCCAAGATCTCCTGATAAGCCCCAGTAAGGAAAATCGCCATGAAATAAGGCTCTCCCGCACGCAAAGGATGCACCGGCAAAGTGCTGCGGTAACCAGAGCTTTGCGAAAGATCGATAAACTTATCCATCTTTCCATCCGAATCACAAGTCAGATCAGCTAAAGTGGCATACACACTAGGCTTTTCATCTAAGCGGTGAATCGGCATCACGGGAAACACCTGATCCACGGCCCATAAGTCCGGAATCGATTGAAACACTGAGAAGTTGCAGAAATAGGTGTCACAGAGCTCGGAATACAAAGAAGAGCGGATATGTTCGAAGTCCTCACTCTGAGCCGCTATCCCTAGCATTTTATTGGCAATGGCAAAAAACATAGCTTCACACCAAGCCCGCTGCTCTAGTGTGAGCACGCCATAGACAAAAAGCTGCAGAAACTCCCCACGCAATTGTTGAAGATCGTTAAAGGACTCATTGAGATTTTTTTCAGAAAGACGATCAAAAATATATTGCAAATCCTGCATCACCTGATGATCAGAGCGAGTGGCACGCGCAGGGGGCTCTAGTCGCAACAGATTATTGTGCCCAGTAACATTAAATACCAGCACAGAGTGATGAGCTACGAGATAACGTCCTGATTCCGTAATGATATCGGGATGCGGAATCTGTTTTTCATCACAGGCGATTTGCAAAGCTGAGACAATGTCGTTGGCGTACTCCTGCACGCTGTAGTTGATACTGACGTCGCTGCTACCCGAGCCATCATAGTCCACCCCTAGGCCACCACCCACATCAATAAAGCGCAAATTGGTAGCACCCATTCGATAGACCTCAGTGAAAAACCTCACGCCCTCCTTCAAAGAGGCTTTGATGTTTTGAATTTTTGGAATCTGTGAGCCAATATGAAAATGAATGAGCTCTAAACAGTCGAGTAACTCCGCCTCTCTAAGCTTCTGAATCCCTTGTGCTACCTCCAGGGTCGTAAGTCCAAATTTACTTTTTGCCCCTGAGCTATCTACCCAGCGACCGGCTCCCTGCGAGTTGAGCTTGACCCGAAAACCAATATGGGGGCGGATACCATGCTTTCTGGCCCCTTGAATGATGAGATCAATCTCCTCAAAACGATCTACCACAATAATCGTGTATTTGCCCAACTTCTGAGACAACAAAGCCGTTTCAATATACTCACTATCTTTAAAGCCATTGCAGACAATGAGCGCGTCAGGATGATCGAGCATCGATAGGACCACCAAAAGCTCAGGTTTTGACCCCGCCTCAAGGCCCAAGCCAAATGGGTGACCATGTTTTAAAAGCTCTTCGACCAAATGCCTTTGTTGGTTCACTTTAATAGGATAAACCCCTCGGTAACGTCCTCGGTAACTATGTTCAGAAAAGGCTTTTTGAAAACATTCGTTGATACGACACACGCGATCTTTCAAGATATCAGGAACGCGGATCATAATCGGCACCCGCATTCCACGATCGAGCAAATCGCGAGTCAGCTCATACAGATCAATGCGGGGACCGTTCTCTCCGAGAGGAGTAACATCAATATGTCCTGCCGAGTTGATACGAAAGTAGGGGTGTCCCCACGCTGAAAGTCCGTAACGTTCACTATTTTCTTGGAGCTGATTTTCCATGAGAAAAATCTGAAGGAAAAAGCCCCCTCACGCAAGACTTTTTTTCCTCGACCTAAGCCAGAAAAAATCCTGATGGACTGTGATTCCCACAAGAAAGAACGATAAACTAGAATAAGATGTCTTTACCTCAAAACATTTCCTTACTGCGCCCCAAAGCACGCGTTCTTGTGATCGATGACGATCCCGAGATGCGCACAGTCCTCGAGCATATCCTCTCTTGGGACCAGTATGAGGTGACCACACTCCCAGAACCTCCTGGAAGCGAGTATTTCACTCAGTCAGCCTATGATGTGGTTTTGTTGGATATCCGTCTACAGTCTCATCGCGCCGAGCACTCCTCATCTCTGGAGTGGCTCGTGCATTTTAAGCAAAAAAAAGAGCACCCTTACACCCCGGTGGTCATTATCTCTGGCGACGACAACCCTGAAACGATTGTCAATGCTTTAGACCGAGGGGCCGATGATTACATCATCAAGCCCTTTGCCCCCCCCGAGCTTTTGGCAAGAATCCGCGCTCAGCTAAGAATTAGTGATCTGACCCGCAAACTCATGGCTGCCAACATGGAGTTACAAGCGCAGGTAGAGATCGATGATCTCACGGGCTTGTTTAATATGCGCTCTATGTACAACAAAATTCACTTAGAAATTGAACGGGCGAAACGCTACAACCGTTATGTCTGTGTGGTGATGATGGACATGGACTATTTCAAGTCGGTGAATGACGGTCACGATCATCTTTTTGGTTCTTACGTCCTATCACAGGTGGGACGAATTATTCGAAATAATATCCGCACCATTGATGTAGCCGCGCGCTACGGAGGAGACGAGTTTCTTATCCTGCTCACCGAAACCCATCCAGAGGGAGCTCAAATTTTTTGTGAACGCCTCCGAGATACGATCGCTCAAACCCTATTCGTCCAGGGACGAGATGAAATTCAACTAACAGCAAGTCTTGGTTACGCCATAGTACCGGCCGCTCAAGTACCCATAGACGCTCAAACCCTTGCACGCATTGCCGATCACCAGCTCTATGAGGCTAAAAGAGGGGGACGCAATCAAACCAAGGGCACCACCGTGACTCCCGAGATGCTCCAGGCCCTCAAGCACAAAGTCGCCTAGACTTATAAATTCCTCCGATACTGCCCACCCACTTCGAACAAAGCTTGAGTCATTTGCCCGAGGGAACACACGCGGCTTACCTCCATGAGGGCCTCAAAAATATTCTCCCCGCGCAAAGCGACTTCTTTCAAGTGCTGAATCGCCCTCTCCGCCTCGCTATGGTGCGCTTTTTGAAAGCTTTCTACACCACGTAGTTGAGATTCTTTTTCTTGGTAACTGGCACGCGCTAGTTCAATCTTGGGCGGAACATAATTGGGATCTAAAGTTTTAGGATCAATAAAGGTGTTGACCCCAATGATAGGCAGGTCCCCGTTATGCTTAAGCGTCTCATAATACAAACTTTCTTCTTGAATACGCGAACGCTGGAAACCGGTTTCCATGGCCCCCAAAACTCCCCCGCGCTCATTGATCTTCATGAAAAGATCCAGCACGGCCTCTTCCACAAGCTCCGTGAGCTCTTCCAGAAAATAAGATCCCTGCATGGGGTTCTCATTAAAGGTTAAGCCAAATTCCCGGTTGATGATCATTTGAATAGCCATGGCTCTGCGCACCGATTCCTCTGTGGGGGTGGTAATCGCCTCATCGTAGGCATTCGTGTGCAAGCTATTGCAGTGATCCATGATAGCAATCAAAGCTTGTAAGGTCGTGCGAATATCATTGAATGCGATCTCTTGCGCATGCAACGAGCGACCGGAGGTTTGGATGTGGTATTTGAGCTTTTGCGATCTTTCGCTGGCTTTATATTTTTCACGCATAGCAATAGCCCAGATCCTACGGGCGACTCGACCAATCACCGTATATTCGGGATCCATACCGTTACTGAAGAAAAAAGACAAATTAGGACTAAACTCGTCCACATGAAAACCACGGGCGAGATAGTACTCCACATAGGTAAACCCATTGGACAGAGTTAAAGCCAGCTGAGTAATGGGATTCGCTCCGGCTTCCGCAATATGGTAACCTGAGATAGACACAGAATAGAAATTGCGCACTTTATTTTTGATAAAGTACTCTTGAATATCTCCCATCATTTTCAAGGCAAACTCGGTAGAAAAAATACACGTATTTTGCCCTTGATCCTCTTTTAAGATGTCGGCTTGTACTGTGCCTCTGACGTTTTCCAGCACATAGGCTTTGGCCTGAGCTTTTTCCGCCGCACTCAAAGACCGACCCAACTCTTGTTCTTTTCTTTCGATAAATTGGTCCATGGCGGTATTAAAGAAGAAGGCCAATATCATAGGGGCTGGACCATTGATGGTCATGCTCACACTCGTATTGGGATCCACCAGATTAAAACCCTTGTAGAGGGTTTTCATGTCCTCAAGAGTGCAAATGCTTACCCCCGACTCACCGACTTTACCGAAAATATCAGGACGCGGTGAAGGATCTTGGCCATAGAGGGTCACAGAATCGAAGGCCGTAGAAAGACGGTGAGAGCTTTCCCCCTGGGTGAGAAAATGAAAACGTTTATTCGTCCGCTCAGGAGTGCCTTCACCGGCAAACATACGCTTCGGCTCTTCGTCCACCCGTTTCAGGGGAAACACCCCCGCCGTATAGGGAAAATACCCTGGGGCATTTTCCAGCTTCAGGTAACGCCAACGCGCTCCCCAATCATCGAGCTTAGGGACAACCACGCGAGGAATACGACTCTGCGAGAGACTTTTTTTCACCAAAGGCTGACGCACCTCTTTGTCACGCACCCGGTAAACATACTCATCCTGTTGGTAACGACGATAGAACTCCTCGTACTCACGCAGCTCGCGCAGCTCCTCCCCCGTAAAATCTTTTTCCAGCTCGCTGATTAAAGCTTCTACCTCAGACCTTGAGCCTTGTAAGGCCAGACGAAGTTGTTGCAAAACACCCAATTGCCGAGCTTTAGGCTCCAGTTCTTTAACACGCTGTTTGTAACTACGCACAGTATGCACAATTTCAGCTAAGTAACTTTGGCGATGCGGGGGGATGATGATATGGGCTTTCGCCTCATGGATTTGAGATTTTTTGCTCTCCGGTAACAACCACTGGCCGTTTTGTTTTTTCTCCAGTTCCTCACTTAAGCGAAAAAATAATCGATGTACGCCCGGATCGTTGAAGCGCGAAGCTTGGGTTAGATACACAGGGGGCGTGATCTCCTCATCCCAAACCTTATGCGAGCGACGCCACTGCTTGCTCACCTCGCGCATGGCATCCTCTGCACCACGACGATCCGCTTTGTTGATCGCGATCAGATGAGCGAGATCAATCATGTCAATTTTCTCTAACTGAGAGCTCGCTCCATAATCCGAGGTCATCACGTACAGGCTTAAATCCGCAAGTTCCGTAATCGCACTGCCCGATTGCCCAATTCCGCTGGTCTCGGCCATGATGAGATCAAAATCCATGCCTTTTGCTGCCTGCACCATGCGCGGGAGAGCATCCGCAATTTCTTTTCCAGAGGCTCGCGAAGCCAAGGAACGCATATAAACACGCGGGTTAGATAAACTATTCATCCGAATACGATCCCCCAGCAAAGCCCCACCGGTCTTACGCTTCGTTGGATCCACACAAAAAATCGCTATTTTTTTCTTCGGATAAGCCCACAAGAATCGCCACACGAGCTCATCAATCAGACTCGATTTTCCAGCGCCCCCCGTACCGGTAACACCTAGAACCAAAGGACGTTTGCTGGAGGGCGTTTTTTTCTGCTGCTCGGACCAAGCCGGTAACTCCTGACCTTGCTCGATGGCGTCAAACCATAGTCCCAACTGGTGCGAGGGTAACTGATCCTCCGGCAACTCGTTTAAGGGGCCTAGGGTCGGTTGAGGTAAAGTAAAGTCGCAGGCCTCTAAAATTACATTCATCATGCCTTGCAAGCCCAAACGGCGCCCATCATCGGGATGAAAAATCTGGGTGATACCATAGGCCTCAAGTTCCCGCTTTTCCTCGTGAATGATCACTCCTCCGCCACCGCCAAAGATCTTCACATAGGAAGCTCCAGCCTGATCGAGCAGATCCTTCATGTATTTGAAAAACTCCATGTGACCCCCCTGATAAGAGCTCACACAGATTCCTTGCGCCCCTTCTTGCAACGCCGCTCGCACAATGTCTTGCACACTGCGGTTATGCCCTAGGTGAATCACCTCGACTCCGTTGTCCTGAAGCAGGCGACGAATCATATTGATGGCAGCATCGTGACCATCAAACAAACTGGCCGCGGTGACAACACGAATGGGATGTTTAGCGATGTAGGGCTTCACCTCGAGCATACAACCTCCCTTTGATCCTTAAGGCTTAACAAAAAAGAGGATTAAGAGTCTAACCTAAAAATCCGCTCAATGCATTTGGCAATAGCCGCGAGGGGTGAGTCCCCCTCGGGAGGGGCCAATTCCTTTTCAAGTCCTTGCCACTGCTGGGGCCACCGAGAGGGATCAAGGACCTCCCCGGCCACCACCCCCACATCGGAAGGCCAAACCAAGGAGGCGGGGGGAGTGGTTAAGGTTGGCGAAAGGGAGGAATCACCGGAAAATGTAGCAGCCTTCGCCCCTCCCGCCACAGGTGTACTCGCGCCTTGACCCAAAAACTCGACATAGCGCCTGGACCATCCAAGCAGGGTATCCACCCGGAATTGCCCTTGATACAGCTCGGGGAACATCTGCTCACCTAACACAATATGAGGCAAGCCAAAAAACCGGGTGTCAAACTTGACAAACTTGAGGAGCCAGGCCGTTACCGGATGAACCCGATAGAAAATGATTTGCGGGACCCGCAACAAAGCTAACTGCAAAGTCACCGTACCCGAGGCCACCCAAGCCATATCCATGATCGCCAAAGAGGCAGCGGGCTGATCAAGCTCATGGATCATAAGCGGAAAATCCACCCCCTCCAGCGCAGGACCTAATCGGTCCCGAGATAGACTGGGCGGTAACACCATTAAAAAGATGGAGTTTTTGTGCTCCTTGTACCACTGACGAGCAGACTCTTTAAGAATGGGCCAGTGCTGGCTCCACTCCTGCTCCCGCGAGCCTGGCAAAAGCCCAATCACCCACTGATGGGGTTCAATCCCCAAACGTCCCCTCCGATCTTTTTTCCAATCCTCTCGAAGGTATGGCTCCCGGTAACTCTCCCAAAGGGGATGACCAAAGTAGTGACAGGATACACCTTGAGATTCGTAAAAGCGTTTTTCAAAAGGAAAATGCACAATCAAGTGATCAAAGTTTTGCTGCAAGGCTTGAAGGCGATGCTTGCGCCAGGCCCACACTTGTGGAGGAATCCAATACACCATGTGTTTGACGTAAGGCCGAATAAGCGGAGCAAGCCGCAAATTAAACCCTCCGTAGTCCATCATCAAAGCCATGAGAGGGCGTCGTCTTTTGACCTCCTCCACGAGACGAGTTTGATAATCTTTAAGTAAAGCTTTTTTTTGCCAAGCCTCCCACAGACCCATGACCACAAAGTCTTTGGCAGGTAACAAGGAGTGACATCTCGGCTCCCCGCTTTTCTCAATCAATGACGGAAACACACCAAAAAACTCCGCCGCGGCCAATGGGCTTTGCGGAGAACGCCATTCCCTTAGGGCCCTCCTAAGGTATTCACCACTGGAAAGCTCCGGAGCTACAACGCAAACTGAGTGGGAAAAAGAGGACTCTTGCACCTACGGGCCTCGCTCAATTGCTGCTTGGTAAAGTATGCAAATGTTGATGAATCCTATCTCGCCACTTCAAGCTGGGTAACACTTGATGCGCCCACGCTAGCGGAATAGAGTCCTGCGCATCGGAGGTCCCCGAGGGGGCTTGCAGAGCCTGCACAAAATCTTTGGTTTCAAGCCAAAGGTGATCTTGTTTTTCCTTTTCGATCCAAGTGCGAAGAGGGGAGTTTGGGTGATTCTGCGTCCGATCTGTGAGCCCACGTTGAGATTCTGCGGGCACGCCTAAACTTGATGCGGAATACACATCAAAAGCCCACGCACTTTTTTGCCAATCGATCAGTAGGCTACCTTCATCCGCCTGCACCCACCACATCCTCATTCCTAAAGGTAATACGCGGGAGGCTTGAAAGCGAACGCGGATCATCTCCTGAGAGTGGGGATGTTGATAAGAGCCGAGAGCCTCCACCTCATCCCACTGCGCAGACAAAACCTTGCGTCCCAGAGCCTGCCAATGAACGAAATCCCCTTGGTAACCCATCACGTGATACCACAAGTCCAAATCATGAATCATCAAATCGTCCACAACGGAAACATCACTGACCCGAGAATCAAAGGCACTTTGGCGCATGATTTCCACATGGCGAATATGCCACCATCGCAACCAGGGCATCACCTCGGGTAACAGGGCCTGATAACGCTCACTGTGGCCTACCGCAAGTTTCAAACCCTGAGTCCGCGCTAAAGTGAGCAACTCCTCACCTCCTGACGAGCTTAATGCCAAGGGTTTTTCTACTAATACATGAATCCCTCGTTTTAAAAAAAATTGCGTGAGCTCCTCGTGAGTCGAGCTCTTGGTCGCAATGGTCACCGCTTGGACATGGGAAGCTAAATGTTCCAAGTTTTCAAAAATATGCCCCTTATATGCTGGGTCCTTCGACAATTCTTGCTGCACCCAAGTGGCCCGCTCGGGGCTGACATCAAAAAATCCTACAAAATCTAATACACCCTCTTTTTGCGCCCGCAGATGCTTTTGCGCGTGAAAAAAACCCAGCTTCCCGACACCGACCACCGCTGTTTTGGGTAACACAGACATTCGACCTCCTTTTTCCACCTTGCGGGACTTATTTACGAGTCAAAGGAACTAAGTGTAAACCTAATAAATAAATCTTCTCCCCCGCACTTCCTTGTCTTTTGGCTTGAATGTCTTTCATCCATTTTTTTCTAAGCTGTCGCAACTCATAGGCCAATTCGCGGTACTCCGACTCCGTGAGGGCTAAAACCGCTTGGCCCATTTCTCGCTCTTCGATAGGTAGATCCATCAGGGCCTGCTTGGTCAAATCATAAAATTGGGATTGTATGAGTTTTACGAGCTCTACGGGTAACTCTTCCACAAAGGGAATGACTTGTTTCTTTTTGACCAAGACACCTTCAGCGGTCTCGCTGACCAAATCCCAGGCCCTCAGGTTTTGCTCCACCTCAGTGAGCAACTTGGGCCCTACGACAAATACTAATTTTTTAAGTAACACAGAAAAACCGCTCTGCGAGGGAGGACGGGTGTTTAGCCACTCAAAAGCCACCAAATAGATCCAGTGCCGGAGGGCTTTGAAAACCGCTTGCTGGGTAGCACTTTTTTCGGAGAGTCTACGTTGCAGACGCAAGCGGATGAGCTCCTGCAAAGACTCCCCCCTCTTGGGCGAGGCTTTTTCCCGCTGGGCGTTCACCAAAGCCAAAAACTCCGAGGTGTCAGCCGGGGACAACTTCAAGGCTTTCGCGACTTTTTTGGCATTCGCAGGGGATAAATTCCTTTTTCCGTGAACCACAAGCTCTAAATAAGATGGAGTCTTAAAATCACATTGGGCACTCAATCGCCTAAGCTCGCGCAAGAAACCCCCCGTCTCCCAGGGTTTTTCTATATTCAAGGGGGCTTGCAGATTGGCGCAAATGTGATCACGTAAAAAATTTCGATAATCTAGATAATCTTGAATGCGTGGAGCTGCCATGGGTTTATGAAAACCCAGTTCTGAGCCTGCGGCAAGCGACACCTACTGTGTCAACACGCGGTAGGGATTATCGGCATAAGCGAGAAGATAGAGGCAAGGTTCTATGTTTTTTTGCAAAGCTGTCTCAATGGCCTTGGCCCCTGGGTAAAACCCGCCCCCGCCAAAGCCGGTTTGTTTCGGATCAAGCTCAAAGGTAAAAGAAATCATACCCAACTCCCCGTAAGACCAATCCGTCAGATCTCCGCTAGCGATGTAAAGGCCCGAAGAGGTCATGGGCTTATAGCCATTCCACTGGGACATCGTTTGGGCCATACGCTCATGCACAGCGCGATCCTGCGGGTTACCAATGGGATCTTTCGTGTGCCCCCAAGGATAGAGAATCAATTCAGAAAAAGAATGGAAGGATAGCACAATGCGAATCACACTCTTGTTTTGTTGTAAGTAGTTGCGCATGGCCTGTGTTTCGATCTCGCTAAAAGCTTGCGGGCCCCGATAAGTCTCGCTACTCGGTTGTGAGCTGGCCCCTTGCCCCCCCCATTTGTATCCATAGTTACGATTTAAATCGACACCAAAACTTCCGCCAGGATTCGCCTTGCGATTTTTGCGCCACATTTGGTAACGCCCACTAGCAATATCATATTCCAACCCATCGGGGTTAAGCATGGGCACGAGGTGAATTTCCCGAGTGCGAGCCAGTTCCACCACACGCGGATTTCCTCGTCGATACTCATCGATAAACCAACGCACAAATCTCAAAGGCACATCCACACTTAAGTGCTCCCTGGCATGATGCCCTCCCACATAGAGCACTCCGGGTCGCCTGACAAAGCCCGGGCGCTTTAGCCCTTCGGAAAAACGAAACAGCCAAATATCTCTTCCCTCAACGGTTTTACCCAAAGACACCTTCTCACTATCCCAGGGGAACTCCTGCACCCAGTTATCGAGCTGATCCTCCACCTCGAAGTAGTCGTGATATTCCTCGTCTCCCTTGGGGAATTGTAAAATGCTCCACTCATCTAGAGGTTGTTTCCGCAGAATGGTGAATCGCGATTGGATCTGTCTGAGATCATCCTCGCTCACGAAGCCCCCGACTTTGTGATCATCCACGGCTTCGATAGCTAATCCCCACTCAGCGAGCACACTGCGTTCAAAGCTGTCCTCAGCTTCGACTTCAACCCAAAAACGCTTAGGTTCAGGGTAACTGTTTAGCTCGGGAGCCCTGATGAAAACAGTTACCAGAGCTATGATGGAGGAAATAAAAAACGTCTTTGGCTTGGCTTTTAGTCGGCTTATGGTCTTCATGTCCAATAGCTTGAACCAGCCCTCCTTCATGGGGGTAGTTAAAAGTTTTTATGCCAAGGATAACTGGACCAAGGTCTCTCCCTACCTTAATTGAAAACTCCTTGATGGTATTCTGTCACGAAACGAGAGGAAAATCGAATAAAGTAAAAAAAGGCCAGCCTCCTCAGCGGCATCTCCGCTATCCATTCTCTAAACGGCTAAAAAATCCCTCGCAGGATCTACTTTTCTTGTGCACGCAACATCTTGCGCACTTCGCTCACATGGTTTTCCTCTTCACAGATCATCTGTCTTGCAAACTCTTCGAGATAAACCTTTTGACCTTCGACGAGTTTGAGCAACTCGTAGAGATTTTCCAACTGCTCTTCCTCGTGGGCGAGGCTCTCTTTCAGGATATCATTCAAAGAATGCTTATGGGTCTCTACCAATTTACCAATTTTAAGACTGGGATGACCACCCAAAGTGGTAATATGCTCCCCCACTTCACCGGCATGGGTCAGGGACTCTTCGGCCTGAGTGCGAAACCATTTTACAATCGGAATACGATTATGGCCAAACACCATAAGGCTATAATGCGTGTAGCGCACGACCCCTGCGAGTTCACTTTCAAGAATGCGGTTTAGTACCTCGATGACTTTTTCCGTGTTCATTGCTACCCCCTGTTGATGAGTTTTTGGTCACACTCTCTTTGTTTCTTCCATGAGGCATGCGCTCAGGGCTGTTTGAGGAACGAGGGACTAGGCTCTTCTCGTCACTAATTACTCCCCACCGTGGGCTCAATTACAAAATTTATCGTATTCCACCCTTCCTCTATTAAAACACGCATCACCTTTTTTACCGACTCCATATCTAAGTTTTCATCAGCCACCAGATTCACTTGCACCCCCGCCTGAGCTGGAGCCCGAGATTGTAAATCCTGAATTTGCAACTCAAGTTTTTTTATTTCTCCTAAGCGTTCACGCAATTTGGGGCTGTTACCATCATTCACATCCTCCGAAAAACTCGCCCCTGAGCCGTCTTTTGCTAGCACATCGAAAATCACTTTCTCTTTTTTCACGGTCACAATCGGTTGACTTTCCATGGTGCGACCCTTGGTAGCTTTGGGTAACTTATCATCACGATTCACAAAAAAAGCCTCTCCGGTAGCACTAAAATTTGTGATCAAATAAATCACAAGAATCGACATCATATCCACCATAGGAGCCAACATCAATGAAAAACCCTTTTTTTTGTTTTTATGGTGTAAAAGCTGTCTTAAAAAATGCAGATCATACTCGGGATGAATGTGATAACCCGGAACTTCGATAAGCCGCGCAGCTGAGCCTTTAAGCTTGTCACTTCCCATGTTTTTTCATCCCCTAACCAGTAAAACAGCTTAAAAACATTATGTTACCCAAACTTAGTATGGACTTATGGCAATAAAATCAATTCCCGCCAAGTGGAGCTCATCATACACCTTAATGAGCTGTCCATACTTAGCCCCCTCTTTACTCTCGATGGCAATCGGGTTTTTATCATTCACCAACGCCTTCCACTCCTCCACGAGACGGATAAAAGCTGGCTCACGATTGACAATCTGGTTGTAGGCCAACTCCGTTACAGACTCTCCTTTTTTCGCCACCACCCGCTGATCATAAAGTTCGAACACCAACTTAACCTTCTCTTCTTTTTTTTCCTCCTCGGGAGGCGGAGTATCCACCGTGGTGTCTGGGGAAAGCTTAGGTTTCTCATTAATGGTGACCTGAAACACTTCCAGCTGAGTCCATGCTGCCGTCAATAACAAGAACACGATCAACACAGAAAATAAGTCGATCAAAGGAGTCAAATTAGGCTCTTTACCACCACCACCAGCCATACTTAAACCTCAAATCTTTTCCGCAAGTGATTCCCGCAAAGCCTTGATGGAGATCATCGACGAGCTCTAAAAACCTTGTCTTTATTAGCTAAAATAAAATTGAGTGTATTCACACTCGCTTCATGCACATCATCAATCACCTTACCAGACCACGCCGTGAGCACCGTCCAAGCAGCAAATAAAATAATCGACACCAAAATCCCAAATCCCGTCGCATTTAACGCCTCAGCAATGGCTCCCGACAAAACCTTCGCTTTTTCGGCGGGAGGTAGGTTACCCACGGCACCGAAAGCCCCAATCATACCACTGACGGTTCCCACAAGCCCCAGTAACACGGCTACGTTAGCCAATCCACTAAGCGCATCAATCCAGCGAGATAAACGCGGCACTTCGCGCAAAGCTACCGCATCCATGGCTGTTTGCACCTCCTCTGGACTTTGCCCATTGGCCACAGCCACCAAACCAGCGCGTACAATACTAGCCAGAGGCCCTTTCGTTTGGGATACCATGGATATGGCCTGCTGCACGTTACCCTGCATACAATAGGCCTGAATGTTTTTCATTAATTCGTCTTTGTTCACGCTGCTGGCAGATTTTAAGGTCAAAGCGCGCTCCACACTCAACGCAATCCCGATGGCCGAGCAACCAGCAATGGGGAACATGATGTACCAGTGATGAACGAAGACTTCAGCGAAACTCATTGCAGCCATAGTTTTGTCCTCCTTGACAACAGGCTTATACCAGTTTCCTACTTCCCGAATGGAAAGCCAATCTTTGCTACCGTAGGCTGGCCATTTGTCGATTTAGGAAAACTCATTTTACGAAAAACCCCCATCACACATTCGTTCAGTTTATCCCCTTTAGCGATCTGGCTACTCACCACTCGCACCGAAGTCACTTTTCCTGAAGGATCGATATTCCATTCATACTCCACTCGCCCTGCTATGGTCGGGTCCTGAAATAAAGCCCGCTCATAACAGCGTTGAATATCCCCCAAGTAACGATTCACCACCTGCATCACCACATCATTGGTAAGTCCGTTATTGGGTTTGACAGAGTCCGCAGACATCTTGGGTACCCCCACCACCGCAGCAGCCACTCCTCTTTGTCCTGCTTTACCTTCCACGGTTTTGCTCAGGCCCCCGGGCCCACCTCCTCCACTACCGTTACCAAAGCTGACTCCATCAGGCATACCACCACCAGGTACACCTTGTTTGGCCGCCCCTAAAGCTCCTGCAACCGCGGAAACCTTAATTCCCCCAGCTCCCGCCGGCGCTATCCGACTAGGATCAATCACCGGTAATGCCCCCGGCTTAAGTCCAGGACCTTTCGCCGCCGGTCCAGGCAAAGCCCCCAATAAGTTCTGCAAAGCCTTAGTCTCTTGCGCTGCTGCCGTCTCTTGCGCTGCTGGGGCGGGATTTGAAGCCGCCACCAGAGGTTTGTTAACCGATGGCGCGGGAGCAGGATTTTTCGCCGCCTGGGCGACCGGCGCAGGTTTAGGAAAATTCTTTTTGGGTAACTCTTTAGGCTTGGGAAACTCCTTGGGCTTTTCTGCCAGCTTTGGTTTTTGCGGCTCGGGCTTCACCGGCTCAGGTTTGGGGGGTTCTGGCTCTGGCGG
>CAZZMS010000190.1:0-4263 GCA_964655485.1 uncultured Pseudobdellovibrionaceae bacterium | reverse complement strand
GGCTTATTCCTGTGGTGATTCGTCGGGATATGGACTTACCTAATGGCTACGCCGCACCTCTACCTTATCCTCATATCGTGTTGTACCCCTGGCCTCCGGCTTGGTTTGAAACCATCGGTGAATATGAGGATTGGGTGTATGAACTCTGTCTTCACGAGCTCGCCCACATCCTGACTTTTGAGCAAAGATCGGGTTTAGTTCGTTCTCTGACCAGTATTTTTGGTAATCTGATGACTCCAAACGCCTTGTTACCTAGGTGGTGGCATGAGGGTTTAGCGGTAGATACTGAAACACGTCTATCCAGAGGCGGGCGTTTACGCTCTTTACAAAATGACGCTTACGTGCGCGCTCTCACCAAATCAGACGCTTGGTCGCGTTATGATTTACCTTCCTTGAATGAGTTTACTGTGCCGCAATGGCCCTATGGTCACAGGCCCTATCTGTTTGGGTCTTTGTTTTGGAGTTATTTACAAACCCATGAGGGCAAAAAAACTGCGAATTTTTCCGCTGACATGAACCGAGATATGGGGGGGCGAGTTCCTTATTTTCTAACTGAGCCTCTGCTTCGCCACTCCCCGTTTGATGATTGGGATGTGGCTTGGACGCAAGCGCGAAGTTTTTGGCAAACTCAGGGCCAAAGGCAACTGACGCAACTCCACAGCCTAAGTCCTTCTCCTAACCGTGAAATTTCCATAAACGGTGTTACCGAGGTACTGCAATTAGAGCTTTCACCGGATCAAACGAGGCTTGCCGCTATTGTGCGTTTTGCTGATTTAACTCGGGGAGTCCTTCTTTTTCGACGCATAAATTCTCATGGTGAGTTTAACTGGCAGGCACCAGAGTTTTTACTAGGGCAGTTCGAATCTTTAAGTGGTAGTCAAAGTCCTCTGCCTCGTTTCGGGGATTTGCCATGGGCTTCGACCATTGGGCGAATTTCTTGGTTGCAAAACGAAGAGCTTGTTTTCGATTTGGTGAGTCCGGTTTCTCCTTATGAGTGGTCCAGTGACCTTTGGCGTGTGCGTATCGACAGTCGCGCCAAAAAACGCCTGAGCGAGGGTAGTCATGTACGTGAGCCTTCTGTAAGTCCCGAGGGTGAAAAAGTACTGGCTATTCAACAAGAAACGAATGGACGGCAAAGTTTGCGCCTATGGCATCTCACCAAAAAGCGTGTTCACGTTTTACGTGTTACCGAGGATGGTGAGCAGTTTCACTGGCCTACTTGGGTGGGCGAACGCGAGATGGTGTGGGTGAGTAAAAAAGGGGCTCGCAACATTCTCATGTATGGTGTTATCGAGAATACTGCCGCCAGCTGGGTGCTTAAAGATGTTGTAAGGATAAGTTCTCCTTGCCCCCGAGTGCGCTTTCCCCGATGGATTCCGCAGCAGGGTTTAATAGTTAGTTGCGACGCTAATGGAGTGTGGAACTTGTGGCAAATCTCACCACGTATTAAGGAGGAACATTGGCAGGCTGTAAGCCATATCGATACAGGGATTTTTTGGGGCGATTGGGATGAGAGGCGATCGGTGTGGTATGCCTCCCTTATTTCGGACTCCGGTTTTCAGTTGTCGGAGATACCGGCTGGGAATCAAAGACTGTCCAACGTTAAGTTACCCCAGATTGAACCCCTATGGAATGCGGTAAATCCCACCACAGATTCTACCTCAACAAATAAAACCGAAGAGGATAGAGGAAATCATCTAACAGGCCTCGATACGACAGAAGGTGGCTATCGTGCAGATCCCTATTTGTGGCCACAATATTGGTTCCCTTTTTTCGTAGCCAGCGATAAGTCGACGGCCCTACTTGTAAGCACTGGCGGTCAGGATCCCCTACAAAAGCACTCCTACCAAGTGCAACTCATGCAAGACTTTGTCACTCAAGCCACGAATTACGCTTTGTCTTATGAAAATCAGACGACAAGCTTTCCTTGGGGATTGCAGAGTTTTCGCTTGGTCTCATATCTCACAGAACCCACTCAACTTACTGAAAACTTTAGCCATGGAGTAAGTTTCAGACCGCTTTTTCATCAGCCTTTTTACCGCGCACTCATTTCCCTCGACCGCTCCAGGCGGAGCCTCCTTAGCTCTTGGAGTGAACAGTGGGAAATCACGACGCAGTGGACCTATCAATTAGTGACCCGACGTATTCAGTTTGCTGTACCCACCGAGGGTAGAGCTTGGAGCTTGATTCTCGGGGGATACTCCGTGGATCGTCCCCTGCTGCAAAGTGGTTGGTGGATGCAAGGGCGAGGAACCCTATGGATACCGCAACAGAGGTGGTGGTCAGCCGTTCACCAGTTAAGCGGAAATGTTTTTTATATGCCTGTGAACCATTTGCCGAGTTATTTTGTACAAACCCAATCATGGCAAATTGGTAATACTTTTGCCCCCTTCGTAGCAAGGGGTTACCCTACAGGAGCCTTTGTAGGTCCGCGATTGGCTGTGTTAAGTTATGAACATTGGTTACCCCAAACCTGGCTGGGACGTGGTAGCACGCAGTACTCCAGTTATCTGCGGAGTTTTTCTTGGGGAGTCGTTGGAGATCTTGTCGGTGTTGATGGGCTTGCTTACTCCCTTAAAAATAACCAGTACGTCCGTGTTCACCCCAGTGAGTGGTTTCCGTCGCTCGGGGTTGAGGGAGTGTTTGATATGAATCTTGGTTACTATTTTGATATGAAGTTTGTCTTGGCGTGGTATCAAGCATTGCCTACCTCCATAAGCCCAGGAGAAGGATTTTTTACTCTGGGCATTCGATTTTAAAAAAAGTCACGTATTGGACATATGCGACTTACAGAGTCTGCATCCAAGTGACTTCATTCCTCAGCAAGAGTTTATTAACGATGGGTCTCTTCCTTGAGACCTCATTTATCAGCATCGAATACTGAGGTAACAGCCTGAGGAGGGTAAGAGTCAGTGGAAAGAGCATGAACAAGGGGCGACTCTGGAATCGCCTAATTCAAATAATCCCAGATCCACTCCGTTTTATCTTTGTACACGAGAGCGAGAACCGCTCGCCAGTGGTATTTTGGATAGCATTCTATACAAGTTTGCAGCACGATTTTTTGTCGCTGCTTTTGTTTGGTGCTAATGAAGTGCTCAAAGCCTTTCTGGCATGTTTTTACCTCCACGATCCAGCTTTCCCAGGTTTGTGGATGCATAGCGATGATGTCCACCTCCACACCACGGATTTTTGTCCGTCTTGCTTTGATAGAAAATCCCCACCGTTTCAAGGCTTCCGCCACACGCTCTTCTGCCTGTAATGCCTTTTGCTGTCTTGGTTTTGGCAAGCCGTGAGTCTCGGTTTTATCCTGTTTTTGAGTCATCCACTTCATACCTGTTTGTTTACTCGTTTTTGGTTTGACCTAGGAATAGAGAGAGTTCTTTTAACCCCCCTCTATAGAGGTGCTGGCTACGGAGTATAGAGGGGGGGAGGAGGTTACTTCATAGCTTCGATTTGGATTTCATATTTTTTCAATCGGTCATGTAAGGTGCTTTTAGGCATACCCAGATCGCGAGCAGTTTGACGTTGATTACCGCGGTTAGCCGCCAGACGTTTGATAATCATTTCTTTTTCAATTTGTTGGATCACACTCAGGTTTGTGGCCCCTGAGACTACAACGGCTGGAGCGGAATTTGTGGCCGAGGGGTTTTGTTCCAGGAGGGGCAGTAACATCGCCTCATCCACACTCTGGTTCCCGTAAAAGGCTTGAGCGCGGGCCACCATATTTTTGAGCTCACGAATGTTACCCGGCCATTTATGTTTACGCAAAATTTCTACGGCTTTGGGATTAAAGCGGACGCGGTATTCGCGGCAGAAGCCAAAAAGCAACGTATCAAAATCCTCCATTCTGTCGACAAGTGCAGGGGAGTGAATCTGAATCACATTCAATCGGTAATAAAGATCTGCGCGAAACTCACCGAGTTGAATTTTTTCTAAAAGATTTTTGTGTGTCGCTGCGACAATGCGTACGTCTGTCTTAATCACTCGGTCACTACCCACGGGGCGAATTTCATTGTTTTCCAAAGCACGCAGAAGCTTCGCTTGTAGTCCGTAGGGAAGGTCCCCAATTTCATCCAGCAACAAGGTCCCACCACGTGCGCTTTCAACAGCTCCTTTACGAGCGGCCACAGCTCCTGTGAAGCTACCTTTCACGTGGCCGAAGACGTCACTTTCACTACGGGTTTCGCTAAGAGCGCTGCAGTTGACTTGCACCCGTGGCCCTTGCCTGCGGATGGACAAGTGAGGAGTCTGATCAGCCAAGAA
>CAZZMS010000189.1:0-16960 GCA_964655485.1 uncultured Pseudobdellovibrionaceae bacterium | reverse complement strand
GGTTCCAATCCTTCGACACTAGAGGCTACTAAATGCTGAATACCACGCACCTGCTCGGAGCTTAGAGTTTTTCCCGTATGCAGTTCAACTACCACTGAAGCCGAAGGAGGTGTACTACTTTCCAAAAATGTTTTTTTGTTGGGAATCGCTAAAATCACTTTAGATTGTTTAACAGCGGATAAAGTGTTGATGGCGCGAACCAATTCCCCCTGGAGAGCTCTTTGGTAATTGACCTTTTGGGAAAAGCTACTCACAGAAAAATCTTGTTGATCGAATAGCTCAAAGCCAATGTTACCAATTTTCGTTGAAGACAATTCTGACATGAGAGTCATCTGTGTTGCGGGAAGCAAATCCATGAGAATTAAAATAGAGCTGCTATCCTCGGAGAGCTTAAAAGGAACCCGTTTCTCATTTAATTTCGCCACAACTACCGGAAGCTGATCGGCTGGGACTTGAGATAACAAAACAGAGTACTCTTTACTTGCCACAGTGAAAATCAAGATAATCCCTGTCACAAGTAAAATCGTGATGGATAGAATAAGAGAAATCCGCTTGGTCGGGCCAAGGTTTTTGAAAAATTCAACAAATTGGGCACCGATTTGCAGCAATATTTTAGGCATAGTGACCTCGCATCAACCCCCCATCACTACACTTGTGTTTTCATGATTTCTTGGTAACTCTCCAATAACTTATTGCGCACTTGCATCATAAGACGAAGTGCGATATCAGCCTTTTCCATAGCAATCATCACCCCTGCAATATCTTCAGTCTTTCCCGTGGCTAACTCTTGGGATTTAAGATCAGCTTGCTGCTGTAACTCATTGACTTGGGCAATCGACTCACTGAGGGTTTTAGCAAAACCCGAAGAATCAGAGATTTCAGAATTTTTCGAAGATGATGGCGAAATAGTTGATAGAGCAAAATCCTTCGACAGGGATTTTATTCCATCCATGGATCCTCCCTAAAAGCTCTCATCTTGAGGCTTCAATTCTAAATTATCTACCAATTTCCAAAGAACTCAAAGCCATATCTTTGGCAGCTTGAAAGGCCGAGACGTTGGCCTCGTAGCTACGTGTCGCCTGTATCATATTAGCCATTTCTTCCATCAAGTTGATGCGGGGATAAGCTACATATCCATCGGCGTTCGCATCAGGATGATTCGGTTCATACTTCCATAATGGTTCACTTTGATCCTGAACAATATCTATCACTTGAACTCGATCAAGATGAGAGCGCGGGTCGCGAGCCGACAGTATCTCGCCAAAAGTCTTGGCCTCTGGAGTCGCTTGAAATAGAACGCTTTTTCTTTTGTAAGGCCCACCTTCAGGCGTACGCGTCGTGTTGACATTAGCAATGTTACTAGAAATGGTATTAAGCCTCATCCTTTGAGCACTTAAGCCACTACCACTAATTCTAAAGCTACTGAAAAGATCGGCCATCCTGACCTCTCCTTGTTGTTATTTCACCTTACCCCACTCCGAGGCCTTTTCGGAGCATAAAGCCTTTGAGGAGCATATAGACTTATCGACCTTCACCCGCAGCATACTTGAGCGCTGCAAGCTTTTTATTAATAAGCTGAACAAGAGCCTTGAATTGCACTTGGTTCTCAGCCAACCGAGTCATCTCTTTTTCTAAGTCAACTGTGTTACCATCATTTGAAGTGACCCCCTCGGGATCCACATCGACTGAAAGAGGCTTGGCTGTAAGCGGCCTTTCCGAAGAGATATGTCGCTCATGCGTTTTTTCAATCAAAGGAGAATCGTTGACTCGTAACTGCCTCGCTAATGCGTCCTCAAAGTCAAATCGTTTGGCTTTGTAACCGGGCGTCTCAGCGTTTGCGATATTACTATTGATCACATCTCCTTTGATTTTCCTATACTGAGCGGCTGTTGATAAACCAATCAATGTCTTATCAAAAATTTTACTCATAATCCCCTCCTGAGATTAACGAGCCACGGCTGGTAACCGACGACGCATCTCTACCAAGCTTTCATTAAACTGTCCCTGCCGCCACTCCTCCTCTGCTAGACGACGCCAAAGGCCCTGCTCACTAATGGTCCCTAACACAGTTTGTGCATCTTTGACATTTCCATTTTTTGTAAGCTCTTTCACAACCGCATACTTCAGCTCATCGCAATTCGCCTCAGTGCAGCTTCGAATAAATTCGCTGTTCTCTTTAATAATACTCCGTTTCTCCTCGTCAGTACGCGCCAAGCCAACTAGACGCTTGAGCAATGAAGAGCACAAACCACCCGAAATACCCACACAGCTAGCCTTCCACCAATCGAGCGATTCATCAAAAAAAGAGTATTGGCCAGTAGCCTCAAATAAATCTAAGTTCCAGTCAATCAGCTCCGGCTGTTGAGTTTTTGAATGCAGGCTTATTTTTCGCAGGTCTTCTAACCATCTTTTAGCCCATTTGGTTTGACCGGTTTTTAAATAGGCTAAAGTGATGATTCGGCCCACACTTAAACCTTTTTCTGGGTCGATTTTGCCCCAAAAAGACTCGTAGTCGCGAAAAACTCGTAAGACCTCAGCCCACTTACCCTGCTTGGCGTAGGCCTCGATAACCTTTGCCCAAATGTCTTCCACGGGAGTATCGATTTGTTGAGCGGATTTGACCCTATCTTCCAAGCGGTTCATATCTAGACTTCGCCATTGCTGTAAGAATTTTTCACCCAACATTGATACACTCTCATACACTCCTAAGCCTTGGTAACAGATAATTAGGGCGTGAATCACATCTAAGCGTTGCATATCGATCCATTCGCGCTGATGTCGATCGAAAAATTGCAAAGCCTCGATTGGGGACTTCTGAGCTTTCCCCTTGAATTGTAGCGCAAAGATGTTCTTAAGTTTTTTTTCATATGGTTTGAACATGGGGTTCGAAGGCCCTTTGCGATACTCAGCAAGTAACAGTTGCATAGCTTCCTCAAAGAGGCCTAATTTGGATAGCTCTCCAGCTACAATCATTCGTCCGAAGTCTGCTGCCTTGTCTAAAGATGACTGAGAAGTCAGGCTTAAAATTTCATCAATTGCATGCCTTCTTCCACGAAGACCCAAATGGGGAATTTGACTCTGCAAAATCCTTACCCGTGCAAACACGCCTCCACTTTCGAGCCTCTCACCATAGTAATAAATGGCCTGAAGGTAAGCCGATAAGGCTAACTGGGATTCTGTACTAAGAATATCTAAAATCTCACCCAATCGAGTGTAAACGTATCCACCCCACGGGTAGGCCTTAACCTGTGCAGCCTTTTTTAGCTGAATGAGTGCATCATCCCATTTACGTTCACGAAATAAAATTTCGGCCAAATTGTAAAAAACTCTTGGATGATTTTGCGCGAAAGAGCTTTCACTCAATTGAGACAGCCGCGTTCTAGCGTCCCCAAAATCACCTCGTTGAATGGCCACATCGGACTTCTTAAGCTCAACAGCAAACTCGCATGACTTTGATGACCTACATTGCCTCATGCCTTGCTCGAGGACCTCCCTTGATTCTTCCCAACGACCGAGTCCCATGAGGGCCTCAGCTTCGCCCATTAAGATATCAAACTTATCGGGAGAGTTCGAAAACTCGCGCTCAAAGGCTTGAAACCCGCGTAAGGCCAGTAAATAGTCTCCGCGCCATAAAGACGAATAGGCCATAAGTGCACGCATTTTAGGTCGCAAAGTAGACTCTGGGTACCGATCGAGAAACTCTTGGTAAAAACCAAGAGCCAAATCGAAATGCTTTTTGTGCGCCTTAGGATCTTCAAAGTATAAGCGTAAATGAGTATCCGCCACCATCGATAAAACAAGATCCTGAAAGCGTGACTTGGGATATTTTTTTTGAAACCACCCCGCCGCCTTTAAAAAACTTAAATGGCGTTTTTTGGTAAATAACGTTTCAAGTGTTTTTGCATATTTTTCCTCTGCAGTTTTTGGCTGCTGAAGATTGAAGTCGTATTGTGGTAACACAGAGACCAAATGCTCGAATTTTTTGCCCTCTGTCCAAATATCCAAAGGAAACTGAACGTAATCATTCATTTCGTAATAAACTGCAGGATCTTTACGCCTCGTAGCTAAGGGGATCAAGAACTCAGTTGACTCGGTGACCTTTGAACTCACTGAATCCGTAAAGCCAACACCGTTGGGATCTTGGGGCACTTCAATTTGGTGATCCTCAACTAACTCGATGGGAATACCTGGAGGCCGCTCTGAACCTGGGGAACGATTAACACTTTTTGCGACTGGTTCGGTGTTTTTTGTGTAGAAATCTATGACCACACGCGAAGGCTCTGTAGTCACATAATCAAAGAGCTGCCAATTCTCCCGAAGCTGAAATCGAACTCGCCAGCGTTGACTATCGAAATTTTCTATCTCCCGCTGAACTATCGGCAAGTTGTCCAGTAATTCATTGACTTTCGAAAAAGAAAGGGTTTTCGGAAGGTACGAAACAAAGCGAGAATCTTGCTGCATAACAGAGTAATTCTCAAATTGCTCAGGATCCACCCGAATCTCAAGAGATTTGAGGTTATTACGATGCTTGACAGTGACGTCGGTTGTCGCGCCACAGGCCACCTCTCTCAATAAGCCAAGAATACTTAAAAGGAAAATGCCTAACATTCTCGCCACAAGCTCCTACCCCATGTCAATCTCACTATTTTCCAATAGCTCATGAACTCTTGTCCGTAAGCGAAAAATCCCATGGTAATGTAATTGCGAAACCCGGCTTTCACTCACCTGCATAATTTCTGAAATTTCGCGAAAGTTTAAATCCTCATAGTAATAGAGGGCTAAGACAAAACGTATTTTTTCGGGCAGTTCATCTAATGCCTTTTTGATAATTTTTTGAACCTTTTTAAAATTAAATTGAAACGCTGGACTGCTGTGCTTTTCAGCCTGTAATACGTGAATGAGTGAACGCTTTTCATCTTCGTTAAATATACCTTCATCAAGTGAGAGCACATTCACAGGACGAATCTCATAGAGCACTTCATAATATTCTTCGAGACTGATTTGTAAATGGTCTGCGATCTCTTCTTCAGTAGGCAAGCGACCCAGCTTCTGCTCGAGCTCCCGATTCGCCTTGTCGACCAATTTCGCTTTGTCTCGAATCGTACGCGGCACCCAATCTTGCGCACGTAACTCATCCAGAATGGCCCCCTTGATGCGAAACTCAGCATAGGTTCTAAGCTTGGTTTGGCGCGATGGATCCCATTTGTCGATAGCATCCATCAAGCCCATAATGCCTGCTGATATCAAATCATCGATCTGAATCGACTTAGGTAGTCGCGACGAAATCTTACTGGCGATGGCCTTTACCAAAGGAGCATACTCAATCACAAGTTTTTCTTTTTCCTCAGAAGTAAAAGAGCTAGCTCGCTTGGCCTGCTGGTATTTCTTTAGGGCGACGTTCATATCCTGCTCCTCCTTAAGTCATCATGTCGTAGCACTAGCTAGGGGGTTTTTAGAGATGTGCAAAATAAAATCAATCAACCGCTCGATGGTTACTAGTTCAAATCCCGAAGACACCCCGGGGTCATAGCTCCGCGAAAATAAGGGGATTCCCAACTCATAGCTGCGCTCAAAAATACCGCCTCGCTTTAAACTTTCGTCCACCTGAGCAAAAGATAAGGAATCCGGACTGATACTTTTTGCAAACTGCATCCATTTTTTTTGTTCATCGACACTTGCCGCAGCGTTCATAACCAGGTGTTTATGCACATCCGATCCTGCGTGCAAACATAAACTGTGAAGTTCTTCAAGACTTCGATGATCATCGAGCCGCAGAGGAAATGTATCACAAAGTATAGTGTCCACGTCTTCTTTCAAAATGGCTGCCCACTGTTTGCCTTCAGTTAGGCGCGCAAAAGATACACCCAAAATATTAGCATAGGTGCGCAGTTGATTATTGGCTCCCAATTTAAAATGATCTGCGTTCACCAACATGAGCTTTTTATTTTCACGCATACGCAAAAATGTGGACCACTTGAGTAACAAATGCGTTTTTCCAGCTCCTGGCGCTCCAATGAAGATATGTACGCGAGCTGTCGGATAAATTGTTTTTACTTGGGCGTGCAGCCAATTCATCAGCCACGCTTCGACAAAAGGAAGTGTTCCTTGTTTTTCCGTTGGGATACCTTTTCGAGCCTCCTCTAATAATTTATCTATAAAACTCTCGCTAAGCCCAGAATGACTCAATTTCTGCCTCAAAGAGAGCCAGATACTTGGCACATCTGCCTTATTACTGATTGGACCTCGATCTCCGTGGAGCTCACTGATAATTTTTTTTAGGTCGAAAATTTCTTTTTTTAAATCTTCTACCACATCTATACGGTGAATATCTTGACTCATTTCCACATTATAGCGATGCGAGCTAGCTTGAGATGTTACTAAGCTATTCGAATGGTGCTCAGGATGAGCAAGGGGTGAATTTCGCTTGGGTGTAAAGATCGGTTTCTCGTCTTTAATATCGATATAACGCACAGAAGTAGAGCGACTTGCGGCGGGCTCCTGGGCTGGACTTGTTAAACTTGGGTGTTGATCCCCGCGGGTTTGCCCTGCGATGTTTTCTGAATTATCTTTTTTAGAGTAACTTTCCAGTAGTCGCTGCACCCATTCCTTCTGTTGTTTTGCAGGCTGGTTGTAAAACTCTTGTTTTTTTCGGTCAGGCAACTTGCGTTCGGCTAGTTTCTTGCGCTCCAAGGCCTCTTCACTAATCGCCGCTGTAATTTCCACGCTCCCTTGGCCAAGCAACCCAAAGCGCTGGGAGTGATCTTTAGCCTGAAGAATAATAGCCTCCGGTCCGAACTCTTTTTTTACGAGCTCGAGGGCTTCTTTCATACTGCGCGCCTCGAATTTACGCACAATCATACTATCTCCTTACTATGCCGCAAGGTGCACCTGATCCACCGCTTGAATTTCGGTGTCTGGGCTCACCTCAGCGTGCGATAAAACAATAATTCCAGGTATGAATCGTCCTAAAATTTTAGCCAAATGCCGACGCAGGCTTGGCAAGGTCAGTAATACCGGCTGACTGGCGATTTCGGGATGCGCATGAATTTTGTTAGCCACTTCGTTGATAATTCTTTGTGCGGTCGAGGGATCCATAACCAACTGAGGCCCTGCCTCGGTTTGTAAGAGACTATTGGTGACAAACTCCTCTAGCTCTGGTGACAGAGTGATGACAAAGATGCGTCCGTCCTGACTGAGGCGATGAGTGATTGTACGACTCAAGGCACGCCGAACCGCCTCAGTAAGCATCTCCGCATCTTTTTGTTTCATCCCCTCGTCGGCAAGAGTTTCCAAAATGGTCCTCAGATCACGCACAGATACTTGCTCCCGCAGGAGATTTTGTAAAACCTTAACCACAGTCCCCAAAGGCAAAATATCGGGTATCAAATCCTCCACAACCTTCGGGTAGGTTTTCTTGAGATTATCCAGTAACTGAATAACCTCTTGTCGCCCTAAAAGCTCATGGGCATGCTTACGCAACACTTCGGTCAGATGGGTAGCAATCACAGTGGCTAGATCGACAACCGTATAACCCAACAGCTCGGCTGTTTCTTTTTGTTTTGCCGTAATCCACAAGGCATCCAAGCCAAAGGCTGGTTCTTTTGTGGGAATCCCATCTATTTTTTCTGCTGTGTCACCAGGATCCATGGCCAAATAGTGATCAGGCCGCAGCTCTCCACCGGCCACCTTATTGCCTTTAAGCATGATGCGATACTCATTAGGCCCTAACTGTAAGTTATCTCGAATATGCACGCTGGGCACGACGATCCCATAATCCAAAGCAAATTGCTTACGGATCGAACGAATGCGCTCAAGTAAGTCGCTAGGACCATTTTTTTCCACAATGGGGATCAAAGCGTATCCCACTTCGAGCTCAATAAGATCGAGAGGCAGCAAAGTGTCCATGGATTCAGGAGCTGGCTTTTCAGCCTCTTTCTTGGCAAGCTCTGCTTTTTCTTTTTCTAGTAACTCTTGGCTCTTACTAATGTAAAACGAGATCAGTCCTAAAATCGCTCCAATCAGAAGAAAAGGAATGGTAGGGAGTCCAGGTACCAGGGCGAGTAAAGCGACTACCGCGGCTGCAATCATGACCGCTCGGTAGTTGCTAAAGAGCTGACCGGTCATTTGCTCGCCCATATGTTCCTCAGCTTTGGTGCTACGAGTAACAACAATACCTGCCGCTGTAGAAATAATCAGGGCTGGGATTTGTGCTAGTAATCCGTCACCAATGGTCAACATGGTATAAATTTTAGCTGCTTGACCGAAGTCAAGATTCTTTTGCAAAACGCCTACGAGCAATCCGCCAAGGATATTAATTAAGGTAATAATGATGCCCGCCACTGCGTCACCGCGGGTAAATTTGCTGGCACCATCCATCGCCCCATAAAAATCCGCCTCACGCTCAATTTCTTTACGCCGACGCTTGGCCTCTTCTTCGTTGATAATCCCGGCGTTTAAATCCGCATCAATGGACATTTGCTTTCCCGGCATAGCGTCCAATGTAAATCGTGCAGCCACTTCAGCCACTCGGCCCGCACCCTTAGTGATCACCACGAAATTTATGACGACAAGAATACTAAATACAATAAAACCAATGACATAATTGTTACCCACTACAAAGTTACCGAAGGCTTGGATGACTTCCCCTGCCGCACTTGGACCCTCATGCCCACGACTGAGAATAATCCGAGTGGTAGCAACATTGAGCGATAAGCGAAATAAAGTAGTAATGAGTAGCAAGGAAGGAAATACGCTGAATTCAAGAGGTTTTTTGACATATAATGAGACCAATAGAATCAAAATGCTACTGGCCAGAGATAAACTTAATGCGAGATCCAATACGAAAGCTGGCAGTGGGATCATCATCACGGTCATGATCACCAACAGACCAGCCGCAACCAGCAGATCCGTATTGCGCGTGTACGGCTCAAGTCGCCGCAAAAACTGAAAAAGTCCTTCCATGGGCTCCTTCTGTCATCCTGACAAAACTAGCTAAACGACCGCTTTTTTTTCAACCTGTAAACATAGGATAGCACCTCTGCCACGGCCACATAAAGCTCTCGAGGAATAAACTGGTCCAATTTCATAGTCTTGAAAATCACCCGGGCTAAGGGCTTGTTCTCGATGATGGGAATATTATGAGCTTTTGCGATTTCCTTGATTTTTTCGGCCACTTTATCTGCGCCTTTGGCAATAAGCTTAGGGGCTGGCATATCCGGAGCGTACCGAAGGGCCACGGCAATGTGGGTGGGGTTGGTGATAATGACATCGGCCTTTGGCACCTCATTCATCATCCGTTTTTGTGCGACCTCCCTTTGCATACGACGTAGCCGGGACTTTATAAGGGGGTCCACCTCGCGGTTTTTCATTTCCTCTTTGAGTTCTTGTTTGGTCATCATCATGCGCTTCTCTAATTGCCATCTTTGAAAAAAAAAATCAGCCCCAGCTAGCACGAGCAGAAACAAGCCACTGACTGCTAAAATCTTGAGACTCAGACGACCCCAAAAGCTCAAGGTTTGGACATGGTCCCAATCAAGTGAGCGCAAAAAGGAGTGAATCTCACCACGTAGAAGAAGGTAACTTATACTCAAAAGGATCACCCACTTGAGCAAAGCCTTGAGGCCTTCCACTAAAGCGCGTAGAGAAAAAATCCTTTGAAAGCCTTTGACAGGATTTATTCTTTCCCAGTTCAGCTCGAAGGCATTTTCAACATATAAAAAGCCCGTCTGTAAAAGGCTACTTCCCAAGCCAATGAATAAACTCAGCACCACAAAGGGGCCAACGAGATAAATAAACTCTTTACCAAAGTAAACGCTGGCCAAAGCTAATTTTTCAGAAAAGCCTAATTCACGATGCCCGATTAAATGAGTATAGCTCAAAATAAGTCGATGGGCGTGCTCTAAAAAGTAAGAACCCGCAAATAAGAGAAATCCAGCAGAAAGTACAAAAAATAAAGCTGAGGCAAGCTCACGTGACTGGGCTACCTCTCCACGCTTACGAAATTCCTCCCGCCGTGTGTCGGTAGCTTCTTCACTACGCTCCCCACTCTCGTCAGACTCTGCCATATCTTATCTCCACGCCCGCATGGCCCCAAGGGATTGAGTAAAAACCCCTGATATAAAGTCGCTCATGTAAGGTAACATCAAAAAAAGAATCCCCAAAGAAACTAAAAAGGTTAGCTGCAAGCTAGTAACAAAAATATTCAACTGAGGAACAACCCGAGCCATAACTCCCATAAGCACATTGGTAATAAGCACCACTCCCACCACGGGAGCTGCCAGCTTAAGTCCACTTTCTACGATCTGTGTAAAAAACAAATACCAAAACCCCAAGTCTGACCAACGTTCGCTGGAAAACGCCTTCAACGGAAGACGATCAAAGCTCAACAAAAGCTCGCGAATAAATTGCATATGGGCTCCACTACTAAAAAAAACTAAGCCCCCCGCCACAAAAAAGAAGTTATACAACACCGACGCCTGAGCTCCTAAGCTCGGATTAAACAACTGAGCACTACTTAGTCCCGAAGCAATTCCCAGCCATTCTGCAGCTGTTTGTAAAACAATAAGTAACATCTGACTTACAAAGCCTAAAAACAACCCCGTAAGAACTTGATAGATGGCCAATCGAAGCAACTCCGCATCACCCAAACTGATGGAGGTACGAATGACTTGATGAAAAACGAATAAAGACAAAACTAGAGAGAATAAAATCTTAACGGAGGCTGGCACTTGATTGGTACCGATAAAAATCATGGTGAACATAAAAGCCACCAAGCGCAGGAAAATAAGACCAAATAAATAAATCTGTTCCCATTGCCAATTCATAATCCACTTCTAACCATCTGGGGGATGTTTTCAAAAATTTCACGAGTGTATTGGGTGAGCACGTCAAGCATCCAACCACCGGCGAGTGCGATGATAAGACCCACCACAATCAACTTGGGGATAAAAGATAAGGTGGCTTCATTGATTTGGGTAAGAGCCTGAAACAACGAAACCAATAAGCCGACACCTAATGAAATCAGCAATATAGGTCCAGAAATCTTCGCAATAGTTACCAAGGTATTTTGTGTTAACTGGAGTACGAGTTCCTCAGTCATCGTGCTTGTTCTCCACAGTTTGTAGATTATTCACCAAAGCTTTTAATCAAGGAGCCAAAAACCAATCCCCATCCGTCCACCAACACAAACAGCATAATTTTTATCGGAAGGGAAATCATCACTGGGGGTAACATCATCATCCCCATAGCCATCAACACACTCGAAACGACAATGTCGATCACTAAAAATGGCAAAAACAATAAAAAACCGATTTGAAAAGCTGTCTTCAACTCACTCAGGATAAAAGCTGGTATGAGCACCCAAGTGGAGACATCTGCAAGCGTTTTGGGTATCTGATTGGGCTGAAGACCTCGCGAGGCCATTTGTACAAAAAAGTTTAAATCTTCAGGCCGAGTTTGCGAAAACATAAATCGCCGCATAGGCACCACGGCCTGCTCTAAAGCCGGCTCAAGGCCTAAACTTCCATTCATCATCGGCTGCAATGCCTTGTCATTCACCTCTTGAAAAACTGGGCGCATCAAGAAAAATGTCAAAAACAAGGACATTCCTACAAGCAGCTGATTAGGCGGCAATTGCTGCACACCCATCGCTTGTCGTAAAAAACCGAGCACAATTAAAATCCGAGTAAAACTCGTCATCATGATCAAAATGGCCGGAGCTAGTGATAAAACCGTGAGAAGCAAAATGATCCTAATAACTGAGACCAATTCGGTGGGACTATCGACGTTTTTGAATCCAAGACTCACCTGCGGTAAAGTGACTTGAGCCCATGCCATGGCGGGGATGCAAAGACTAGCAAGTCCGGAAAGTAACATCAAACTAGGAACAACATAACCAAGAGCATACGAATATCGCGAGGTTAAATTTCTGGCCATGAGCTCCCCCTACGGCAGTGGACCCATCGTATGGATACGGTCCTTAACGACCTCAGCCATACGGGTAATCTGAAACTCATCTTGTTGAGCCGCCGAGCTCCGAGCCTCAGCTCCCTCTCCTTCCTGCGAATCCGTTTGAATCATGCGATCTACGATCACCTGCGAAAAGCGCCCATCGGCAATCCCTGTTTTAGCATGAGGCTCGAGATCCTCATCCAGTAAGGCTAGAGATTTAATCAAATTCACTGAATAATCCGTTACCCCGAGAAGCAAAGTCTCCCCAGCGACCTCAACAACAGTGAGGTACTTCTTCGGCCCCAAAGGCAAATGATTCAAAATTTTCATCTGAAACGGGCTTTTTTTCAAAGGAATGAGACGACTCCCTCTCTTGAGAAGAAGCCATACCATGACCGCCAGAAATAAGACCACCATGACGACAGCCATAGCCGGAGCTAGAGATGAGCCGGATTCAGCTGTGGCTGCAGGATTGACCGCTGGTAATAAAATCTCGCTTTCTGACCAATTCTTCATTTTAACTGCTCCACTCGCTCGCGGGTGGAAATCACATCCGTTAGCCTGATACCGAATTTTTCATTGACTACCACCACCTCACCACGGGCGATGAGTTTGTCGTTGACATAAATATCCAGCGGCTCACCGGCGACCTTTTTCAATTCAATGACTGAACCCTGACCTAAATTGATCAGCTCTTTCACCGTCATCTTTGTTCGCCCCAATTCCGCAGTGACCCGCAGCGGAATATCCAAAATCATTTTTAGATTTGGATCTATATGCTCCTCAGGAATCTCTCCTGCGGCTTTTTTTTTCTCATGACTCTCAGTTAGATCTTTCGCCGCCTCACTCATGTTTCCCTCCCCTGTGTACGATCGATCACTTGTGTGACTTTGGCTGCCACGTTTCCATGATAAGCTCCAAAGTAACACTTGAAATAGTCGACATCTTCTACTTGAATCGTCAGCTCGCCCGCTGCATCTTGTTCAAGAGGTATCACATCACCCACTTTAAGTTTCATGATGTCCCCTAAAGCCATGTGCGTCTCACCTAGATCCACTTTGAGCTCGACCGTAGAATCCAATAATTGCTGCTGAATAATTTTGGACCACATGATCCGATCTGACAGGTCATTTTCTACTTGAAATCCACTCGTTAGCTTTTGGCGGATCGGTTCAATTGCAGAGTAAGGAATAACGATGGTCATCGTGCCACTTGTGGTTTCAATTTCCACGTCGAAAGTGCTCGCTACTACGATATCGGTAGGCGGAACAATTCCCACAAACTGGGGATTCACTTCGGTACGCACAAAGGAAGCCCCAATTTTTTCCACACTTTCCCAAGCTTGTTCCAGGTCACCAATGGCTAACTCTACAACCTTGCGGATCACGTTAAGCTCGATGACCGTGAAGTCTTTACCTTCGATTCGGTTGTAAGTTTTGGCACTTCCACCACCAAAGAATGAGTCTACCAGGGCGTAGGCGAGTTTACTTTCGATCACAAAAATGCCCGAGCCTCTCAGGTTTTGAAACTTCAGCACACTCATACAGGTGGGCAGTGGCAAAGTATTGATGAACTCTCCAAACTTGAGATAGTCTGTGCTCGCTAATGTAATGGTAGCAATTTTTCTGAGCGTTCCCGATAAGGAGACACGGAAAGAACGCATGAATTTTTCATAAATAACATCCAGCTGAGGCAAACGGCCACGCACCACCCGTTCGCGGCTGGCTAAATCGTAAGGCACTATATTTTTCTGTTTTTGACTCACTGGGCTGGTCACCGTGGGGGTGTCCTGCCCCGGACTCACAGCCCCCGAATCTCCGCTTTCCCCATCGGAAACAGCCGCTAACAAGGCATCAATTTCGCTTTGATTCAGTCCCGCCATAGTTTTGTCTCACAAGGTTTTTGAGCCAACAAATGATTTTTTGTTCCCTTTTTGAGCTCCTCAGCACCCGCTGGTTAGTTGTAGATAAAATCCGTAAAATAGACGTTCACAATTTTGTTCTCATCACTCAAGGTCGGGTTGACCGCATTTTTAATCTCTTGACGAAGTTGCTCTTTGCCTTGGGCCTGCGCCACTTCGTCATAAGTTTTACTAGAAAGAATCAGGATCACCTGATCGCGCAATTGGGCTTCTTTAGCCTCAACTTCTTTTTTGGCGTCTTGACTGGGTAACTCAAACTCAATGGTGGCTTTTAAAATTCGCCGTCCGCGCGCTCCCGCCAGATTTACCACAAAATCTTTTAACGGATAAAAAACACGCTCTTTGTTACTTTGAAGTTCTAGCTCTTTCTTCTGAGTCTCGATTTCTCCCCGCACTAGATCATCTACCCCAGGAGTTTGTTTTTCTTTTTGTCGACCTTGATAGACCATGAAGGCCACTAGGGCGATGGCCACGGTGTTGATTGCCGCAAGCAAAAAGGCATATATGGGTAACTTACTTTTTGAAGCCCCCGCAGCCTGAGCGTTGTCTTCGGCCATCCTTGACCTCCCTTCTCCTCACAGTAACACAAATAAGTGAGGAACCAATCCTAGACGAGGCTAAGGTCGGGTCTAGAGGCCGCAAGCTCTTATAAACACAACGAACTCAGTAGAGAGTCGAGAGGAAAAAACTCGCTTGAACCTAATCAAAGCAATGAACTCAGAACTTCAACTCTAGCGAGATATTCTTCAGCAAAGAGTCAAAAATCTTTCTATTAGCTGTTATTATACTTGTGTCGTTGAGCGAGTAAGTATGGCCAAGATAATTACCCACCTCACCACCGGCCTCGCGTACCAGGAGAATTCCCGCCGCTGTATCCCAGGGCTTCAAACCCTTTTCCCAAAAACCATCAAAAATACCTTCCGCCACCCAAGCCAGATCCAAACTAGCGGCTCCGGCCCGCCGAATACCCCGAACTTGTCTAACCAATCGAGAAAAAATACCCAATTGTTCTTGGAGCTGGTTTTCGTCTTCGTGGAAAAAACCGGTAGCCAAAAGAGCATCTTTTAAATGCTCGGTTGTGCTCACTCTGATCGGTGCACCGTTTTTGAAGGCCCCTTGCCCCAAGCTAGCGGTATAAACCGTGCCCTCGCCCCCTCCCAACCGGGGAGCCCAAATCACACCGTGGGTCACCCGCCCTTGCTCGTATAGACCGAGACTTATGGCGAATACATCAAAGCCATGCACAAAGTTCGTAGTTCCATCCAACGGATCTAAAATCCACACGGGCTTTTTCGCAGAGCTCAAGATCTCGGCACAAGCCTTGGCCACATCTGTAGCTCCCGCCAGGGCTTCCTCACCCAGCTCAACAAAGTCATAACCCTTTTTCCGAAGATGTGCGAAGATCACTTGTTCAGCTTCTTGATCGGCCCGAGTCACCAGACCGGCCTTATGTTTGTGAGAGACCTCCAATCCCTTGCGGAAATAGTGGTTCAACACATCCCGGCCATAGGTTGTGGCCTGAAGCATATCTTGTAAAATGTCATTGGCCCTGCCCATGGGGTCGGGTTAGCATGATAGAGACACAAACTCAAGGAGAGTGGATATGTCCCAAGAACCTAAGATGGACGCCATCATGAAGGTCATGGCCGTTTTTTTCGTGAGTATTTTAAGTTTCACACTGGGTACCTACACGGGAAAACGCTTTAGTGATTATCAGAACAAACAACTCGCAGCTAGTGAGCAGCAACGAAGTATGGCCTCCGCCGCAAATCATGAGGATTCGGCTTCTCACCAACAAGCGAGCGGAGAAGTCATGAGCGATGAAGATATTGAAAAGTTAGCTAAGAGCCTAGCCGAAGGCGAAAGCGAAGTGATTGATGTCAGCTCGGGCCAGCGGGGCACCGCTTCTGAGAGCGAGAAAGCCGGCCTGCATGAACACAAAGAGCCAAACTGGGAGACAAAAAAATCTACTGAGTTGTCAGTCGCCAAGGATTCCACAGAGTCAGAAAGTAAACCCCGTGAGGAGTCAGCCACCACTCACGATCAAAAAGCTCCTCAGAGTAAGCCCGAGCTAACCACCCCAGAGGCTGGAAGCAAAGCCGCAAATCCACAACCTCCCGTGTCCCTAAAAGAAGAAAAAAAATCTTCTCCCAAAACCTCATGGTTGGAGAAAGCCGGTAAGTATAGCATTCAAGTGGGCTCTTTCCCCACTCAAGAAGAGGCCCAAAAATTTTCCGAGTTACTGGAAAAAAAAGGAGAAACGGCTTTTTGGGTAGCGGCAAAAGTGGTGGATAGTCGCAAACCTGACTCGTTTAAGACTTGGTATCGAGTGCATATTGGATTATTTGCCGATCCCAAAGAGGCCAATGAGTATAAAAATAAGTTACTGAGCGAAAAAATCGTCTCGAGTGCCATTGTACAGAAGTTACCGAGCGAGTAAGGCTCAAGTGACCCAGTACAACCGCGAAATCTAATAGCTAAAAAGGTGTAAAGAAAATCACGGCAGGGAGTCAAATGAGCACTGAGCAAAAATCACCCCTCTTTACGAACAAAACCGAAGCCGAATCTGAGAATAGTTATCCCCAGGACTTCCAAGCCGCTTTCCTTTCAGCTCTAGAGTCACAGGCCTTTATCCTCACTCTCGACGAGCAAGGTAGAATTTTTACCCACAGTCCTTCCTTGCGCGATTATTGGCGGTTTGAAAAAATTCCTAACCTTTTTTCACAGCTCATGAGTGAGGGTCCCTGCTTTTTTGATCTTTTGGCCCAAAGGGAAAAGGGCGATTCCAGTTTCCTACACCATTTTTGGAAATGGAAAATAAAAAGCCCCCGTTTTCCGGAAGGACGATGGGTACGAGGCTCATTTTTTACCCCCCCCCCCACAAATTGCAGGACAGGAAAGCCCCCTTCCGCAGCAGTTTTTTTTTTAATTTTTAAAAAATTCCAAATCCAAGAATCGGACCAACATGCCCTTACTGTGTGGGTAAAACAGCGACAATAGTATAAAGAAAATAACTAGTACATATCCTTTGTGGCCCTCGGAATGTCTCAGTAGGACACTAATCCCCTGTCACATGACCTAACCAAGATG
>CAZZMS010000188.1:0-3509 GCA_964655485.1 uncultured Pseudobdellovibrionaceae bacterium | reverse complement strand
GTCTTCGGTACCTTTCATTTTTAAGTCCCAGCAGCCCTTGGCTTGGGCAAAGGTCTCTTGGTGGCATCCTGTGGAGCTTAAGCTTGGTTACAGGAAATGGATAAGCTAGTGCCCTAGGCTGCGTTCTTTTTGAAATTGGCTTCGTTGAACGGCAGTCCTTGGTCCTTCAGCTCTTGTAAGAATGAGGGAATGTGGCCCGTAGGCTCCAGTTGACCATGTAGTTTCCCTTGGGCATCACGGATCAAACGAGAAATCGCATAAATGGGCTCAACAATGTAGTTACCTTTTTCATCAAAACCTAAAACCTCGGAAATAGCTGTAATTTTTCTCGACCCATCGGCCAAACGACTAATTTGAACGATAATTTCAATAGCCGAAGCCACCTGGTAACGTAAGGCCTTTTCTGAAAGACGGCTATCTCCTCCTGCCGCTAAAGCCTCCAAACGAACCATAGCATCATCAGGAGAATTGGCATGCACGGTTCCCATGGAGCCTTTGTGCCCCGTGTTCATAGCCTGGATCAACTCTAAGGCCTCGCTGGAGCGTACCTCGCCCACGATGATACGATCCGGTCGTAAACGCAAAGAGCTTTTCAGCAGGTCACGAATCGTGACCTCTCCTTTTCCCATGGCATCAGCTTGTTTGGTCTCAAAAAACACAACATGGTCATGTTGCACTTTTAATTCGCTCGAATCCTCGATAATAATAATCCTTTGATGTTTCGGAATATAGGAGCAAAGGAGGGAAAGTAAGGTCGTCTTCCCCGAGCCAGTTCCTCCGCTCACTAAGGTGTTTTTACCAAGTAACACGCAAGCATTAAGAAACAAGGCCGCCTCGGAAGTAATCGATCCCAAAGCAATGTAATCTTTAAAAGAAATCTTGGTCTGCGTAAATTTACGAATACTCACCGTGGTTCCATTGCGGGCACAAGGGGGAATCACCACAGCCACACGGGAGCCATCAGGTAACCTGGCATCCAAGCGCGGTTCTTGCTCCGTGATTCTTCGACCTACACTTTGTGCAATGTTGTTTACAGCTGCACGCAGACTGTCTTCATCTTTAAACTTTTTGTCGGTTTTATATAAGATACCTTTTTTTTCGACAAAAATTTCAAAAGGACCATTGATTAAAATCTCGCTCACACTGGGGTCATCCCATAGCTCAACGATCGGGCCAAGAAAGCTTCTCACCGCATGAGCTACAATAGAGTCCCCTGCAGAGTTACCCATGTCTATCGTCCCTCCATAACGAGGATCTGCGCTAAGGCTCCGGTTTCAGGAGAGAGTATAAAAAACTCTCCACCCACTTTAGGTATGATGGTTACTTTGCGCATTTCAGAATAGGGTAAGGTCCCCTGAACTCCAAATTCGTCGATAAAAAAGCTAGAAAGCTTAGCTCTTTCATGGAGATTAACTAAATAAACCTCGTAGCTTTTTCCTAACTCCATCACGAGCTTTTGGGGAATAAACCCTTGATCAGTCAAGGCCACTACCACATCTCCACCGGAACTTATAACCTTGGAAACTCCAGTAGAGAGAGCGCGAGTAGAAGAGGATGGTGTCTCGGCCCGAGCGGGCGCGCGGATATTTTTCTTGTCTTTTGCTGGTGACACAGCAAAGCCCGCAGCGTCGACCTGAGGCTTTTTTCGAGACGTCGCACTCGATAGGCTTTCGTGCAGAACCTGCTCTGCGATCATGGATGAGGTGGCTTTCTCTTTGGCCCGCACACTCCAGGAAACTGTGAGATTCCCGTTGTAAGCGATCACAAAGCCCAAAGCCGCCCCAATCAGCTTTTTGCTTGATCTTGCTTTTCTAATGTAGGTGCTGTTTGGATTCATATTGTACGAACTCATAAGCCACCTCGAGAGCAATGAGATTTTGTTCTAAAGAGGACATCTGTGACAAGGCTTCAAGCTTTTGGCCCAAGGGCATAGGATTTAACTGATGAAGAAGAGCTCCGTAGTGTTCCTTGTGTTGCTCACGGTAACTTTGCAGATCTTGCCAATCAAGATCCAGCATTCGTTGAATGACCCCTACCTGATAGAGAGCCTCAAACCAATCCTGTAAGTGCCCTTGTAAGTACATGATCGTCCTCCTTGATCCTGTCCTAGGGAGGAGATCGGAAGATTTTAAAAAACCACCACTTCGACTGGACGATAGGCTAAAACTAGGCTTTACTAGAGGACCATATGCGAGAAATTCCGTGGGCTTTGGCGAGTCAAAAACAGTTCTCAAGGGGGCCGTCCACTGTTTGGGGGCGTATCCAGCTTTTTCCTCTTTCAAGATCGCTTTTCCCACCTGTCAAAAACAATTTCTTGATTAGCCTTGCCTTATATACGGCAACAATCGCCTTTTATCTCTCTACGGGCTGGTCTTCGACAAACGAACATGAATTTCGCTGGCGGATGCAACAACGTCTGACTTTTAGTGAAGGTTCAGATGGACCCTCACAAAACATGGAAATACGCCGCTTTCGTTTACGCTTTCAAGGCCCAATTTCTCTCGATGATGAGGACCTGAGCTACAATATTCAGTTGGGCTTAACCCGATCGGATCAGGCCACAGCTGACTTAGGAGAGGGGGGGCATATTCTACGAGATGCACAGGCCATTTGGCGTTACCAGCCTGCGCATCGCCTCATTTTTGGATTAAGAAAGTTACCAGGTAACAGACAGAGAGTCGTCTCATCTGGGGCCTTAGAGTTTAGCGATCGATCCATAGTGAACCGCGAATTTAATCTGGACCGCGATATAGGAGTGTTCAGTTACCAAGAATGGGGAAAAGACTCGCTGTGGCGGCTGCAAATGGCTGTGACCTCAGGATTGGGGCGAGGCACACCCACGCGTAATGATCAAAAATTAGCAAGCACCGTACGCACGGAGTGGTTACCTTGGGGAGCCTTCAAAGATGGCTCAGATCTTATGGAGGGAGACCTCGCCTATCACGAAGACCCGCGATTGGCGATCGGCCTGGGCACTCATTACAATCCTCGCGCAGGACGACTCAAAGGTACCCATGGTTTGTTACTCACCGCCAATCAACGCCTTGAACTTCAACATCACTTTGCAGATTTTTTGTGGAAATGGCGTGGCTGGTCCATATCGAGCGAAGCCTTCGTAAGAAAGGGGCATAGTAACTGGAACGAACCAAGCCTCCGGGCACAGGGAGCTATGCTGCAGGCTTCATATTTGACTGGAATGGGACTCCTAGCTATCCGTCATGCTCAAGTACACTGGTTACAAAACCCTGCACAACAAACCGAGTGGGCCCTGTGCTGGACTTATTTCTGGCAAAAGCATGCTATCAAATTCCAAACCGAATGGGCGCAAATAGACCATGAACCCTGGGTGCGCTTTCAACTTGAGATCGGTAGTCCTTGAGTTTTATTCCACTTTTTCACCGTTGATAAAAATGCTGTGTCGAATCGGTGAGTTTTTTTCAAGCATCGCGGATACACCACAGTATTTGTTCCGAGAAAGCTCAACAGCTTCTTTCACTTTGCTCACATCA
>CAZZMS010000187.1:0-12458 GCA_964655485.1 uncultured Pseudobdellovibrionaceae bacterium | reverse complement strand
GTATGAACCGGGGGGGAATTCAACCTCATCCCCAAGCAGTGACTTTACCCCGACCTGCTCTGGAACAGATAGCATGACTAAAACCTGGAATAATGGAACAAGCAATTGGTACGACATTCCGGGGATTACGAATTACACCAGCACTTATGGTACCGGTTATTGGTCTTTGAATACCGATGCGAATAGTGGTTTCCACAATACGGCTCAGATGGTGGCTATTACCAGTGGGAGTCAAGGGGGGCTTCACGCAGCCGCACACTACTGTGATAAGCTAAGTTATGGCAGTAAGACCGATTGGTTTTTACCTAATCGTTACGAGATCGATTTGCTTCGTCAAATCGGTAACACTCTGCAGGCGACTTTAGATGTTGCCACGGGTACAAACGCTTGGTACTGGTCTTCTTCCGAGTACCTTACTAGCCTTGCTTGGTTCCAGAGATTCTCTGACGGCTACCAGGACTACGACGTCAAGCACTCCGCTTTCCGCGTTCGTTGTTTCCGCAAATCACCTTAAGATTTGAAATTACCAATCTGCGAGGCCTTCCCCCCAATCACCCAATCGCGCGAAAGGCCTCGCTTACTTTGCGGTAACACTCCTCCGTGACTTCGCGGCGCTCTTCCACAGAGCGCATAACACAAGGGGTGTGCAGGATCAGCTCGATGTGCATCGACCAGTTGGTTAGTAGACGCCATAAAGCTCCCAGAAAAGATTGATCCCCGTACCAGCAAATGTAATCCCGATTTTCCGTGGTGACCAGGCGATCATCAATGGTGAGATAGTTAATCGTGATAGGAAGGATAGGTACTTGAGATTCCGCTGCGGCCACCAAAAGTGACTTTTTAAATGGTAACACCTGTTCTCCATTTGTAGATTGCGCTTCGGGGAAAATACAAACAGAAACGCCTTGCGATAAGGCTTCGGCAATATTTTTCACTTCGTTAAAAATATTTTGCCGGCTCCGTCGCTCCACAAATAAGCATCCCCCGGCCTCAGTAAGCCATCCCACCACCGGCGTTTCTTTAAGCTCGTAGGAGGTGACAAAAAGACAGGGCAAAAACGCATTAATCGACAAGATATCGAGCATACCCATGTGATTGGCGACGATCAAAGAAGGAAAGGACGGCCTTTTAGAGAGCTTACTGTGAGGATTTTCTGACTTCTGAGAGCTAGAGTTTTCCGTTTTGCTTTTGGTTATTAGCTGAGGAGTGATAGAGCTAGTCGTCGACAGAGCGTTTTCTGGGTGGCCATTTTTAACATCAATATTTTTTGATAAGAATTGTGAGTCAGGTTTTAAGTCTTGAGCTGCGGATAAGTAGTCCCTGGCGTCTGCGCTAGTCTTGCGGTGACTAGGCGAGGCTTCTGAATGAGACCAGTTATGATGTACATCCACCCGCACCCGCATGGCCCACAAACAAAAACGGCACAACAAACTGTTCCAGTGAGCGAGCCAATGACGGCGGATAGCTAACGCCACGGGTAACATTTTTAAAATAGCACCTACTAACATAATACCCAGTACCATTCCCAAAAATGCCAAGAACTTACTTAAAGCCATGAGACCACGTAAGATCCGCATCCCAAAATGGTCATGAGGGCGTGCGGGATGGCTCATAGGCTACGACTTTCGTTAAGTTCAATCAATTGAGCTAGGGAGCTCTCCAGGGGAATCCGTAAGTGAGACAAGGTGTTTTGCATATCTTTTTGAATGCTCTCAAGAAGCTTCTTTGTTTCATCTAATCCCAGCACAGCAGGTAGCGAGCCGGGCTCAATTTCATCCTCTTTCGAATCAAGAAGGTCGTCTTTGATTTGAAAAGCAAGTCCAATCTGTAAACCAAGCTTGTCCAAACTTTTAATTTTGTTAGTAGCAAGCCCACCAATCAGTCCCACACCCTGAAATACCACTTGAAACAATAATCCTGTTTTCAGTTGATGCATCAGCAAAATCTGTTCTTTCGTGTAGTGCGCTGACTTGGATTGAATATCCATCACTTGCCCTAGCACAATACCTCTAGGGCCAATGGCCTCGCTAAGTAGTCCAGTCAAGCGGGGTACCAACTCTACCGAGTCGGCATGATATCCATCGGCCAACTCCCAAAAAGCCTGAGCACACAAGGCATCCCCGGCTAGAATGGCGATGTCCTCACGAAATTGCTTGTGGCAACTAGAGCGTCCCCGGCGTGTGTCGCTGTTATCCATGGCCGGTAAATCATCGTGAATCAAGCTGTAGGTATGAATCATTTCTATGGCGAGTAACCAAGGGTAACATTTTTGGAGATCGATGTTCAAAGCCTCAGCTAGAGTCAAACCCAGCAAAGGACGAAAGCGTTTGCCTCCCGAAAAAAAACTGTACTCCATGGCTTCAAAAATAACGGCGCTTTGAGGTAACTGAGACAAATAGGTACCAGCTTGCTGGCGCATGAGCGTAAAACGCGCTTGGCAGTAGGTTTCAAAAAGGTGTTTGAGATGTTCAAGGGATGTTTGCATACATAATTTCCCATTTTATGGTTTGGCTTCACCAGTTTCTGCAAGTGACCAGTAACTCAAAAGCAAGCTGGCATCTCATGAGTACACTACTTTGCTCTTCCCGGGATCTCAATGGTTCGGCCTCTCTTGCGAGCGGCGCAGGGAATGCCACAAGTGTTGGCCAATCTTGCCAAAAGCTTTGCCGGTAATTCGTTGGTTACTCAATCTTCCCCGGTCACTTCAAAGTTTTCAGTCATGGGGCGGCCTTCTTCATCAAAACCAATCAATTTTTTCACCTGAGCCTGAGCTTCTTCGAGTTCTTTCTGACAAGCTCGAGAGAGAGCGATACCTTCTTGAAACAGTTTCAAAGATTCATCGAGAGCAAGATCGCCTTTTTCCATCTTCTGCACGATCTCTTCTAGCTTTTGAAGTTTTTTTTCAAATTCCATATGTTTCCTCCTCCGAAAATCGAGCTATGATCTACATCATCAAGTTTTGCCAGAGTGCTTAGAGGGTCTTTTGTCAGTGGCTACTTTCTTTTCCCTCATGGGATCACCGCCAGATAATGCTTCTGGCTTTTCTTGTGAGGGATAAATCTCTAAAATCTGGCTTATCCATTGACCGTCTTTCACATGTGTTACCACTTGGTCCCCCAGGCGGACCTGATATACTGAGGATAACACCTGAGCTTTTTCATTCGTTTGGTAACTGTAACCGCGAGCCAGCACGGCCAGGGGGCTTAAGCTATCCAGTAAAGTTGCTAGCCTCAGGAAGGACCAGTTTTTTTTGTCCCACACTGTCAACATACTTTGCTGGAGGAGAGTGCGGAGATGGTTGACTTGTTCCAGTCTCTCTTGCACTTGCGGTGGATGAGTCAGTAAGCGGTGATGCAAGAATTGAATTTTTTGCGTGTGGGCCACCTGCCAGCGGGTTTGTGCTTGGACCAAGCGGGAGCGCAGTTCGACGGCTCGCTCATAGAGTTCACGGAGGCGACGGCTGGGATCTACCAATCGCGCTTTTAGATGTGACCATTTATCACTCAGGCGCGATACCAGTTGTCCGATCAAATAAACCAAGCGCTCCTCGCTTAAAATAAATTTCTCTAAGTATTCTCGATCAGGAGTCGCTACCAGTTCCGCCGCCGCAGACGGCGTTGGGGCCCGCACATCGGCTACGAAATCGGCAATCGTAAAATCAATCTCGTGGCCCACGGCAGAAATCACGGGAATGGGGCTTGCGGCAATAGCCCGAGCTAGAGACTCGTCATTGAAGCACCACATATCCTCGATGGAGCCACCCCCCCGACCTATGATGATCGTGTCGACTGCAGGAATTTTTTGAGCCTGATGGAAAGCGCGAATGAGATCGGGTGCGGCCGCAGCTCCTTGAACGAGGGCGGGAACAACAATCACGGGAATGGATGGAGCTCTTCGACTCAGAATACTCAATATATCGCGTATAGCAGCCCCCGTTGGAGAGGTCACTACCGCAATTTTCCGAGGGCGTTTGGGTAGGGGGCGTTTTTTCGTTGGATCAAACAAACCTTCAGCCGCCAGTTTTCGCTTAAGCTCCTCGAAGGCGCGTTGTAAAGCCCCAGCCCCCAAGGGCTCCATGTGTTCGACGTAAATCTGATAGTCTCCCCGCGGAACATAGACACTGATGCTACCGCGACACAGCACCTCTTGGCCGTCTTGTGCGCGAAACTTTAGGCGCATAGCCTGAGTGCGAAACATCACCGCACGGATCTGCGAGTTCTGGTCCTTGAGGGAGAAATACAAATGCCCTGAACTGTGAGCTTTGAAGTTAGAGATTTCACCTTTGAGCCAAATCTGCCCAATCTGTCCTTCTAGAAGGTTTTTGATCTGACTGTTGAGCTCTGAAACACTGATCACCTGACGTTCTTCACTGGGGTTTTCGTGCAAAAGGAGCGGGATTTGAGCCATAACCCCTAAGAGTATTAAAAGACCCCTCAGAGAGCGGCAATGGAAAAAACTTTGGCTTTGGCGTCAATGATGAGGATTTCCTATAGATAGAGGCGTCAAGGGCAAGGAACGAGGAAAAAACTTTGGATTTGAAGTCTTTCGCAGTAAACTAATGTTTGTCCAGGCCTTCCCAGCGAAGAATAACCCGACAAGCATATTTCCTGGGGGCTGTCCCTGACAATGGTGAGCAGGCCCAACCTTGATTGGGAAGCCTAAAGTTGTTATATGGCCACCCACCTAAGAGTTTGGGGTTATGGCTTCCCGCGAAGGCCTGGATTTTTTTTCCAAAACTAGGCCTCTGTCCTGTGGACCTCACCTGGGGCTTTGATAGTCTAAATCCATGACTTGGTTTAGCGCGCTCTCATGGATTCTTGGGTTTGGTGCTGTCTTATTGGGTAACTGGTTAGAAGGTGGTCACGTCACATCCTTGTTGCAGGGGTCAGCCTTTTTGATTGTGATGGGCGGCACGGTTGGAGCCACCATGTTATCGCATGGTCCAAAAAGCTGGGGGCTGGCGATGCGCTTGTTGCCTTTCGCCTTGGGTAGGCCGCTGCCGGAATTTCCGGCTGCTGTGACCTTAAGGAATTGGGTAGCAGCATTCAAAAAATCGGGAGTGGAGGGTTTGACCGCGCAACTGACGAGCACCACCGATCCGTTCTTAAAAGAATCGCTTCAGTCCGTGCTTGATGGAATGAGTCCGCAAGATTTGGAAGATATTTTAGCTGCCCGTCTGGAGCTGATGGAGCAGCAGCTTATGCGAGGGGCGAAAGTGTTTTTAGACGCCGGAGGCTTTGCACCCACCATGGGAATTTTAGGCGCGGTGTTGGGGTTAATCCATGTTATGGCTAATCTGACGGATACGAGTCAACTAGGGGCGGGTATTGCGGTAGCCTTTGTGGCCACGATTTATGGAGTGGCTTTTGCGAATTTGCTATTTATTCCTTTGGGTAACAAAATTAAGCAGATTGTTGAAGAAATGCTTGAACAACGACGAGCATTTGTGCGCGGCTTGCTTGCCTTTGTACAGAATCAAAGTCTTTTAATTATCGAGTCTAAAACCAAAGCAGCAGACTGGGTGAGTCTGTAACGAATGTCTTTTGTGTATGGAGTTTTTTTCAGGGCTGGCTCATGGGTTTGAGTAAACACAAACGTCATATCGAGCATGAAAATCATGAACGTTGGTTGGTCTCCTACGCGGACTTTATTACTTTGCTTTTTGCATTTTTCGTTGTGCTCTATGCTACCAGTGAAGCCAATCAAGAAAAGCAAAAGCAGTTTCAAGAAAGCTTAAAAGAGCATTTGCGGGGGCTAGCTTTCGTCGGAGCTCCCTTACGCTTAAGTGGGGGAGGTGCCGATTCCCGTGTGGGTCCTCAAGGGGCTACGAGTAGCACGGGTAACCGCGTGATCCCCCCGATTGGATTGCCACTAACCTCACGCGCGGATCGTGCCGAAGTCTGGGAGATCACTGAGCAATGGCTCGAGCAGGCCCGTCGGCAAAATGCTGCTTTAGCACAAGCTTGGTCGATCCAAGAGGGATCAGGGGAAGGGGAGATACTCTTGGTCTGGAGCTTGGACTCCGAGCTTGCAAACATCTTCAGTGGAGCTGATAGCGCTCAGGCCACGAAGCGGATAGGCTCTGAGAGTAGGCAAGCCTTCTGGCAGGGGGTAGCCAGTGTGATGGTGTTGGTTAAAAAGTTAGATTGCCCAGTTGTTTTATCATGGCGGGGAGGCAGAGTCTCAGAGGAACAAGTAACTCAGTTTTTATTGGGATTACGTAAAAAGTTACTTTCTCTTGATGGGGTGAAAAATTCTATTTTTATTCAACTTAACCCGGCCCAGTTGCAAGAAAGCGCAGGCTCCCGCCTGGTGTTTGCCCTGTGCGGCCGCGAGGGTGGGTAGCAAAGTTATGGCGTTTTTTCTACTCATGTGATTCAGATTATAGACTTGTAAGATATCTCAATTTGAGATATCTTTTTCAAGTGAGGGTCATTGGTTACGATTTGATTCACAGCTTTTGTAAAAAACACGTGAGAGCTAGAGGTCCTTTAATGAAGTGGTTGAAGCTTATGGAGAGTAATAATTTTTTGAATTTTCATGACTTAAAAAAAAGAGGTTACAACTCTGTGGATTATTTGGGTGAGGATCTGTTCTGTTTCGACATTGGTGGTAACAATTACAGATTGCTTGCGCGCATTCATTTCGGACAAGCTATTATTTTCATAGAAAAGCTTCTTACCCATAAGGAGTACGAGCGGAGGTAGTCCATGGGAGCTCAATTGATTACCTATTTTAAAAAATTCCCATTAATCCCCATTCGTTCTAATTCCCAGTATCAAAAAGCTAAGGCTGTTTTGCGGGAGTTATTGTTCGATCCAGGGGCGAAGGACTACGTGGAGACCTTGATCCTACTTATCAAAAATTACGAGGAAAAACAGTTTTATTTTCAAAAACCCTCACCTGAAGCCATGCTTCGCTTTCTCATGCAACAAAGAGGTCTAAAACAAAAGGACCTAGCTGGTGTATTGGGTTCGCAGTCAAATGTCTCCGAGATTCTTAGGGGAAAAAGGAAGCTCAATCTTAATCACATCCGAAAGCTTGCCAAGTTTTTCAACGTGTCTGTTGAGACCTTCGTCTAGCTCTCATTAACGTTGAAGAGCCGATTAATTCTATTTTCTTTGTCTCTTACCCTCCATAGGCTTTTTACTTTCGCTCCGGGGCACGCCCTCCATGGCTCAAGCTGCAAAGGGCTTACGCCCTTGGTCATCCATGGTGCAGAGGCCTCCGGGCGAAAGAAAAAGCCTATGGAGGTATCACTAAAGCACCACATCATTTCTCCGGGTTTTGAACAACTTTTCTCAGAGTCCCAGGAAGAGTTTTCCCAACAAGTTTTTGATACGAACTAAGGTCTTGAACTAACCCAAAACTTCGATTTTGCGCTACGCAATATGACGGATGTCGATCACCTATGCTACCCAACTGTTACCCAGCTAACGGATGCCTCCGTATATGAGAAAGAGCCGATTGTTTGTTACCGTAATGAAATGTGGTGCGCCAGAGAGGACTTGAACCTCCATGCCCTTGCGGGCGCCAGCCCCTCAAGCTGGTGTGTCTACCAGTTCCACCACTGGCGCAAAATGAAAACTAAAAGACTGAAAACTTGAGTAAAATAACGAGCCTCACTATCCTCGGTCAATATGAAAAAATCTGATCTTCATTACGACTACCCCGAGGACTTGGTAGCCCTTGAGCCCCGCCGTCCTTCTCGAGTGATGCGCGTTCCCTGGGGGCAAGCCCCATTTGAAACGAGTGTGGAGGCCCTCATTGACGAGCTGCGGCCTGGCGATGTGTGGGTGATCAACAATACCCGGGTTATGCCCCGGCGTGTCTTTAGTCCTGAAGGCTTGGAAGTGCTATTTCTGGAAGAGGTCAGTCCATGCCATTGGCAGGTGTTGTTACCTGCGTCTCGACTCAAATTGGGGGAAAGCTTCCCCTTACCGGGAGGTGTTACCGCAAGCCTTGAACAAAAAGGTATGCCTCAATCGATCAAGGTTTCCGCCCCATTAGATGAGGCCTATTTTTCAAAATACGGTGAGCTCCCTTTGCCCCCTTATATTCAAAAACTACGCCCCAACCGGCATCAACGAGATGCCGATCGTCTGTGGTATCAACCCATTTGGGCAGAAAAAGCTGGGAGTCTTGCAGCTCCCACGGCTAGCTTGCATTTTACCCCTGAGCATATTGAGCGCATCAAATATCGGGGGGGCCACATTCTTTCCCTCACTTTACATGTCGGGATAGGCACATTTCTTCCTGTAAAGACAGAAAATCTGGATGAACACCTGATGCATCACGAGTGGGTCGAGATTCCCCGCTACACGTGGGAGGCGATACAAGAAGCTCGTCGTCAAGGGGGACGGGTGTGGGCGGTGGGAACCACAGTGACGCGCGCTCTCGAAAGTATGCCCTTAGGTCTTTTGAATTACTACCCAGACGCTGAGCTTTATGCCGGCTCGACCTCTCTATACATTCGTCCAGGTTTTTCCTATCAGGTGCTCGATCGATTACTCACTAACTTTCACCAGCCTGAATCCACTCTCCTGGCCTTGGTGGCGGCCATTCAAGGCTTGGAGCGCACCTTGGAGTGTTACCGCTGGGCCATCGAACGGCGATTTCGTTTGTTTAGTTATGGCGACTTAAGTGTTTGGGATGTACAATCAAAAACATCATGAGTGAAACCATCGACTTTTGGAAAAAGAAAGCCGAGCTGCTCGAAGCACGAGTAAATGAGTTAGAACAAATCGTGCAATCCCAAGCCCAAAGCTTACAAGAGTATGAACAAGCGTTAGATGCTTCCAGACAGAGGATAGAGTCCTTCTTGGTGCAGATGCGCAAGGATCTACAGACGCTCAAACAGCTGCAGCAGTCCTTGGTCCCCAAGCAGCTGCCGATGATCAAAGGGATTCATGTATCAAGCCGTTTTATCGCTGGTAGCAGGCAGGGCGGTGATTACTACGATCTTTACCCCATCGGTAGAGGCACCCGGTTCGGCGTGATTCTTTCCAGCTGCGGGCATTTCGGCTTAAGTGCCACCATTTTATCTTTATTGATGGCTCATGCTCCTCGCAGTGAGGAGGGAAATTTTCATGACATAGAGGGCTTTGTCAGAAAGCTTTTTGAGCAGGCCCGCCCCCACATGAAAGAGGGTGATGAGTGGCATCTGCTTTTTGGTGTGTGTGACATGGCCCGGTTAAGCTTTGATTACCTCTTGTTCGGGGATTTAGAAGCGGGTGTGTGGTCCCCCGCGGAAAAAGAGGGTGCTACTCTCTCTTTGTTCAAAAAAACAGCTGGGCCTTTGACTGCCAGCTCCGAATGGGCGGAGGGATGGCAATCTCAGCAGGTGGTGATGCACCCCCGAGATGTGTGGTGGGGGACATCCTTGGGGGTTTCGCAAGTCGGTGTCCCAGCTGTGCACACCGTGTTCAAGGACCCTCCCGCAAGCGATGACGTCCACGACATCCGTAACCACATTTTTAAGTTTGTTCGAGAGGCTCAATCCTCCATGACTCCGGAGCGGGATCAGACGGTATTAGTTTGGTCCATTCAACCTCAAGTGATGCGGGTGGTGCCCTCAGAATGAGACCTCAGCGAGGGTGTAGAGACCTTGCCGAGTGAGTTTGTCATGCGTAGCTTTGGCTCAGCATAGCTTGCCCTTTGCGCATAAAGAGGCGATGCTAAAAGCATCTTAAACCCATCATCAATCCATCTGAAGAGGAGTCACCCATGGCCGCTGAAGTGAACATTTATTCCGGGGCAGTAGATAAAGGTTTAGAAGGTGTTGTCGCTTGTACCACAGCGATTTCCACGATCGAGGATGTGACTTTGAATTATCGTGGGTACACCATTGAGGACTTGGCCGCCAACTCGTCTTTCGAGGAGGTGGTTTTTTTACTGTGGAACGATCGCTTGCCCAAAGCTGATGAATTAAAATCCTTTTCTCTGGAATTGGCGAAAGAATCAGATCTGCCTGCTGACTTTCTCAAAGTGCTTAAAACCATTCCCCATCAAGGGGTTCACCCCATGGCCTGGTTGCGTTCAGCGGTGAGTTTGTTGGCGCACTGGGATCCTGAGGCGAACGACATGAGTGAAGCGGCCAATCGCCGCAAGGCTTTGCGACTAACAGCTAAAATTAGTAGTTTAGTAGCAGCTTTGCAAACCTTGCGTGAGGGACGGGAGCTCTTACCTGTGCACCCCGATCGATCCATGGCGTGGAACTTTCTCTATCGTTTGTTTGGACGCGAGCCACAAGCCGAGCACGTCAAAGTTTTTGATACTTGTCTCATCCTCCATGCCGACCACGAACTTAACTGCTCCGCCTTCGCCGCACGAGTAACAGCTTCATCCTTAAGTGATATGCATTCGGCTATCGTCTCGGCCATAGCCGCTTTGAAAGGGCCTTTGCATGGGGGAGCCAATGAACAGGTGTTACTGATGTTGCAAAAAATTGGGACTATGGAAAAAGCTCGGCAATTCGTCAAAGACGCGTTGGCAGCGAAAGAAAAAGTGATGGGGATTGGCCACCGAGTTTACAAAAATGGTGACCCACGGGCGCATATTTTGAAAAAACTGAGCGAAAAACTCACCCCTGAGGCCGGAATCGCTCATCTGTATGAGATGTCCGCCTTGATTGAAGAGACCATGTATCAAGAAAAAGGCTTGATGCCCAATGTGGATTTTTACTCAGCTACGGTTTATCACAGCATGAAAATCCCTACCGACTTGTTTACTCCTATTTTCGCCGCTAGCCGTGTGAGTGGTTGGTGTGCCCACATTTTAGAGCAGTATGCGAAAAACCGCATCTATCGTCCACGCGGGCAGTGGGTGGGTAAAACGGGGCAAAAGTGGACTTCCGTGGCTAATCGTTAATCAAGGGTAAGAGTCACTTTTTTAGAATCTTTGAGCGGACGAGGGGGATTTTCGCGGAGGGTTCAAAATTTTTTCGGTAACAGGTGCAGATTACTGGTTGGGGGTAATAAGCTTTGCTTCAACGGTAGCGACGGTGCATGTTTGGGCTATTTCTGGTCGAACACTTGCAAAGTGAGAGGAAGGGGAGATCACCATGGCTAGTGTATTTACAAAAATTATCCAAGGCGAGTTACCAAGTTATAAAGTGTATGAGGATGAGCAAATCATAGCCATTTTGGCGAAAGATCAAATTCATTTAGGTCATACCTTGGTGATCCCCAAACAGGAGGTGGATCACTGGACGGAAGTGCCTCCTGAAACCTATGCCCACTTGCAAAAAGTGGCGCAAAAAATTGGGCGAGCGATTTTAAAAGTAACCCAATGTAAACGGGTTTTAACTGCTGCCATTGGCTACGAAGTACCGCATTTTCATCTGCATCTGATTCCCTCCTGGAGTATGGCTGACCTGAGTTTTTCCCGAGCGAGACCTTATCCTGCCGAAGACATGCAATCCATGGCTGAGGCTTTGCGCACTCACATGGAAGTTTAGGACAAGGCTTTGTCCCGTCCCGGCGCAGGGTGATCCTGCGGGAGAAAAAGCTTCATGGAGTGTTGAGCTATTTCCGGGGCAAAAGGAAAAAAATCAGGAATCGGGGTGTTTGCTCAATGGATTTTTTCATCCTTGCCCCCTAGACCAGAGCTTTCATTTTCCCTTATGATATCTAAGTGCGGATCATTTTAGGTGTGTTACTGATTCTGCTAGCGGCATTTATGGCATGGAAAGGGCCAGATTTACTGTGGGGCCCAGAAGTGCAACCTCGTTCCGCTAAACAGTCGGCACCAGTGCCGGTGGAGAACCTCACTCCGGAGGATATTCAAAAACGAGTAGACGCCCACCTTAAAAAAACATACCAAAACATGATCCTTCAGCGCGGTGCTATGGAGGTCGAGCTAAAAAAACAGCTGGTGCGCCCTGGGGATAATTTATTTAAGCCTGAAGCTGCTAAAAAAGAAAAGTCTGATGCAGACAAGCCTTTGCATGCTACCGATGAGGCTTGGGTTAGGCTTGCTGAGCCCTTGGATGGGGGTAACAAAAAAGGCTTCGGTAAAAATCCCCAAAAAGAAGTGTACCAAGATCTCGCTGAACAAGAGGCGATGACGAAAGCTGAACAGCTAGCTAAACGGAAGTACATTTGGCAATTCCGTCGTAACGCATGGCTTGGCGGTTACGATGTGAAAGTGGATGCGGCGGGTAATGTCGTTTCCGTGCGCCCCCTAGGTCCCGCTGAACGTAGTCGTGATTTTCCTGAACCAGAGCCTACGGAGTTTGATGAGTAGCTAGGCTTTTTATTTCGCCCAGAGGCCTTTGCATCATGGATAGCTAAGGGGGCAAGGCCCTTGCAGCTAAAGTCACGGAGGGCGTCCCCTGGGGGGCGAAAGCAAAAAGCCTAATAGGGTAAGAGAGAATGGAAACAGAATGAATCAGCGTCAACTTCGTAAATCTCACAAAGCTAAAATGCGCTATAGTGGCTTATTCGCTAAGCCAATGC
>CAZZMS010000186.1:0-4230 GCA_964655485.1 uncultured Pseudobdellovibrionaceae bacterium | reverse complement strand
CTCTCTAGCTCATGTTGCCAGTGACTTACGCCAGAAAAAGTCTCCTGTCTGAAAATGATACATTTTTCTCATGTAAGAATGGTTTAGAACCCCTCTGAATTCGGCAACAAATTTGTATCCCGGCCTTTGGGAACCCGTTTACGTCAATCACTTTCCCGGAGGCCGTATGCTCCAAAATCCAGTCAAAACCATTCCTACCCTAACTTTAACTTTATCTTTGCTCGCTCTTTCAACGGTCTCTTGTAGCTCTTCAAAAAGTAGCTCTTCCTCTCCGCGCAGTGTCCCAGCGCAAGCGGCCAATAAAAACCAATCTGAAGCCAATGCTACTAATAAAAAACCGCAGGAGGCGCACGAGAGCAACAACCAAAGCGGCCAAACGAAATCGGTAAGCGAATCTGAAGAGACTACCACCCAAGCTCAAGAGCCTGCCACGTTACAGGTTCAGGAGGCCCAATTCGCTGCTACAAGCCGGGGGCAAATAAGAGAGCTTATACTTTCTAAACTAGCTCAAATGACAGCAGCTGAGCGTTCAGCCCAACAGGCTTTCGTCAAGTCCATCGAGGCCATAGGGTCTCGTGTGGGGAACACACAACATCTCACAACGGTCACACTCAGTATCAACGGGAGACTCATCTCTTTAGCCGGCACACTCAAAGATGATCGAGTGGCTAGTCTTCGCTCCAATTCCGATCTTTATGGTTATTTCACCTGCTTAGATCAAAGTCCCAGCACTTGTTTTGAACAGTTGATCGAGTTACGCAGCAATCGTTTAGGCAAATCAGCCGTGTTCGTGCATGTTCGACGCATGAACGCCGATTTTGAGTTCGAAAGTCGTCTTTACAAAAACGCGGAACTACAGAAACTCAATGAAATCCTGCTTAACACCGAAGCTGGTGTGACCTCGGCCAAAGCCTTAAAAACGATTGTCATCCAAACCACCGAAATTATCGGAGGCCCTAGCCATATTGAAATTCTGCTATTACAACGTAGCGGTGGGGCTATCGCTCTTCATGCTCCCCTTTATGTGGCCTCCAATGACAGCACAGGACTAAGCCTGACCCAAATGGAGCCTCTGGGTAACAGCTCACTCCTTAGTGACCTCACTCAACAGGGAACTCGTTTGTACCTTAACCATCGTTTGACTGCGCAGCTTGTGCGCTTTCAAGCCGATGCCTTTGTGGAACTTAATCTGCAAGCCTTGGGATTCAACAACAAGGAAAGAGGGGAGCAACTTCCTTTGTTACTCAAGCTAAAACCGCAAGCCACAAGAGCTCTGCGTCTTAAAGAATAACCGAAATAAATTGAGGCGCTTCATAGTTATCTACATAGACTTTTTTCTTTCACCCGGGGCACGCCATCCATGGCTCTGCTGCCAAGGGCTTGCGCCCTTGGCCATCCATGGTGCAGAGGCCTCCGGATGAAAGGAAAAAGTCTATGTAGGAAATACTATAAAAATGGGAATTTTCATTAATGATTAAACTCCAACTCTGCATCATGCTTTACTGATTTTCTTAAAATCTGTGTAGGGCTTAGACACCCCCGTCTCAATGCGGGAAAAGTTGCCAAGAAAACTTGAAATCAAATCTCTGTTTTTCATACCATGAGGGCATCCAAAACACACAGGAGGTGTGAAATGATGCCCCGTCAAAAACTCAACCCAGTAACATTGGCCACCGCTAGCCTTCTTCCCAAGACTTGGCTGCTGCTTGGTCTGTTACTAGCTGAGGGATGTCTGGAGGATAAAAAAAGTCCCTCTACTCATCCAGCTAGCACCGAGACCATGAGCCTACAAGCCACTGAGCTAACTAAGATCACGGGTCCTCTGATCGCCACTCCCTCACAGCAGCTAGAGTTTGTGGTGGAGAGTGGAGCTCAGGCCGAAGTTTCTTGGGCTATCAACGGCAACCTTAGCCAAGACGCTGGGGCAGAATTAAGACTACAAGCCCCCACCGAGTCTTTCATTGTTGAAGCGCGATTAAAAGAAGGCGATGCGACACAGTCTTTCCGTCACCACGTCAGCGTGCTTACGCTTCCCTCCGAATGGTCCTGCGCAACCGAGACCCAGATTCTGGGCCAAACTCAGGGCTACGTCGGAGAGATACTTTCCTTGCAGCTCATGATTCCTGATTGCATAAAAGATTTTGTCACAGGGATTCATTGGAAAAAATCCACAGGTGAAACTTTATCTTCCTCATCCGATATGAGCCTCGAGCTCGACTCCGTGGGAGAAATTGCAATAAACATTGACATCGAACTTTTCGGAGGAGAGCAAAATATTCCTCTCCAAGTTTTTGTGTATTCTCTAGAGCGACCGCAAAATCATCCCACGCCCTCTCCGCAACCTTCTCCTCAACCAAGCTCCCCTGAGGCTCCTACACCACAACATGAGTGTGAAACGCTTGGCGAAACACAACTTATTAACAGTAACACCCAGGAAGAAATACTCAGTTGTGGCTTACAAGGATACAAAAATCTCACCTACCTCGAAAAAGAAATCAGAACTTGCACTTTAGTAGGAGAACAAAAACGCTGGATGATCCGGCATGAAAAAGAGCTGGTAGAGGAGTCACTCTGCCAAGGTCAAGCCTGCCTCCACCCAGACAATCAATCGCACATCATTTCCCACCTGAGCCAACTCACCCTAGTATCGTCCACACCGATAACCAAAGAGCTCACTTGTCCACACGGAGAACTTGGTTACTACGAGTTATGGGAACAAGAGGAAAAGTGGCTTTGCGATAATGGTAACCTGCAATTGATTGAAAAAACTCCGCATCGACTACTGTCGCGCAAAGACTGTCCCCAATATGCGTGGGTTCCCACAGAGGACTGGAGTGAGTGCTCGGCGAATTGTGGTGGCACGCAAATCCGTGAGCAGCTCTGTCTAGATCAGTATGGTCAAAAGGCAAAAGTGGAAACTTACTGTGCCAGCGAAAAACCCAAAGAACTTCGCGTTTGCAGCAAAAACCCTGAAGCTGCCGCTTATGAGGAGAAAATCCCCCTTGAGCAAGAGCCTGTGGCTAAATCTTGTCCCGCAGGACAAATTGGTCATATCGTACAACATCAAACTCAAATCCTGACCAAATCTTATGCTTGTGTGGAACATCAAATCCAGTTGGTGAAGGAAGAAATCACTGAGACCCGCACATCAGAGGAAAATCTCTGTCGCAACTATGTGGCTCATCGTTGTTCCCACGATAGTTTGAGTATATCAGAAGCTAAGGGACGTTTTGCTTGGATGCAGAAGTGCCAAAATCAAATTCCTGCCATCAAAATGTTTTTAGACCAAGCTGAGGAGTTTGGGATCAGGGATCAAAAGGGACGTACATTTGATAGCGAACGACCTCTGTACGTAACCTTCGCTTTGCGAGATCCAACCACCGGTAAGGAGAGACCTTGGGTAGCTCCTAAATCGGAACAAGGCGAGTGTCGCATCCCGGCAGGAGCCTACATTGCTAGCGTTTGTGTGTCGTCCTGTGCGACACCCGAGCAACTCACCCTAACCCAAGCCCAGCCCAACCAAGCCATGCGTTGGCAGCGATGGGATGAAGCTCATGCACAAGCCACTCCCTGGATTGTGACCATGTCCCAACTCAGTTTCAACTCGCCTAAAAATTTCCAACATACCAAGGTGGATACTTGGGTTACCGAGCTGTTTGACACCGAACACGATATTGTACGCATCATGCTTCGTTCTGGCCGAGAGATTCGCCTCACTCCAAACCATCCTGTGCTGGTTAGCTCAGGAGAGTTGAAGTTAGTGAGCGAACTTACCACCAACGATGCTCTAGTTACTCACGAGTTTAAAGCCGACCCCATCCGTTCTCTGCGTACTGAGAAACACTTCGGTAAGGTCTATAACGTTTATCCGCATTCCTCGGCTTTAGCGCATAATATGATCTTAGTTGGAGGTTACTGGACGGGATCAGCCATGTTTCAAAACGAAGCGGCGGATCAACTCAATCGTCGTCTCGTGAGAGGGCGACTCAAAGAGCTAATCCTGCAAACAAAATAGGAGTCGGGAGGACAAAGAGGAAATCCTCTGAGCAGATGAGCAAAATATTCATGAAGCACTCGTACCTGAAAAAATCCTTTTTTTATAGTTTTGCTCCCTGGGCTTTTTCCTTTCGACCCGGGGCACGCCATCCATGGCTCAGCTGCAAAGGGCTAAAGCCCTTAGCCATCCATGGTGCAGAGGCCTCCGGGCGAAAGAAAAAGCCCAGGAGATAT
>CAZZMS010000185.1:0-6109 GCA_964655485.1 uncultured Pseudobdellovibrionaceae bacterium | reverse complement strand
TGAGTTCTCTTGCGCCTTGCAAAAAGTGATTTGACAGGATCGACTCTTGGGTCTCACCATGGTTTTATGCCGGGAAAAAAACTGGTGATTGTGGAATCACCAACCAAAGCCAAAACCATTCGTCAGTTTTTAGATAAGAGTTTTGTCATTGAAAGCAGCATGGGCCACATTCGGGATCTCCCCGAATCCAGCAAAGACATTCCAGAGAAATTTAAAAAACTGAAATGGGCCAAGGTGGGAGTTGATGTTGAACATGACTTTGAGCCTCTTTATGTGGTCTCACCGAAAAAACAAAAAGTGGTAAAAAGCCTGAAAGAAAAACTCGCTGAAGCCGACGAACTGTATCTGGCAACCGATGAGGACCGAGAGGGCGAGAGCATCTCTTGGCATCTATTAGAAATCCTGAAACCTAAGGTGCCCACTCATCGCATGGTGTTTCATGAGATTACCAAAACAGCGATTCAAAAAAGTCTAAAAGAAACTCGCCAGTTAAATATGTCCTTGGTGCGTGCCCAAGAAACCAGACGGATCTTAGATCGTTTGGTGGGTTATACGATCTCGCCCTTACTGTGGAAAAAAATTGCTTACGGGCTTTCTGCCGGTCGGGTGCAGTCGGTAGCTGTGCGACTCATTGTGGAACGTGAGTGGGAGCGGATGGCGTTTCACAAAAGCCTTTATTGGTCCATCAAAGCGGAGTGGAACAAGCAGGGGGAAGTGTTTCCTGGGCGTTTATTATCATGGCAAGGGAGAAAAATTGCTTCCTCGGCGGATTTTGATAGTAAAACCGGTGACTTAAAAAAAGATCGTGAAGTGTTACTTTTAGACGAGGCTCAGGCGCAAAAAATGGTTCACTCCTTGGCGCAAGTGCCGTGGAAAGTGATCAGTCTTGAACAAAAACCGGTAACGCGAAAACCTCAGCCACCGTTTATTACCTCTACGTTGCAGCAGGAGGCCGCGCGCAAATTAGGGTGGCCTTCACGCCAGACCATGCAGGTGGCACAACGTTTGTACGAGCAGGGTTTTATCACCTATATGCGTACAGACTCCACCTTTCTCTCGGATCAAGCCTTGCAAGCGGCTCGTTCGCACATTCGTTCTCGTTTTGGGACTGAGTTCTTGCCCCCCGAGCCTAGACGTTACGAAGCAAAAAAAGTCAAAGGAGCTCAGGAGGCGCATGAGGCGATTCGACCTGCGGGTGAGGAGTTTAGCACTCCCGAGGAGACAGGCCTTAGGGGGATGGAGTTACAGCTTTATGAGTTGATTTATAAACGTACCCTCGCTTGTCAGATGAAGGATGCTGAACAGCTACAAACTTCGGTACGCATTCAAGGGGGAGAGGCGATTTTTTCGGCTTCAGGCCTGGTCACTCAGTTTCCTGGTTTTTTACAGGCATACATTGAAGGAAGTGATGATCCCAGCGATTCTGAGGAAAACGAAAAGTTACCCAATCTCCATGAGGGAGAAAGCTTAATGTTACACAAACTCACGCCCTTGCGTCATGAGACAAAGCCTCCGGCCCGTTATACCGAAGCCTCGTTGATTCAAACGCTTGAGAAAGAGGGGATTGGGCGACCCAGTACCTATGCGAGCATTATGAGCACCATCGTGGATCGAGGTTATGTGCAAAGGCAGGGTAACTCCTTGTATCCACGTTTGACGGCTTTTTTAGTCACTCAATACTTGAAAAAACATTTGAGTCCGTATGTGGATATCGGTTTTACCTCGCAAATGGAAGAGGCTTTGGATCTGATCGCCAGTGGTGAACTGGACTCCTTGGAGTATTTAAAGAAGTTTTATTTTGATCCACAAAATGGCCTGCTGCCTTTGGTAGAAAAAGAAGAAAAGCAAGTCGGCAAAGGTCCCGCGGAAAGTCGAGGTATTCATTTTCCGCATCTTCCGCAGTATGAGTTTCGGGTGGGGCGCTATGGTCCCTATGTGACTTGGCAAGAAGGTGGACAAAATTATTCTGTCAATCTTCCCGAAGATCTATTGGTAACAGACGTCACGGAAGACAAAATTCGAGAGTTACACGAGGTTCGTCAAAAGGGTCACGATAGTTTAGGTAAGGATCCTCAAACCGGCGAGCCGGTGTTTTTGCTCAGCGGTCGTTATGGTTACTATGTGCAACTAGGTGAAGCGAAAGAGGACGATAAAAAGTTTAAGCCGAAGCGCGTGTCCTTACCTCCGCAGTGGACTCCCGAACAGGTGAGTTTTGAAAAAGCCTTGAAGCTTTTGCAGTTACCAAAAGTTTTAGGCGAGCATCCGAGCACGCATAAACCTTTGCGTGTTGGTTTGGGACGCTTTGGACCTTACGTGGAACACGACGGAGAGTTTCGCTCCATTCCTAAGGACATGGACTTTCTCGAGCTGGATTTAAAGCAGGCTTTGGGCCTTCTAGTGCAGCCTAAGGGGGGACGAGGGCGTCGTAAAAAAGAAGTGCTTAAGGTCATTGGTGAGTTTCCGCAAAAAGGGGGAGTGATTGAGGTTTTAAATGGACCTTATGGTCCATATGTGCATTGGGAAAAAGTGAACGTGTCTTTGCCTAAGGGAACTGATCCTCAGACCGTCGGTCTGGAGCAGGCTATGGCACTCATCGAACAAAAAATGAATCAGCGAGCCTAAAGGGGCTTGTGTTATGAGATGGGAGTTCAAATGATTGCAACAAAAAAACAGCTGCTTGTTCTATTGCTGATGTTGGTTGGGGTGAAAGCCTCTGCACAATTGTTTTCGAAAGATGCTGGACTGGACTGTAAGTTCGTGTATCCCATTCAGCAGGCTTTAGTTAGTCAACATGTGCAGTTTCAAAATCTCACCCCGGAGCTTGAAAAGCGCACCATCGAGCAATTTTTGAAACGTTACGATCCCAGTAAAATTTATCTTCTCGAGGCGGATCGTAAAAAACTTGAGGGCGAATTAAAGGGTATTTTTGAAAAAGTGCAAAAAAAGGATTGTTCTGCCTTGCGGGCGGTACAAAATCTCCTCAATACGCGAGTAAAAGAAAGAGCTGAGTTTGTTAAAAAATTTTTGGGTCCTCAGTATAAATTCGACTCCAATACAGAGATTCGTTTGGATCGGGATAAGTTACCTGCTCCTAAAACCGTAGGCGAGGCCGAAGATTACCTGAAAAAGTACGTCCACTTTCAAATTTCGAATTATCTCTTAACCGAGACGCCTTTAGAGGAAGCCAAAGAGAATGTGAAAAAAAATTGGGAGCGCATCGTGAAGCGTTCTTTGGAAACCAGAGAAGAAGAGTTGTTGGCTTCATTCCTGGATGCGTTTGGTAACTCTTTGGATCCTCATACCTCTTTCATGGCTCGGGATAATAATGAGGATTTTAAGATTCAGATGTCCTTATCTTTGCAAGGGATCGGGGCTACCCTGTCCTCGCAAGATGGCTTTACGGTGATTGAAAACTTAGTTCCTGGTGGGCCTGCGGCGAAGTCCGGGTTGTTACAGGTGCAGGATAAAATCGTAGCCGTGGGGCAGGGCGAGGAAGGCCCTATGGAAAATGTCGTAGAAATGGATCTAAAAGAGGTTGTAAAAAAAATCCGTGGGCCGAAAGGGACCAAGGTGCGTTTAACCGTGCTTAGAAAAAGTAGTGAGGGTAAACAAACCTTTACCATCACTTTGGTACGTGACCAAATCAAGTTGGAAGAGCAAGCGATTCAGCTCCTTGTGGAAACGCGTCAGATCCGCGGAAAAGAGGTCAAGCTAGGTATTGTAAATCTTCCTTCTTTTTACAATGACGGAAAAAGAGGGGGGCGTTCGGCAAGCTCAGATTTTATAAAAGTCATAGAGGAAGCAAAAAAACAAAAGGTGGCTGGATTGGTGTTAGATCTTTCCATGAATGGTGGTGGTAGCCTAGATGATGCAGTGAAAATCGCAGGCCTTTTTTTTAAAAAAGGTAACGTAGTGAAACAATCCACCAAGGATGACCCGCGTGGCTTGCGCACCACCTTAGCGGATGAGGATCCTGCGGTTCAATGGAATGGTCCTTTGGTCATTTTGGTAAGTCGAGTTTCCGCCTCGGCCAGTGAGATTGTGGCAGGAGCTCTGCAAGATTACCGCCGAGCTATTATCGTGGGCAGTGACCACACCTTCGGTAAGGGAACCGTGCAAACGGTGATTGATATTCCTCCTTACTCCGGAGAGCTAGGGGCCATTAAAGTAACCATCGGCACATTTTTTATTCCCGGTGGTTACTCGACCCAACACCGAGGGGTATTCTCTGATATCTTGATCCCCAATCGTCTAGATCTCGAAGATGTGGGTGAGAAAAATCTGGACTACTCTCTACCTCCGGCACAAATTGCAGCCTTCTTATCCCCCGAGGCTTACGTAAAAACCGGTCCTGATGCTTGGTCGGTAGTCACACCGGAGGTGATTCAAAGCTTGGCCCAGAAGTCCAAAGGGCGTATAGAGAAAAACGAAGAGTTCAAAAAAATTAAAGAGGATTTGGCTAAGAGCGCTAAAGACAGTGGTAAGGTGTTGAAACTTTCAGAGGTTCTCAAAGACGAGAAACAAAAAGAGAAAGTCAGCAAGAAGAACCTCTCTCCTGAAGAGAAAAAACAGGAATACTTGAAGCGCCCAGAGCTCCAAGAAAGTCTCAATATTTTGTCAGATTATATTGAGCTACAAACACAGGCGTCTTAAGGAGGATGGAGTGAAGCTAAAATCCAGCCAGATCCATGCTTTAGCTAAAAACATTCTAAAAGAGCTTAAGGCTAAATCGGGAGTGCACCTTAAAATGAAAGAGGAATTACTTCTTCAGGAGATGGAAAAACTTCTTACAGAGGAGAATCAAAAGCTCCTAGCCATCGAGCAGGAGGCCAAGAAGATGTTGGATACTTTAGTCGCACAAAATCCCTCGATTGATTCGGGCAAAATGTTTTTCATGCTGAAAAATCGTCTAGCCAAGGAAAAGGGGATTCCACTATGAGTGCTATGAGTGACGAGAGGCTCAGTTACTTAGCCCGCAAGGTTTTTGACCGGCTGTACGATGAGGACTGGGTGGATTTTCAGGATGAGGACGCAGGTCTTCGTTTGATTAAAAGAGCCATGGAAAAGTGGTTGCAGCAAGAAAATGACATCGATAAAATTGTGGTACAAAAAATCGCATCCTTAAAACGTTCTATCCCCCCTCACTCACCTGAGTGGGAGGTGCTTTACGAAAAATATGCAAGCGAAGAAAGGAGTCGTCGTGGCAGCTAAAAAAAAGACGTCTTCAAAAGCTAAAAGCTCTGTAAAAAAAGTGGCGAAGAAAAACACATTTATGAAAAAAACCACCCCTAAGAAAGGGCCTTCAAAAAAAGCCAAATCCAAGCCAGCTGTAAGCCAAAAGAAGGCGACAAGCAAAACGGCCGGCAAAAAAATGTTACTGCAAAAACCTCTGGCAAAAAGCCAAGCAAAACCGTAGCCCCATCCAAAACCTCTCGTTCTGCGACTTTCCTCAAGAAAACGGCCTCCCCGAGAGCTAAGCCTACAACTCCCGCTTTTTCCTCTGTCGCCGCTCTAAGCGTGTTACCTACAGGAGACCATGTCTTTGTGGAAGTGCTCTCTGAAGAGCGTCGTACTCCCGGTGGACTTATTATTCCCGATACCGTGGGTGAGATGGAAGGCTATCTGGAAGGCAAAGTGTTAGCGGTGGGCTCTGGAAAGCTTAACAAAAAAGGCCATCGTCGACCGCTCAGTGTAGAGCGGGGGGAAAAGGTGATGTTTCCCCGATGGGCTGGCCAGAGTGTGGAACAAGGGGGCCGTCGCTATGTGATCTTACGCGAGGATGAGCTCTTAGGGGTGAAAGCTGATTGATGCTTAACCCCAAGCTCAAGTTCTTGAGCCGGGGTTGAGTTTCGCTTAGACTTTTCCTCATTAGCTCATCGCAGTGAGGTGAAGTCATGTTACCGAATTTTTTATCTTTTGTCCTAATCTGCACCCTTTCCTTTAGCTCCATTGCTTGGGCGCGTGTCGAGTGGCAGGGGCAGGCCCGAGCCGAGTGGGTCGAGGTGAGTAGCACCACTTGGAATGGGAGTGAAGGGGCTAAATCCTATGTGCTTACACGGATGAATCTTCGCCCGACAGTCGTTTTACAAGACGGTGTACGGGGCGTATT
>CAZZMS010000184.1:0-5665 GCA_964655485.1 uncultured Pseudobdellovibrionaceae bacterium | reverse complement strand
CCCCCCAACATCTCCCTCTACCGTAACCCGCCCTACCAAGCCGCTTTCCAATTTTTCAAGCAATGGAACCTCGAACCACCTGTGGACTCCTACACTCAGCCCAAAGCACAGTTTCTAGCCTCCACGGTGGGATTTGAGAAGAACCCTTGGTGCTTAGCTTATGTCGGAGTCAAAGCCAAAGCTAAACCCAAAATCCCCTTTTCTCCACTGGGTAGCATTCAACTGGAAGCCACAGCAGTGGCCAAACCCTTTGGTGGTAACATAGGGCCGTGGTATGCGAAAGTCTGGCCGCGCGGACAAGCCATTTCCGGCGGTCCAAACACTCCCCTTTCACAAAAGACTGAATCATTTCTCACTTTAAGAGCCAATGAGGAAATTCAAGGTTACTTACAAGATCTCAACAATCAACTAGCCGCAGCAGGTCCCAATCCTCCCACCCATCTTTTACAACAAATGGATATTGTTGTCCCCAACCATGGCTCCTTTGTGGGCGATCCCGCGGGCACTTCAGCGAAGGGCCTTTTTACCAACTGGTTACACGCTCTTTACAAAATCACCATGCGTGCGGGAGCTCCTCGCCTTGACCTTCAGGCCTACGTGAACATCATGGACAAAGTTTTTACCGATGCCGATGTGTTACCGTGGATAGACTCCTCCAATGAAGACCGGAGTCGTAACTATCCTCCACGAAGACTGGAAATTTTGAGTATCCTTCCTAACCAATTCGATCTCGCTTATTACAGTCTGGACTGGAATGCTTATGATCACTTCGCAAGAAGAATGCAAAATAACACTTATCTCGAGAGCTCCCTTCGTCAAATTTTACCCAACGTTCCTGCCGATATCATCATCCGTGGTGACATTGGATTTCGCAAAGGGGGCCCTGACCCCTTGAGTTATTTCTCCGTCAAACACCAGTACGAAGAGGCCAATATTCTTTTACAAGACAAATTACCTGTACCCGTCATGAATATCAGTAACGGCAGCATTGTGTTACCTGGCCAAGGGAGTGTACAGGCTCCACCTCTAAGCTTTATGACACCTGTGGAAGTCATCGTGCAAAATCGGGGTAACCCCAATAATCGTCCCACACCAAACCTGACCTTCTGGCATGCAGAAAAACCTGGGGATTATCGCTTCAAGAGCAATCGTTTTGGTAACTGTCTAGCAGCAGTACCCCCAAGCGAAATTGAAAGTAATCCTGAGGTCGCCGCTACCCCTAACGATTGTATTGCCGGAGGACGTAGTCAGTACTCCGTAAAATTAGTGGACCCCGATTTTCTTCGCGAACCCCAAGCTCTAGGCGGCGGCACAGCAGTAGGCACCCCCCTGAACCCTCCTCCAGATACTCTTTTAGACTGATGCTATACGATTCATTCCTCGCCAGATCCTAGTTTACGACAACTTGTTCCGATTAGGAGAATCAACAAATTCATTAGCCTGATTCATTCGTTGAAGCCTCGAAATCTACTGTCGTATTGATTTTTATGCTTTGTGGTAACACTCAGTATATCCTGGGTGCTAGCTAGAGTTATGCAGAAATGGGACAAGCTGTACGTCTTTAGTGGTTATATCCCTGGGTTTTTTCTTCGCCCGGAGGCCTCTGCACCATGGATGGCCAAGGGCGAAGCCCTTTGCAGCTGAGCCATGGAGGGCGTGCCCCGGGGCGAAACGAAAAAGCCCAGGGAGGGAAACCGAGACTACAATCTGGATTTTGCAGCGAAAACAAATTTCCTAGCCAAAACGGAACATACTTTCCTAAGCTGATATAAACTTTATTTTCACTATCTGATTAGGAGTATCCATTATGAGAGTCGATGTTGCCCACACAAAAAAAATATCTACCGAGAGGATCTCAAAAGTTTTAGCATCTTATCTTTTGTGTTGGATAGGGGCCACTCATAGCCTGCACGCTCAAGAGCTATTGTTCGAAGGCTACTATAAAATCAGTCAAAACAAAAAACATATAGGTTACCAAATTCAACGCTACGAAGTGTTACCTAACGGCTTCATCAAGCACACAGCCTATACTCAAATTGAAACTCCGGCGGGCATCACCCGAGAGAGTCTCACAAGTCAATCCACTGAAACTTTGAAGCCAGTATCTTACAGTTATACTTCCTTGGGCGGAGGACAAAGTCTTACCATCGATGCCGAAAGCTTGGCGAGTCAATCCAACTCAGAAAAACTTGTCTTAAAAATCAAAAAAAGCACATCAGGAAAAATGCAAACTCAGGAACTGGCCGTCCCAGCAGGCGGCTTTCTCAGTAACCTGCTCGTCTATGCCATTTTAAAAAGTCCCGAGGGATTAAAAACAGGGACTACTTATAGTTACCAAACCCTCGCTGAAGAAAAGGCCCAAATCATTGGGGGAAAAGCTCAGGTGAGCGAGGAAACTTTGTTTCGTGATCGGATTCCAAGCTTAGTTGTGACTAACGATTTTGAGGGAGTCAAATACCGCTCTTTTGTTACCGCAAGAGGCGAGGTTCTTGAGACCAGTGCCACAAGCTTAGGGATTCAAGTCAGTCTTGTCCCCACTCGGGAAGAGGCCATAGGTCAAGTTCCCTTTGCGGAAAACATCATCAAAGCCTTGTTTGGCCAAATTCCTAAAGGCGAGCAAAATATCGCCTATCAAGCCCTACAAAAAGGCACTTGGCCTAAAGAACCAGATGCCAAAAAATCGGATTGGACAAAACAGCAAGGAGTGCCACCGGGGAAAGGGCTTCACTTAAAAAAATCAAAATAGCAATTCAAACTGTGCTAACCGGAGGTCTTTTCTCCGCTCTAAAAAATCGCGTTTTTACAGTTTATATCTCCATGGGCTTTTTCGTAAATAATGAATAAGAGTTGGCGTGCTCATCAAACCAAAAAATATAACCCAATCATATGAAACACCCAAAAAACTACTCCTTCTCAAAAAATCTTATCCTAGGTATCTCTGGCTCTTCACTGACGGCAGAGGAAAAACATTGGTTCCGCCAAAACGAGACTTTCTCTATCATTTTGTATCAGCGAAATATTGTTGATCCTGATCAACTCGCCTCTCTCATTCAAGACATCCAATCGATCCATACGGAAAACCATGGCCGCCCTACTCTTCTTTCTATCGATATGGAAGGGGGACCTTTGCACGAGTTACCTCCCCATCAGTTCCGTTACTTTCCCTCAGGGCCGGAACTACTGGCCAATCAACCTGAGGAAACAAGCCTGTATCGAGCGGGATACGAGCTTGGGACTTATCTGCGTGAACTTGGTTTTCACATCAATTACGCTCCAGTGCTAGATGTTCTCACCCATCCGCAAAATGAGCTATTTAGAAACCGCAGCTGGGGTAACAAGCCACAAGATATCATCCGTTATACCCAACCCTACATTCGCGGTATGCAAGACGCTGGCATCTTGGCTGTAGCCAAACATTTTCCTGGCCACGGCCACACTCAGGTGGATTTGCATCATACTCTTCCCACGGATTTACGATCTGTGCCGGAGATAGAATCTATCGACCTACCTCCTTTTATAGCAGCTTATGCAGCTGGTGTGCGCTTATTCATGACCGCTCACGTGCTCTATCCAGCTTTAGATCCCAAGTTACCAGCGACCCTATCCCCCACCATCCTGACCCACTGGGCCCAAAACAAATGGCAGTTACCAGGCTTTTTCATTGCGGATGATTTGGATATGGGGGCCCTTCGTCATTTTGGTAACAGTGAGGACATCCTTCGCAAAAGTGTAGAAGCCGGTGGACATTTTTTCATGTACTGCCATCGCACGACACCTCCGTGGACCGAACTGGAGTTCATGAATCAATTTTTAAACAACAGGGCCCAGAATTATATACTGAACTTGCAACAGGCCTACGAGGAAATGACTTCCCTACTTTTTGCAAGCAGGGGCAAAGTGCCTCAGAGATATCAATGGAAACCGTCCCAATAAACTTTGTCGGTTACCTCTTACACACTCGGTCAACTCCTCACAAAAAACCTTGCCCATCTTCTATCGGCGAATAGGCTTTTAAGCTTGAGAGGTGGAAATAGTCCTTATCCTCTTCATCCTGTGCTTGCCTTTCTCTCTATTCGCTCAAAGCTCTCCTTTTTGGTTGAAGCCATCCAAAATTACTGGCAACACTCGGCCGAGCTTCAGCAGCTCAAACAACAAACCGAATGGTCTCGTCGCTTACTCCTATCGAGAATGTTACCGGAATCTCCGGAGCTCTCCTACCAAAAAGACCGCACTGATCAATCAGATACCTATCTTCTGAATTGGACCTTTGCCTTTCCCGGAAAATCTCTCAAGCTCCGTGATCGGGATTTAGCTTTGCTTAAGCAAAAAGAGGCCGAGCTACAAGCCAAGCAAAAAGAACTTACAAGCTTTGTGGTGCAAAGCTATCTTGATTGTGCCACCGCCACGATTGAGCTGCAGATTCGTCAACGCAATCTCAGTGATTGGGAATCATTTTTTAACAGTCTCAAAGTACGGCGCGGAGTGAGCACTTTTGAAAAACTCAGTCTGGAGCTTGAAACCAGACAAGCGCGTCGAGATTGGGAGCAAGCCAAAGATCGTAAGCTCAATCTATGTGCTTATCTCGAAAAAAATCAGATCAAAATAAGCGCAACTCAAGAGCTCGAAAACGATTTACCTTCAGGATTTTTACAAGAGCTTGGTCCTGACACACCGACTGAAATCCGCTTGCAAGCGCAAAACGCCTATGGCCTAGCCACCGTACAAACCGCCACATGGAACGAGTTACCCGATTGGACTTTATCTTTGGGTCGTCGCTTTGTACCAGCTGGTCCCTTGTCAGCCGATTTCGCGGTGATGGATAATATTTATGGAATATAGATCAAGTTACCCCTGTTTTACCCTGTTCATGAACGAACGCGAATCGAGAGAGAAAAAACGGAAACTGCTTTACAAATCGCTGAACAAGAGCGTCAGTTAAGTCTTGAGCGACGCGACAAAAAACAAGCGGCCTGGGGCTTTATCAGGACTAAAAAACAGCTCTCCGATTTAAGACAACATGATCTACCCGCCGCACAAAACTTGGCCGACAATGCCTACTCTGACTACAGAGCTGGCCGCATTGGCTATGCGGAAATGGTCCTTTCTCGACGCGCCTTCGTAGACTTAAGTTTACAAGAACTTCAACTACGCTCGCGACTGCTGCAGTTACGCATGCAGTGCTGGAGTGTATGTGAAACACCAGAAGCCATTCCCTAGAGGCTCATCATGAACACATCGTGCTCTCTACTGCTCGCACAGCTGATTTTTGGGGGGCTGGTTTGTGCCGCTTGGTACCCCAGCCACGCAGAAGCTCTCTGGCGGGAACAAGCAAAAAATACTCCCTCCATATCGATTCAGTTTCGCTCCAGTGTGGACTTCATCCAAGTCACGGGAAGAATACTTCCAGATTGGGGGGCCTTACGTGTCGAGCATGCTCCTGAAAAAGCTGTCATCCAGGAGTGGAAAATATCACCCGGATCTTTCATACAGAAAGGACAAACCATCGCTCTCATAAGAGGTCCTAGCTGTGCTAAGCTCTGCCCCTGGCCAGCGCAACACGAAGGACTGGTGTATGAACTTTTTCAAAAAGTGGGAGAGACTGTAGATCAGGGCGAAGCCCTTTTTTCGCTGGCAGATCCCAAAGCAACCAGGATCCGTATTGATG
>CAZZMS010000183.1:0-4816 GCA_964655485.1 uncultured Pseudobdellovibrionaceae bacterium | reverse complement strand
GATAAGCCCTTCAACGAGTCTGTTTTAACTCGGGTCGTGGAGAAAGCTCTCAAACATGGAGAAAAAATCCGAGAGTTTGAAGAGCATTTTCAAAAGCTTGCACAAAACAGCGACCTGTCAACGGAAGACTTAGCCCTGATTAAAGAGGCCAAAAGGCAATTGTGGTTGATGCGACAAAAATGATTGTGAGCCGCAGAGCCGCAGGTGCCTCAACAGAGTTAGGTCCCTGGGGCACCCGTGTAAGCTCTGGAATAACAAAATCATTAAAATCTTCGTCTTACGAGGTAATGATCAGGGGTGGCTTGATGTGGAAGATCTGCTCAATGGCCTGCTCAAAACCCTCACTGGGAATGAATCCAGAAACCATGGCTGGTTGAGAGCCATCGGCGGGAATAAACAAAATCGAAGGAATCCCGCGAATACCGAAGACCGCTGCTAGATCTGGAGAGGCCTCGGTGTCGACTTTGTATACTTCTACTAAACCAGCATAGCGTTTCGCCACTTCATTCAGCACGGGAGTCAGCATACGGCACGGGCCACACCAATCAGCGTAGAAATCAATAATGGTGGGCTTGCTGCCTTTAAACTTCCACTCTTTTTCCACCATATAGTCAAAAATACGGTCACGAAATTGTTGTGCGCTTAATACTTCCATAGCTTCCTCCCTCTTTTTGTTGCGGGGCTCTCCAGAGGATTAAAGTCTCCTGGGCCTCTGGTGGCCTCTCTAAGCTTAACTTGAGTGTTCCTTGATCTTTGTCAAAAAGCTATGTTTCAGCACAGCTTTTTGGTTGAGACCAGCTGGGGATGGTAAAGCGAGCTGGGGATTTCAGCTCTTGAGCTAACTTGGTATCCATTGAAAGCTCAATGGCGCGCAGGGCGATCCGGCCACCGGGGAGACTAAAAGGAGAGCCGTAGAGTTCGTCGCCCAGGATAGGACTTTGATGTTTATACAGTTCAAAGCGCAATTGGTGACGCTTCCCTGTTACGGGTGAAAGTTTCCATTCATAGAAATGCACAGGGATTTGTGGGGAGGGGGTCGAATCATAAGTGGTTTCACCAACCGAGCTTTTAAACCTGTCCGTCTTTTCTTGAGCGAGGTCTTCCGGCGCGTGCCAGTAAGGCTCCAAACCTGATTGTTTCAGGTCCGCATAGGACCAGACTTTGACTAATTTTGCTACCGTCAATGAAGGCTCACCCCAATCACGCTCATAAGCCCGCTTTTTTCCTGATAGAATTTTGCTTTTCCACGTGACTTCAAAGGGCTTCGCCCAGGAACCACCGAAGGAGAAGGCTTGATACCATTTTGTGACCTGTTTGGTTTCGAAGGCTTTTTGTAACAAGCGTTGAGCTTGAGGGGTTTTGGTAAATAGAATGATTCCCTCCACAGCAAGATCAAGGCGGTGTACGGGATAAAGTCTTTGGGTGAGTCGCTCTTCCAGCTCTTTACCCCAAACCGGTCTAGGGTCTTGCTTCCCCAACTGGCTTGGAACAGACAGGTAACCTGCGGGTTTCCAAGATACAACCAGCTGGTGATTTTGCCATAAGATCTGTCCAGGCTTATGCGGATTTTTGGGAAGTTTTGAATGCGGCATAGACATTGAGGGCCTTGTTTTCTTGTTCGCTTCAAGGAATCAGGCGTTCGGTTTAACGCTTACAGTTTTGCTGGCGCACTCACAAATGGCCATCATCATCGAGTCCTTTCATTTAGCCAAAGTTATTTTTTTCTCATGCCAATCAAAAAAATTTCTTTACTTTCTTGGCGAGTACTCTGAGGGCGAAAGGCTTCAAAGCGTTCAAATTGCCCTTTCATTTTCTCGCGCAATCGCTCAAATTCTCCTGAGTGGAACCATTTCATGCAGAGATGACCGCCTGACTTCAGCCATGGAGCAGAGAAATCAATCACCCATTCGCAAAGATCAAGACTGCGGGCTTGATCCACAGATTTAATGCCAGTGGTTTGCGGGGCCATATCGCTTAGGATAAGATCAAAGTGGGGTTCACCATTGGGGGGCCACAATGGTAACAGTTGCTCTGGAGTGAGTTCACGGGCATCCATTTTTAGAAAATGTGCTTTCGGGTGTTTCAATTCAAGCTCTTTTAAATCGATCCCAATCAGACGCGAGTCAGGATGTTGGAAGTGCTTAAGTACCCATTGAGACCAGGACCCCGGATGACAGCCAAGGTCGAGCACGAGGAGGGGAGCTTGAAAGTTAAACAATCGAAAACGGTTTTGAATTTCATCCAGCTTAAAAACCGAGCGAGCTTTGTACCCCTCTTGTTGCGCCTTTTTGTAATAATGATCCCTCAGTTTGTAGCTCATAATCCCTGACTGCGATTGGTCTATGGCAAGAGGAGACACCCGCCTTTTATGTTTTTTCTCTTGTTGGTTTCTCTTTTTGAGAGTCTATTTCACTGGGATTTCTTGGGTCAGCATTTGTGAGCTGGCCTTCTTGCTTTTGGTTATGACTTGGGGTCTGGCTGGATAGAACCTCGATTTTTTTGGAAATGCCCATCCACTCCGGCAGAATAAAAAACAAAGCCAAAAAACCTAGGCTGATAAATACAAACAAAACTCCAAGTCCTACCGAGATTTCCCACGACATAGGCCTTGGCTAGCAAAAAGTCTGGCGCTTGTCAGCTGGATTAAAACCCACAGACAAGCTAGGGGGGGCTTCAATAGATTGGCTCTTGATGGGCGACTTCTATTTTTTTTCAAAGTATTGTGTATCTCACTCTCAAACATTCAAAACTGTGGGGCTGCGGTTTTTTATTCCCCTCCTAGGCTTGCTTTGTTTTGGTAACTTATTGCAGGCCCAAGATAAAAAAAGTGACTCTCAGCCTTGGGTGGCCCCTTTGCAACTCGAGCAGCTAGGAGTGTCTGCAGCTGATCAACGTTGGTTTTCGGCACAAAAAAAGAAGGTCAGAGAGGCTTTGGTGCCAGAATTAAGTTTTGAAGAAAGCCTCAGTGTGCAGCCGGATATTTTAACGACGCGGGAACGTAAGAAGAAAGAGGGTCAAGAGAATGAGTGAGAGCCCAGCCTTGCCGCATACCCGCTGGAAAAATCCCTTGATATTTTCCCTTGATGTAAGCTCTGTGCAGGAGGCCGACTCATGGGTGCAGCGTTTGGCCCCCGAGGTGGGGATGATCAAAGTGGGACCGCGCTTGGTTGTACCCGGTGGACAGGCCTGGCTCAGAACCCTCGTGAAGCAGGTTCCTGTTTTTGTGGACATGAAATTTTTTGACATTCCCTCTACGGTAACTGCAGCCTTGGATGCGGTGTTTTCATGTGGCGTGCAGCTTGCCACTGTACATGCCTTGGGGGGGCAAAGGATGTTACTAGAGGCGCGGCAAGTGCAGAAGTGTTTCCCTGGTTCATTCGTAGTGGCTGTGACTATGCTTACAAGCTGGAGTGAGGAAGATCTTGTGGGCAACTTCCAGCCCTGGCCCATAAAGCAACATGTGGAGCAACTGATGGGTGAAGTAAAACAAGCCGGTTTAACTTATGTGGTTTGCTCTCCCCGTGAGGCGTCCATTGCTCGTTCTTTGGGTTTGCTGCCGCTGACTCCCGGAGTTCGTGGGCCTGATGAGCCGGCTGATGATCAGCGGCGAACCTTGTCGCCGTTTGAGGCTTTGAAAGCGGGAGCTTGTGGCTTGATTATGGGGCGTAGTCTTTTGCGTGCCAGCCATCCGTCCCAATATGTGCGTGAAATTGTACAAAGTCTCCCCAAGCTGACGCGTGAGGATGGAGTATGAGTTTATCGCCTAAAAGCTTTCGTGGACGAATTATCGTGGGTCATCATGCCATTCGCGAGTCTTTGTTGGTTGCCGCACACGGTGCTGTCGAGTTGTGGATTCGTGAGGAGCCTACAGATCGTCGTAGGGCGGTAACAGATCCGAATTCTTTGGAGGCTTTGGCTGAAACTATGGGTGTTACCCTCGTGCGCAAGTCGGATGCAGCTTTGCAGCAGGTCACTCCCGCGCATCAAGGAGCTATTTTATGGCAAACTTGGACGCCCGAGTTCCCAAGCTTCAAAGATCTTCAACAGATGGAGACGTGCACTTTGGTGCTACTCGATGGAGTGGAGGATCCGCACAATCTGGGGGCTATTTTGCGCACGGCTTGGCTTATGGGAGTTAGGGGAGTTTATGTGCGAGAACATCAGGCAGTGCATCTCACTCCAGCGGTACATAAAGTAGCCAGTGGGGCCTGTGAACACGTACCACTAGAGATTTGTCCCCGTTTCGAGTCTGTGGTTGAGGAGCTTAAAACTATTGGCTTTTGGGTTTATGCACTTAGTCATGAAGCGAGTTCTTCTCTCTATGAGATGAAGTTCCCGGAGAAAGTCCTTTTTTGCTTAGGTGCGGAGGAAAAAGGCTTGCGCCATACAACGCTAAAACTTTCTGACGAGCGTATCTCGATCCCGCAATCCGTCGCGGATGCAAGCTACAACGTCTCTGTGGCGCATGGAATAGTCTTGGGTGAACGCTATCGTCAGTTGCATGGCTATACTGCAAAAAGAACTAGTCTTTGACAGGGTTTTAGTTTTTGTTCATAAATGAACCTTACGCTGGCTTAGCGCAATTGGTAGAGCAGCTGATTTGTAATCAGCAGGTTGCGGGTTCGAGTCCCATAGCCAGCTCCATTGTTGTTACCCGACATTTTGTCAACACGTGGAGAGATGCCCGAGCGGCTAAAGGGGGCAGACTGTAAATCTGCTGACTTCGGTCTACGAAGGTTCGAATCCTTCTCTCTCCACCACCTTGCAAGATTCGGTAACAGGCAAGGGAACACCGAGCGGGTGTAGCTCAATTGGC
>CAZZMS010000182.1:0-4405 GCA_964655485.1 uncultured Pseudobdellovibrionaceae bacterium | reverse complement strand
GCATCAACCATTGTTTGTATGATTTTGAGCGTTACCCGTTTGCCACATCACAGCCTTTTGCGCTGCCTTGTCTTAGGCCAACCACACCCAACCTGAACCAAACCAAATGGTGGCTTTGGTTTCCCACTCTTTCTTGAAAGCCTCAAAAGAGCCCCAAGACTTTTCGATTAAAGCCAGCGTTTTCGGCCCAGGTTTTTGACTGGTGACACTCAAGCACTTCCAATAAAAATCGTGATTCCACACTTGGGCAGCGTTATTGAAAATCGGGCCAGAGGATTTTAGGATCAACTCCTCTAAGCTCATATTTTCAAAACCAGAGCCTGGAAGTAACTCGTTCAACTTGTTGACGTAAGCTTGATGGTGCTTACCGTAATGAAACTCAATGGTTTCCGCGGTGAGAAATCCTGGAATACCGGTTTTGGGTAAGGGTAATTCCATGAGTTTAAAGGACATGATGATCCTCCTTGGGCTAAGGTTAACTCCCATAGTAGAGCCCCGATGGCCTATGAAAATCAAGTGAAAAGCTAAGGTTTTGTTCCCCTGCACAAGCGAAAGCCAATGCAGGCTTGACCCGATATCACAAGCTAGGACAATGATGACCAGAGGAAACTTTCGAACCATGGATTCAAGAGGCTAGTCCAACTGAGGCAGGTTAGAATGAGTAAAAAGTGGCAGCCCCTGCGGGGCATGAGTGATCTTTGGGGTGAACGAGCCCAACGTTTTCGTTGGATAGAAAATCAGGCCTACGAGCTTTGCGCAAAATATGCCTACGAGGAAATTCGCACGCCGCTTCTGGAAGCCACAGCTGTTTTTCATCGCAGTTTAGGAGAAACCTCCGATGCCGTTCAAAAAGAAACCTACACTTTTATTGATCGCTCAGGGGATTCGGTGACTCTGCGTCCCGAGGGAACTGCTGCCGTCGTCCGTGCTGCCATCAGCAATCAACTCATCTCTGACTTACCAAAAAAATTGTATTACTCAGGCCCCATGTTTCGTCACGAACGGCCACAAAAAGGTCGCCTCAGGCAATTTCACCAAATTGGCGTAGAAGCGCTAGGTTACCCAGATCCTTGGATCGATGCTGAATCCATTAAAATGGCTTACGAGCTGTTACTATCGCTTGGGTTATCCCCTTCAAGCTTTTGCGTGGAGATCAATACTTTAGCCGACAAAGAAAGTCGTGATCACCATCGCCAAGCTTTTGTGAGTTACCTAAGGGAGAGAAAGAATCTCTTATCTCCCGACTCGCAAGTTCGCTTAGAAAAAAATCCCCTCCGCATTTTTGATTCGAAGGACCCCGGAGATCAAGAGGTCCTCAGCGAAGCCCCCAAGCTTAATGAGTTTCTTAACGCCAGCTCACAGGGCTTTTTCGCCGAGGTGCAAAAGCTTTTACGCGCTTTGAATGTGCCTTTTCAAGTGAACTCCAAACTCGTCAGAGGTTTTGACTACTACACTCATACGGTTTTTGAGTGCACCACAAGCCTCTTGGGTGCTCAATCCGCTATTTTAGCCGGAGGGCGCTATGACCATCTCGTGGAGGAATTCGGCGGCCCAGCCACTCCCTCCTTCGGATGGGCTATGGGAGTTGAGCGCATTGATTTGTTACTCGAAGAACATTTCAAGAAAACCATCGAGCAAGCTCCTCGCTTAGCCCTGTTACCACTTGAAAGGGTAAGCCTGGATCAAACTTTAGGAGTGGCGGAAATAATTCGACAGCAAGGGGTTGTGTGCGAAATATTCCCTCAAGGGAAACTCGCTAAACGCATTCAAAAGGCAGAAAAGAAAAGTTATCGTTGGGTAGGGTTTTTAGGACCGGAGGAGTTAAGTAACAACACCTTGACCTTGAAAAATTTATCTACTGGCCTCCAACAACCCGCGTCTCTCTCGGCTCTCTTACAAGCGATCAATCTATAACCCGCACTAAAAATCAAAGTAGACTCCCAGCAAGATATGCTGAGCCTGTACAGGAAGACTAGCCTTTCCAGCCTGAAGCGAGTTACCTATAACCGATAAACCCCAACTGCTGCGGGTTTCACTTAGGCGTCCAAAATATAAGGCCCACTGAGTGATACCTTGGCCTCCTCCTCCACTCGCTAACATGAATTCCAAGGCTGTCTTCCAATTTTTTAACCAATCCCACTTTGTAAAAAAACCCACTCCCGGCACCGTCAAAGAGTAAAAAGCTTGAGTTTTTTCATTAACCCCTTCAGCCAAATAAACATAAAACCGCGGCTCGAACTGAACGCTTTCTCCCACCCAAGCTAGGTAACCAAGGTAACCGGCTGCCCCGATATGAGTGAAAAACTGAGAAGTGCCTAAGGTAGGAATACTAGCTAGGCCAACTCCACCAAATCCCCACTTAGCTGAAAAAGGTCGAAGATCAAAGGCGACATGAGTCCCTAACTTCGGCATTGAAATACTCTCCCCCTGGCTGGAGAAATTCATATTCATTGCTCCTAAGGCAAATCGAAACTGATTAATTTTGCGAGCGACCTCAATCGCATCAATAATGACAGCAAAATCGTAATCGACCTGATTAGGATAGGCAAAGGTGAGTCGACCAATTTCGTTTCTCTGGCTCTTGGGAACCTGAGGGTTTAACTCAAAGCTCCGCCATCGCTTACCCTTCCCTTTGTTTTCGAATAAAGTGGAAGACTGCCATAACAATTCAACCGGAGCACTCACCGCCAAGTTAAAACCAGTTTCAGTGGGCTCGCAGCGATAAGCCAGATAACCAGAGGATTTCATCTTGTCTTTCTCCACAGGAAGTATTTCCAAGCTATATCTGGAACAACCCTCATTGAAGTACACGAACTCCGGTAACTTAAGCTCTAATTCCAAGGATTTGTTACTGCGATCGGAGTACTGAATAGAAATCCTATCATTGATAGAGCGCATTTTTATCACTACGCGCTGAGCAGCTCCTGGATCATCAGATCCGCTAACGGCAAGGTTACTTTTTTTTGATATCTTACCCTCTTTTTGCTCGCGTCTTTCTCCAAATGCAACAACCGATTTTTGTGCTTGAATGGCAACTATATCTCTAACCCGCTCAGGCTTAAATGTTACCACCCAAAAAAACTCAAATACACCCTCATCGTTGATTTCCCAAACAGGCAACAAAGTTCTTTGTACATCTGAAACGACTTTGGTTTGAACATCTCGTATCACTACCTCAACCGCACTATTCGCCCGAGCCAACATGGGCCAAAAAGAGAAAGAGAAATTCACAACTAAAATAATAAGCTGAAAACGACTCAACCGACCCATGATCTTCATGTTAATACCTCTTAATACCTTTTGATACCTTTTAATACCGTGAACACAGATGTAAAATTAAAAAAACTGGACTTTGATCCAACTAAAAAAAACTAGACTACATATAACGAAACTAACGCCGAGAGAAATTGTATGAATCTTTCACTCATTGTCGGTCTCATACTGGCAAGTCTAACGATCTGGTTTGGAGTCTTTCAATCAGTCAAAGACCCAAAATTCTACCTCGATTCGCACGCCTTAATTCTAGTTATGGGTGGAACTCTTGCGGCAACTTTTATTGGCTTTCCTCTGTCCAGAGTTTGGGAACTTTTTGGAACTTTAAAGCAATGGTTTTTACGCTCAAAAACTCCCGATTATCGAATCGTTGAAGAGCTTTACGAAGTGGCCCTTTACTACCGAAAGTACAAAGATCTCGTCTCCTCAGTAGAGTTCTCACATCCATTCATAAGAGAAGGATTTGAGTTTGTGAAATCACAAAAATTTAATGAAAAACAAGTACAAGAAATACTGGTAAAAAGAATCATGGGCTTTAAAAAGCAGATGCAGGAAGACGCCAAGATGCTTAGTGCTATGGCTAAATACCCTCCAGCTTTCGGTCTCCTTGGAGCTAGCACCGGTATGATTGCCATGATGTTAAACCTCAACCAAGGGGGATCCAAATCAGTAGGACCCGCTTTGGCAATTGCTTTAGTCGCCACGTTTTGGGGAATTGCGCTAGCTAACCTTGTGTTGTTACCACTAGCAGATTTCGCTAACAAGGTGGCACAAGAAGATAGCCACACGCGACTCTTAATCATGGAAGGCTTGTTACTTGTGAAACGAAACGAGGATCCTTTAGTGATTGTCGAGCAACTCAAAAGCTACCTGCATTCCAGCGAACGATCGAAAATCAAAGTTCTCAGAGGCCTAGACCTATCAGATCGTGGAGCAGCATAAATGCTACCCAATGAACCCACCCATTCCAACGATAGTCTAGTCACTCAACTCATGGAAGACAGTCACGAGGATCATGGTTCGTCACATGACGAGCGGTGGCTGGTTTCGTACGCTGATATGATGACCTTGCTATTTGGGCTATTTGTCATGCTTTTTTCTTTAGCCATGGAAACACAAGGTCGCCCCGATC
>CAZZMS010000181.1:0-5524 GCA_964655485.1 uncultured Pseudobdellovibrionaceae bacterium | reverse complement strand
CTGATCACACAACACACTGGGCAATACAATCCGGATAGTGTTTCTATTTTTGTTATCACTTGAAACTCAAACGCATCGCTGACGGGCATGAGCATATTTGCCAGCTCTCCGGTTTTTTCCCCAATGCTGATCATGTGGATCACGATCGGTGGGAATTGGCCCGATTTTTTGAGTGGCCCGGCAATACTTTCTCCCTCGGAGATGTTACTGCGGGCTTCATCGATGGCCTCAGCGATGATTTCGTTATCTACCACCCCCCGCACAATTTGCATAGCTGTCAGCATGGGGACCCCCCCGGATAGAAGGGTGGACAGGGTGCGGGTAAAGCGGCTCACCGCCACCATGCGGTTCATTTCGCCAAACAAAGGGAGCTTGAGCGAGATAGAATCCCATTTCTTTTTTCCCTCCGGTGTTTTTTTCCACTGTAAAAAAAATAAGATCCCGCCAATCAAAGAGCCAAAAATCAGATACCAATAACCGATGAAAAGATCGCTGATACCAATGGTAATTTGGGTAATCGTGGGTAATTGAAGTTCAGGAAAGTTGTCAAAAATCACAACGATTTTGGGGATTACGAAAATAAATAAAAACGTGAGAAGCCCAAAGGTCACTGCGAGCATGATGATAGGATAAGTGAGAGCTCCTTTCACTTTTGAGCGAAGCGCATCTTGCGCTTCTTTAAACTCGGCTAAACGCATGAGAATCACATCCAGACTTCCCGACAGCTCTCCTGCTTCACACATGGAAATATAAATGGAATCAAAAATTCCTGGATATTTTGCTAAAGCACGGTTTAAGGCGGCCCCCTCATTAACCATGTTTTTGATGTCAGCCAAGGCCACCGCCAAGTGTGGATTATCTACCTGTTCTGAAACGGCATTCAAGGCATCTACTAGGGGGATATTCGCTTTGATTAAGGTGGCTAATTGTCGAGTCATCAAAGCCAGATCGGAGATGGGAACTTTCTTTTGACTGACTCCTGAGCTTGCATTTTTCTTGTTTTTTTCGGCCTTAGCACGGACCTGGTCTTGAATTTGGGTAACAAAAATACCCTCTTTTTTGAGCTTGGCGCGGGCGGCCTTGGAGTTTTCCGCATCGACCACTCCTTTTTTGCTCCGCCCTTGCTGATCTAGACCTTGATATTCGTAAATAGGAGTCATGGCTGATCATCCTAAGTTCAGGGGGCTTGTCGCTGAGTCATTCTGTCGAAAAAGTAAGCCCCGGTCTTTATTAACCAAAACTTTTGCAGAGTATGCCATGAGTCGTTAAGAATCCCGTAGGGCCCGTCTTAAAATTTTTCCCACATTGGTTTTAGGTAGCTCTTTTCTAAACTCCACATATTTTGGCACTTTATAATTTGTTAACTGCCCACGGCAATGCTCAATGAGCTCCTTTTCTGAAACCTCAGATTTTTTCACTACAAAAGCTTTCACAGCCTCTCCAGATTTTTCATCCGGTACACCAATGACGGCGGCCTCAAGCACGGCTGGGTGACTGACTAAAACCTCTTCGACTTCGTTCGGATAAACATTGAACCCTGAGACGAGAATCATGTCTTTTTTGCGATCAACGATTTTAAAGTAACCGTCTTTGTCCATGACGGCTATATCCCCTGTGCGCAGCCAGCCTTTTTTTAAGACCTCGTCTGTCTCATCGGGTCTTTGCCAGTAACCCTTCATCACCTGCGGGCCACGCACACAAAGCTCGCCCGCTTCTCCCACGGGTACGGGCTTATCATTCTCATCCCAGAGCTCCACTTCCGTGGAGGGTAAAGGTAACCCAATAGTTCCAATACGGTCCAAGCCTTCTACAATGGGGTTACAGCAAACGACAGGGGAGGCTTCGGTGAGCCCGTAACCTTCTACCAAAAGAGTTTTCGTAAGCTCCTGCCAACGTTCTGCCACAGGTCGCTGCAGAGCCATGGCTCCCGCTACGGAAATTTTCAAAGAGGCGAAAGACATTTTACCAAAATCTTCGTGATTCATGAGGGCATTAAATAGAGTATTCACACCCGTAATAATCGTAAATCGCTTGGAACGTAGGGTTTTGATAAAGGACGGGATGTCTCGCGGGTTAGTGATGAGAATATTTTTTCCTCCATAGTTCATGATCCCGAAGCAATTCACAGTTAGAGAGAAGATGTGGTACAGAGGCAAGGCGGTTATGGCGACCTCATCGCCGGGGATGAGTTTGGGCTTCATCCACTCCACGATTTGTAGAACATTCGCTACAATGTTACCATGTGTCAGCATGGCCCCCTTAGATACTCCCGTAGTGCCCCCGGTATATTGTAAGAACGCCAAATCGTCGTGAGAGCGTTCCACGGGTGTGAACACGTACTCCTCACCCATGCGCAAGGCCTCGTTAAAAGAGATGGCCTGGGGAAGATCATAAGCCGGAACCATGTTTTTAATGTATTTAACAACCGCATTGACCAGGTAACGCTTGGGAACAGGTAACAGATCACCAATTTCGGTAATAATAACACTTTCAATAGATGTTTCTTTGATAATCTCTTGTAGGTGCTTAGCAAAATTAGCGAGGATGACGATGGCTTTTGCTCCTGAATCGCGAAATTGATGGCGCATTTCATGAGGAGTGTAAAGGGGGTTGGTGTTGACGACCACAAGGCCGGCTCGTAAGGCTCCAAACAGAGCTACGGGATATTGCAGCAGGTTTGGCATCTGAATGGCGATGCGATCTCCGGGCTTTAGCCCCAGTTCATGAGTCAGAAAGTTGGCGAATTTTTGTGAGAGCTCGTCAATTTCGCCAAAGCTTAACACATGGTCCATGTTCTCAAAAGCCGGCTTGTTTTTGAATTCTTTGAAGGAATGATCCAGCAGATGATTGAGGCTTTTGTAGGTGTTTAGGTCAATGTTGTGACTGACGTGTTTCGGATAATGCTCATGCCACAAGGCCATGGGTCCCTCCTCGCTGGATTCAACTCAGCTTTTATCTTGAGAAAAAAGCCCACAGCTGTCTAGAGGAAAAGCACCCTAGGGCGCAGAGGCCAATCGCCAGTCCCACCACTTCATCTCTGCCGCAGCTTGGCGGGTGGCTAAGGAGTGAGAAAGTCTCCACGTTCTTTTACCTGAACTGATGTCAAGATGGACTTCTTCGTTTTGTACTTGAACTTTTAGTAACTTCAAATGAGGGAGAGTCTGATCCTTGAAGAAGCGCGACAAGATCTGCCAGGAAATCATCGGTTCAAAAACCGGAGAGGGGCCTGCACGGTTTGAGATCCAGTAACCCACGTACAACCGGTCTTGGGAGTCAATATGCACGGGCCAAGTTTGTCTGGAGAAAAAATCCAGTCGTTGCAGGGGAAGAGTTTTTTTATTGGGTGAGTAAAAAACGCCGTGGTGACTCACTAACACGGGCCCCTCATCGTTTTGTGACTCAGCGATTAGGCGGGCTCCGCCTTGGACCAGCTCATCAAGCGTGTAAGCACGAGGCGGTATCGCATAAGGCTTTTTCCAGTAGACCACACCATGTTCGGGAAGGCGGCTTTTAAACCATGTTACCCTATTGGGGGATTCGGCCCAGCGAACACTACGCGGCGGTTCTTCTGCGGAGGCGAAATCGCGAGCAATTTGTTTTTGCGCCTGTGTGAGAACTGCAGATACCTCGGCAAAAGGGACTGTGCTCGCTAAATTTTTGAAGCGAAAGCCTTCGCTGCTTACCCTCTCTACAGGATGCCAATAATTTTTCCATAAGGCGAACTCGACTAAGTGGTATTTGGTGATAACATCCTCTAGGGGCAGGTATCCTGTCAGAAAGGGTGGACGATGCGACATCACATAGGCCCAGTTTTTAAAAAATTGAACAACACTGAAGCGTTCACCTTTGGTAACAGGTTTTCTCTGTGTGGGTTTGAGGGTAAGCAGATAGCTATCACGCCAGGTGATGGCTACGCCGAGATCCTTTGGCCACGGACTGAGCTGAGCTCTGTGGATAGGAATGAGTGAGTGAGTGGGATTTTGAGTAGCACTCGATGGCGAAAGCTGAGAGGGGATTTGCGGAAACGTGATCCAGCACCAATCGCCTTCGCATTTGGACAGGGTTACCACATGACCTGTGTGACGCTCAACGGCCTGCCGGCTCAAATCCAAATCCTGTAACCATACGGAATCCGAGGTCTCTTGAGTTGATCTCCCTTTGGGGATTTGTACCACACCAAGCAAGTGCGCATGGAGCTGCTGAATCGAAGCCTGACCCGAAGGTAGAGGGCTTGTGGGGTGCCAATAAAAATCAATCCAGGTGGGTGTAGCCACAGCGAATGAAGACCAAGCCAGAGTCAGGCCTAAGGCGCAAATAGGAAGGATGATTTTGAAAGTCTGCATATCAAAAATAAGAACTCCAACCCAAGACTATCCCATGTAAGGGATTTGTGTGGCATTATCACCTTTGTTAATCTGCCTGATGGTGACACGGCTATCCAGTGAGTCTTATAAAACTCTGGGCCTAAGACCAGCTTCAGCCCCGCGTGCTCGACTCTTGGCGAGCCACGAGTCAGCTCGTGCTGCAAGAATCATAAGGTTTATGCGATAATTTCAATGAATAATGCGAGTGTTACTCAAAGGAGTGTTACTCTATTTTTTCGTAGCATGTTCGGCATCCTATGCCAGTCAAGACATCAATAGCTGGTGGCGATGGAGCAGTTACTTAGGCGGTTCAGCAGCGGGACAATCGCAATTTGTGCTGTGGGGGACTGCATTCGGGCTTGCCAGAGAAGTATCTCCCCATTTTCGTGTTGAGGCTGAGTGGGGGGGATTGGATTTTTGGCGACATGATCTGTGGCGGGGGCGTGTGAGTGAGGGCGCGCTACTTGGATTCAGGCGGGCTCAGGCCCAATGGCAAAATGAATGGTTAGGGCTCTCCTTGGGTCTCATGCCCCAAGTTTGGCAAACAGAAAGGGAATCCGGCCCGTTGTGGAGCTTGTGGGACGAATGGGGCTTGTGGCCCAAACAACTCATGGCCATGAAAGTCTTTTGGCATTTTGAGTTTTGGTCCACTGAGCTGCAGTTAGGGCGACGTCATGAAAATCAAGAAAGGTTACCACTGAGTGTGCACTACAAATTGGCGTTTCATGATGATCAGGGGACTAGAGCGTATCTTGGCTTGCTAAAGGATAACCTGCTCACCAGTGAGGTCACAGCGGAGGGTGCTGCTTTGGCCCCACTTGTGGGCCTCCAGCTGATCCCGGGGGAAAATCTTGTGACCCGACAGGGTATTTTGGGTTTGGCTCAGCAAAGAAGTTACCAGGAGTGGTTGGTGGAGTATGTCTACGGGCAAAGCGAGCAAAAAAGCCTGGGACGACAAAATTGGTCGGGAGGGCTTTTGCGGTGGGCTCCCCGCTGGGGAGAAAGTCCTTGGTGGTTACTGACACAGCTGCAGGTGGGAAGTGTTTTAGGCATTCCTGGTTCGCATCTGCTCAAGCGACAGGAGCTCGGAATATGGTATCGCAACAAACAGCAAGACGCTTTTGTTTTAGTGCGCCATGAGCAAAATAACCCTCTCGCCT
>CAZZMS010000180.1:0-9210 GCA_964655485.1 uncultured Pseudobdellovibrionaceae bacterium | reverse complement strand
ATCTTTCTACTTTCGTACATACTAAGCCTATTCGAATGATTAAACTTGGGCACGGCTATCGAGTCATGCTGGACTCTAAGACTAGGGAGAGCCTTGGTCTGGTTTTTGTAGCGACAAGCGAAGAATCTCACCTATTGATTTTGCAAGGGGTAGCGGAGTTATTCCTTGAGGAAGAAAATCGGCTCACTGTGCCTCTACAGGCTGGCTATGAGCTGCGTTACCAAAAATCGAAAATGCAGTGGTCTTTACCACAAACCATCCACCCCCTTCCAGATTGGAGTCTGCACGGAGTTTCTCAAAAATCACAAGCTTTAGTTCGTGTGTATTTTGAGCTCTTACGTCAACAAAGTGAGCTTAATCGCAGTTTAGCTAGTGAAGAAAAGGCCATCTTGCAACAGGCGTGGGATCGACAGGAAGAAAAAATCCAGCGCAAGTTAGCCGAAGAGGCTAAACAGAAAGAGGAAGATGAAAAGTACAGGGTTTGGTTTCGTAAGCGATTTGAAAGTCCCCTTGAGTGGGAGTCTTTTTTAAAAGGTCAGCCGGATTTTTAATAACTAGTAACAGGCCTCGGCGTAAGTCTAGAAATCTTCTCAACTCATCCCTATCCTTTTATCCCAAGCGGGCTTTTGTTATCCTGGACAAAGCGAGCTCAGTAAAAATCCCCCTTCAGGACCTTTTAGGGGTGTAATCAAACGGAATGAGGCAGGAGGCCACATGTCCAGCGTTGGCGGCGTAAGAGAGAGAAAAAACTACACCGATGACGTCAGACTTCTCCAGCAAGAGTATGAGACGGAACAGTCTGAGTCAGCCCAGAGAAGCCGCGAGCAAAAGCGTAAATTGCAAAAAGCCCATCAAGAAGAGTTACAAAAAATAAAAGACACCTACGAAACTCAAATTCAAAACCTTAGAGAAAAACAAAAGCAGAGCTTGAATAAAAAAGACGTAGACTATCAAAAAGAAATAGAAAAACTCAGGCAGATGTATCAAGATCAGTTACGCTCCAAAACAAAAGTTTACAACGAAAACAAGGAACTACTAGAAAAAAACCACAATCAAGAAATGGCTCAGCTTAAAGCCACTCATGAGGTGCAAAAAGCTCAGACTTTAACTAAAGTGGAAGAGGCCAATCGTGAAAAAGAAGAACGCATAGGTCAAGTTTGGAATGAGGCGCAAAAAAAACTTAAAGAGCGCACCGAGGACAAAATCGACAGAGCAGAAAAAAAGCTCGATGAGGAAAAGCGGGCCCTAGTTGAAGCGCACAACGAAAAGCAAAGAGAGTTAGGACAAAAAAAATTAGAGCAGAAAAATTATTACGAGGCCGAGATTAAAAGAATCAAACAGCAGAAGGATTCTGAATTGGAAAGAGAGCGAGCCCGACAACAATCCTTTCGGGATGGACTTATGAAGCAATCCGAAGGGCTAGATGAGGTCAAAAATATGATGCTCACTGAGGAGAAAAAGGAGCTTCGTTCAGATTTTCAAGATCTAAGAGAGCGTTACCAAAAACAAGCTGAGCAAAGTCTAAGTGAGCTTAAAGAGGACATCGACCGAAGATACAACCGTCATGTGCGCCAATTGGAATCTGAACTAGAGTCTGAAAAATCCTCTCGTGTGGTGGACATGATTGCGCAACAGCGCATTCAAAATCTCAGCCGCAAACATTTGATTGATGATTATGAAAAAAGAATGCGTCTGTTACAAGAGCAACAACAGTTGGCGAAAGCTGATTGGCAAGAAAGGCATCTGGAAAAAGTGCAAGACTTAAAAGAGCAAAATGATCGAATTTTACAAGATCAGCATTTGCGTCATCGTTTGGATTTAAATACGCAAAAATCAGTGGCAAAAGATGAACGAGAGTTTTTAAAAACGCATTTTGCCGAAAAGTTGGCTCAAGAAAAAGATGTAGCAGAAGGTCGCATTGAACGCATTAGAACCTCTACCCAGGCAGAAGTTGAAGCAGAAAAAAAACAGGCACAACGGCAAGTGGATGGTTTAAAAGAAACCTATCTTGAACGACTCCAGGGTCAGCGCGATGCGTCTTTGTCGGAGATTAAAGAGATACAACTTCGCTCTGAGCAAAGATTGCGTGAAATGCAAAAGCGTTACCAACAGCAGCTAGATCAAACCATAAGTTTCTACGAAGGACAGATTAAATCCCTCAAAGAAGAACAGGCGATGGAGAAAGATCGTTTAGAAAAGGCCTTTGCTTTGCGTTTGAAATCCATTCAAAAAGGCTATGACGATCAAGAAAGTTCCTTGGTGACTAAATACGAAAATCGCTTAGAACAAATTCAAGATCAGCATCAGCAAGAGCTTAAACGGGTAGAAAAAAGATATTCTGAACAGATTCAAGCACTCAATCAAAGACTTAAGTGGGCGAATCGAGGAAAGGTCTCTTAACGCATGTCATTTCGTCGCACAAAAATCGTAGCTACGATTGGTCCAGCCACTCACTCCCCTGAAAAAATTAGGGCGCTTATTGAAGGGGGAATGAATGTGGCTCGCTTAAACTTCTCTCATGGAGATTACACTCATCACGCCCAAGTCATCCAATGGATTCGGGAAATTTCCTTGGAGCTACGCACTCCGGTGACGATTTTGCAGGATTTGCAGGGGCCCAAAATTCGTGTGGGTAAGTTTGAGGGAGGTAAGATCTATTTAACAGTCGGTGAGTTAGTCACGGTAACAGCTGACCCAGTTTTAGGTCGAGAGGGGCTTATTCCCAGTGACTTTCCTGAGCTATTTCAGAGTGTGCAAGAGGGTGATTTTATTTTGTTAGATGATGGTCTTTTAAAAATTCAGGTAGAATCTTTAGGTCAGTCAGAGTTGAAGGCTAGGGTTATTGATGGAGGCGTGCTGAAAGATCGTAAGGGTATGAACATACCTGGCCGCACCTTACAAGTCGAGGCGATGACGGCCAAGGATCTTGAGGATCTAAGTTTTGGTTTGGAGCAAGGTGTAGACGTTGTAGCCCTGAGTTTTGTGCGTTTCGGGCGCGATCTGATTCAGCTAAGAGATCGGATTGAGAAATGTTCCAACCATCGTCCTCGCTTGTGTGCCAAAATTGAAATGCGAGAGGCCATCGAAAATCTCGAGGAGATTATTTATCAGTCGGATGTGGTCATGGTCGCGCGCGGTGATCTGGCTGTAGAGGTGGGGCAATCGAAGTTACCCTTCTATCAAAAACGGATTATTCAATTGAGTAACCAGTACAACAAGCCCGTCATCACTGCGACACAGATGTTAGACTCCATGGTTAATTCTCCCCGTCCTACGAGAGCCGAAATCACCGATGTGGCGAATGCTGTCTTAGATGGGGCTGATGCTCTGATGTTATCAGCCGAAACAGCCAGTGGGCAATATCCTATCGAGTGTGTACGTACGATGGATGAGATTATTCGAGAGATTGAATCGAGCAGTGGCACACTCTTTAATCGTCTCTCTTTGAGTGCCGATCACTCGGCCGAGCCTCAGGCCATCGCGGCCAGCGCAGCTTTTACGGCTTTGAAGTTAGACGCTAAGGTGATTGTGTGCTTAAGCACTACGGGTAAAACGGCGCAAATTATTTCAAGCTTTCGGCCGAAGGCGCGCTTGATTGCTGCTACCGATCGTTTTGATGTGCTCAACGATTTAGAGATTATTTGGGGTGTGCAATCCTTGTTGGTGGATCCCTATCAAAATATGAAGCAGGTGAAGTCCCAAATTGAAAGTCTGCTGGTACAATATGGTCTAGCGAAGGCGGGTGACAAGGCGGTGATGACTTTGGGCTTACCCATTGACGAGGGAGCCAAAACGAATACACTGCATACATGGACGATCAAGGATCAAAGCCCCGTGTTACCGGCAAGCTCCCTGCCGATCCGGTTTCGTCCGTAAAGACGAGTTCATCCTATTTGTTTTTTCAGACCGCTTTTTTGGGCGATGTGTTACTCTCTGTGCCTCCGGTTTATGAGGTTCTAGGCTCGCAATCTTTGGTTTGGGTAGTGCGTTCAGGACTTGGCGGATTAGTGAAAATATTTTTCCCTCACGCTGAGATTTTTGAGGTAAAAAAAGGTCAGGGGGAAACTTACTCCAAAATCAAGCAACAACTGAAATCCTATTCGTGGCAGGGGGCCTACATGGCCCATACTTCTTTGCGATCCTTGCTGTGGGCGAAGTCTTTGAATTTCCCAGAAGTTTGGACTTATGCAACGCCTTTGAGTTCGTTCTTTCCTTACGCGAAAGTCGCTCGACCTCGCTACTGGCCAGAGCCACTAAGGATTTATCAGTTATTTGCTAATCACCCTCAGTTTCATTTGAATCTTTCAGACTCAGAAATAGTGCAACTGTCTAGGCCCTCCGTCCAAGGCTTGTTACCAGCCGTTTCTCATCTCTTTCCCCGCTTTGCCAGTAGCTATGGCTCTCCTAGCGCAAGTCGACAGCCGAGAGTGGTATTTTTCCCCGGAAGTCGTTGGGGCAGTAAGCAATGGCCCTTAGAATACTGGTTGCACTTGGATCAACAGCTCACTCGTTTGGGCTTAGAGGCTTATTGGCTGGGTAGCCAAGAAGAGGGGCTGTTGTGGAAGGCCTACGTTCCAGAGCCGCGAAATTTAGCAGGAGCGACGAACTGGCGGCAAACCTGGGAGTTTCTCCGAGATACAGAGTGGGTGATTGCCGGAGATACGGGAGGAGGTCACCTAGCAGCCCTGGCGGGGTGTCAGCTACTAAGTTTATGGGGCCCCACGCATCTGAGTTTTGGTTACCGTCCATGGGGGGATCGAGTTTGGGTTTTGGAAAGAAACAATTTAGTCTGTCGCCCTTGTCACCATCATGGCCCGGAAAAATGCCCTTTGCGACATCATCGTTGTATGCGGGAAATTCCAGTTGACGAAGTGGTGTCCTGGCTTAAAGGTACTCTTACAGGCAGGGCCTAAGGATGTCACAACAAGCAAAAGTCTTGGTTTTGGGCAGTTTTGATGGAGTTCACTTGGGGCATCAAGCACTGATTCGCGCCGCCGCTGAACAGGCGAAAGCTCTGCCCGCCGAGCTTATCGTGCTAAGCTTCAACCCCCACCCGCGAGAGATATTAAATCCCCCTTATCTACGGTTCATGAGTCTTGAAGACCAAAGCGAAAAAATGAAAAATTTTTTTCAAAGTTTGCATCTTCCGCAGGGGGGAAGGCTGGAATATATCCCCTTCGATCACGAGATGGCGAGTTGGTCCGCTGAGACGTTTATGCGCTGGCTGAAACTGAGGTACGAGGGGACACAGCTTTTAGCTGTGGGACAGAACTTTCGCTTCGCCAAAAATCGAGAGGGTGATGTCTCGTGGTTACATGATTGGTGCAAGCAAGAGGGCTGGCTATTATACGTGCAAGGTCTGCTTCCTTGGCGGGACGGGGAGGTGATAAGTACCACTCGTCTCAAGCAAGCTTTACAGAATAAAGACTTCGAGTTTTTAAAAGAGGCCCTGGGGCATCCCTTTTTTCTTCGCTCTCATGTTGTTACCGGGCGAGGTGTGGGGCGGACTTGGGGAATCCCTACGGCTAATTTTTCCTGGCCTCAAAATCTGCTGGCTCCACCGCCAGGGGTGTATGTGGTGTGTGGAGTAGGCCCTGATGGACGCAGGGAACCTGGGGTTGCCAACTGGGGAACAGCCCCCACACTGCAAGTGAAGGAGATGCGCTTAGAGGTGCATTTTTTGCATCCACAATCTGATTTGGTGGGGCAAGTGTGGCGTATCGAGTTTCACTCTTATCTACGTAGCATTCAAGCTTTTGACTCTCTTTCAGCTTTACAGGAGCAGATTCGGCAGGACATAGCCCTGGCACGGAGGTGGTGGAAATTATGAGCCGAAAAACACTGCCCTCCCGCAAATTATGGAAACTCGCCGCTTATTTCCTGCAATCCTATTGGGGTGCTAAGTCTTCCCAGCATTTGATTCGACGGGTTAGCCGATTTAGTTTTATTTCCACAGCACTTAGTGTGTCAGCTCTTATCATCGTTATGAGTGTGATGCGCGATCTCAACACCAAGGTACGAGGACGACTTCTCCGATACGAGCCGCATCTGGTTTTACAGACCGATACGAGTCATTGGTCTCAACAAGGCCCACTCAGGGACTGGCTATCTCAGCATGGCCGTGAGGTAAAAGAGTTTTTTTTCTTTAGGAGTTTTGATGCCCTCGTTTCCTCTTGGAAAGGGGATTTTTTACCTGTTCAAATCATTGAAAGCTCGCTGTCCTCTCCCTTACCAAACTCCTTGATGAACGACAGCTCAAGCCCTCTGTCTTCTCCCGCTCTGTTACCTGGTGAAAAATCCTCAGCTCCCACCGGATGGCTAGGGCGAGAGTTAGCCCAGACCTTGGGTGTGTTACCGGGGGAGAGAATTTCTCTTTTACCCACCTTTCAACTCTTACGCTCCGTGGAGTCCACCACCCGGTGGCACGGTCTTGAGGTCTTAGATTGGATTTCTTGGGCCCAGAGTGAGTGGGATAAGGCGGCTCTTCTCATAGCCGAGGAATCTGGGCAAGTTTTATGGCCCGAAGTACCGCGTTTTTATTATGCCTATATTTGGTTGCATCAAGCGGAGTCCAATGAAGCTTTTAAACAGGTCCTCAAGCGAGAGTTTCCTGCATGGCAAGTGACTTCGTGGCAGGAAAGACATGGTAATATGCTGTTTGCTCTCCGCTTGGAGAAAAGTTTGATTGCTATTTTTCTAAGCATGGCTTTTCTCGTTTCTGCGTTTTCGGTGTTTATGTCTTTGGCTTTGTTTATGGCCCAAAAAAGTAAGGATTTTATTTTATTTCGTCTTTTGGGTTTGTCCTATCTGCAATCTAGGAGCTTAAGTCATCATATGACTTTTTTGTTTAGTGCGCTGGCGGTTTTGGTGGGAGTTTTACTAGGGAGCCTATTGTCTTTGTATTTGCAGTGGTATCCTCTCGATATTCTCCCGGATATTTACTATGATACGGCCATTGCCGCCCAATTGGACTGGGGGATCACAGCGTTGATTTCGATTTTAGGAATCGTGTTACTGTGGTTTCTCACCAAGCGCCTGCTACAATTTTTTCCTGATGAAAATCTGGCTCAAGAAATGCGCAAGTAACTAGACCTTTTGCCCGATCAAAACGACACAGGCATTGGAGTTTACCTTGTAAGAGTGCCGCGTGTTGGAAGGGATATCCATGCGATCTCCGGGGCGCAGTAACACTTGATTGCCGGCTACGTTGACGATGAGTTCCCCCTCCAGCACGACGAGCATTTCAGTCCAAAAATGCCGATGCTCATGAGGGGCGTGCTGCGAGTGCCATGTTTCTCGGCTGATGTCAGCTTTTTCCATTTCAAGCCAATGACGAGCTTGAATTTCAGTCAGGGGGGTTGGAGCGAGCCAACGATGTACAATCATGAGCCTATGCTACTTGGCTAAGGTCTTGATCGTCATGACTACTTGCAAAAACTATTGGTTTTGAGGGTCTGGTTTTTCCCTGATGTAGGGGCTTTTTTTTTGTGCAAAGGGCGAAGAGAGGTTAGCCTTGAAAACATGATACTCTTTCGTTCTCAGGATTTTGTTAAGTTCTCTGCAAGCCTCATGACCGTCGTTCTCCTGGGGGCCTGTGCCCACCAAACGGGGGGGCGAGTCAGCTCACCAACTGAGGGGAGTCCAGCTTCTTTCGCAGAATCAGATGATGCTCATCGGCCTAATCCCCCCACAGCGGGGGCTAGCCTAAACCCGCGTGTGCCCATCGCTGAGCATGAGCTTGTTGATTTGTGGATTCGCTATTTCCAAACGCGAGGGCGAGAGCATATGGAGCGTTACCTCGCTCGCTCAACCCGCTACGGAGAGTTGATGCGCGCCATTCTTCGCGATAACGGTTTGCCTGAGGATTTGATTTATGTCGCCCTCATCGAGTCGGGATTTAGTTCTCGTGCTGTCTCGCACGCCAGCGCTGTGGGTTACTGGCAGTTTATCAAAGGGACAGGGCGACGTTACCAGTTGCAAATTACGCACCTAGTGGACGAACGGCGAGACCCGGTTTTATCCACCCAAGCTGCAAGTCTGTATTTTAGAGACCTTTACTCGATGTTTGATGATTGGTACCTCGCTTTGGCTAGCTACAATGCCGGGGAAAACAAACTTCTTCGTCTAGTTCAAAAATATAACACGAAAGACTTTTGGGAATTGATTAAGAAAAAACGGGCCTTACCCAAGGAAACCATTCACTATGTGCCTAAATTCATTGCGGCCAAGCTTATCGCAGAAAATCCTGCTCAATATGGATTTACCGACATCGAATACGAAGAGCCCCTGCGCTTCGAGCGGATTGTGGTGGATTATCCCGTGGACCTCAAGCGTTTGGCTTTAGAACTGGACTTGGACTATGACGAGTTGAAAGTGCTTAACCCGCGTTACCGGGGAGCGGTGGCCCCTAATTATCTCAACGGGCAAGCGGAATTGAGAGTCCCATTGGAGAAAAAAACGGTGGCCTTGCAGGCTTTAGAACGCTGTCGCGTGGATCCTCAGTATTTAGCCTACTATAAAAACGATGATATTATGACTCATCGTGTGCGGCGTGGGGAGAGCTTAGCTAGTATTGCCAAAAAGTACAAAACGAGTGTTGCGATCTTGCGTGAATTGAATGATCTCAAACCCAACCGAAGACTCAGAGTCGGTCAAAGGCTTGACGTTCCCCGCCGATCGGTGGCTGCCGTTCGTGGGGAGTCGGTAGCCTCATTGAAGGAGCGAGCTTCGTCTCAGAATCTTCCGCCTGTGGCCGCCGTGTCTTCTAAGCCTGAGGATGTCACGCAAAATTCTCTTTCCCCCGAGGATAGTCAGACCCCATCGATGGAGCGTCCAACGATGCATGTGGTACAAAAAGGAGAAACCTTGTTGGGTATTGCCGAACAGTATGATGTGAGTGTGCATGAGTTACTTAAGCTCAACAAACTCAAGCGAAGAAGTGTGATTCGCGTAGGCATGCGATTAAAGTTACCCACCAACTCCGATACCCCACTTCCTGCCACAGTGGTAGAAAAGGAGGGGCTTCGGCGTGGTGGAGGAGGTACCGGGGGGGGAATGGCCCGAGGGCTTAGCTCCGAACGCAGCTCAAGTGCTACCACAAAACGAAGAGTTCCCTCGCGAGCCCCAACGGTAGCTCAGATCAAAGGGGTGAAGTCTTTAAAAACTCGCTATCACGTGGTTAAAAAAGGAGAAACTCTCTCCGATATAGCC
>CAZZMS010000179.1:0-12028 GCA_964655485.1 uncultured Pseudobdellovibrionaceae bacterium | reverse complement strand
GGGGTGGCTGCAGTTAGCACGGCCTACATTTAGTTTCGTGGCTCGTAATATATTAGGTGGTGAATTCAAACAGGCGTCTTCCCTCGGTGGTAACAATTCTAATCAGCGTCCAGAGCCTTTATATCGTACTTTTGACTTTGGTTCCCGCTGGGAATATCCAGAGTTTAGTATTTTTCGGGGCCGCGGGGCTTTGGACTTGCGCCACATCGGTCATCCGCAATGGACCTTACGCAAAGGACTTCATTTAGGTTTTGAGTTTGATTGGGATATCGCCTCTTGGTGGCGTGGACAGTATCGCGTGGGTCTAGGTCAAGGTTACTTGAGTGCGGGGGCTTCAGCTTTATTTGCTGTGTTTCGTTTGGACTTAGTGACTTACGGTGAGGAGTTGGGTGTTGAACCCTATACGAAAGAGAATCGTGTGTATATGGTGCGTATGAATCTAGATTTCTAGGGCGATCTCCATTGGCGATAGATGCCACGTAACTCGGGATGGGTTAAAGCATCAAGATGCTCCCCTTTTATACGACGAGTTTCAATCCATCCTTGCTGAATAAACCAAGAATGGGGAGTTTGTGAGCGCGTAGATAGGGTGCCATCTCCATCCACCATGAGTTGTGAGTTTCTCTCGCCACGCCACTGGGCTTTGAAGCGCGGGCGTGGTTCATGCCAAAAACCTCGATCTAAAGTCTCATGACCAGTGGCAATGACTACTGTAACTTTTTTATTGAGTGAAGGATTCGTTTTCAGATCTCCGCTGTCTTGGAGGAGTTTTAGATCATCCCCTTTGGCTGCGGATTCCTCCGAGCCTAATTTTTGCGCAGAGTTAAGATCAACGGGTCCTGCTAATTTTTCATAAAAAGCCTTTGACTCTACGAGGTAACGAGTGAGTGTGGCCTCGCATTCTCTGCTCATCCTCTCTGGCCATTGCCACGCCCCCCAGCCCTGTGTTTTCCATGTTTCGGCTTTTTTCAAAGGAAAGGTTTTGAGTTGCCCCTGCACTACAAACTCACCTTCGTTTGGAGTGAGAAAATAGGCCGCTGGAAAACTAGAAACAATTTCAGCTCCTAACAAGCGAGGTGATACCGTTCCAGGAGTTCCCCACAGCATATTGCGAAAGATCGCTAAAGACCCATGGAGAGGGGGGGTGACCAAGAGGGCGGAACTTAAACGAGATGTGTTACTTGGATTCCAGCTAGCTTCCGAGGGATTTTGCAAACCATACCAAAGCCAATAGAAGGCAATCAGGGCCCCATAGGAGTGGGCAACCAAATGAACATTTTCACCCTCAAGCTCGTGTTCTCGCCAAAATTGTTCGAAGCGCTGTAAAATCCGCAAGGGATCTAATCTCCAATCGTAAGTAAATACGAGAGGCTCAGTTCCCGATTCTTTTCTTATAAGTTCTAAAGCTCTGTCGTAAGCTGAGATTTTCCACCATGAGCCTAGAACTCTTAGAGCATCGAAAATCCCTCCTACCACGAGTGATTCGGGGGCCTCAGGGTTGGCACAGGGTAACATCAGGCGACCTGAAGGGAAAAAGTATTCGTGAGAGGTTAAAAAAACTCTTTCCCCGGTTTTTGCATCATGTAGAAAGCTCCCATAGTAACCAGGAATAAAAACAACTTTAGCCGGGCGAGTTTGTGGCTTTCTTTGTGAGCCAGCGAGCTGAATCGAACCAGCGAGGGCAGCTGATGAAAGCATAAAAGTTGTTCCCATCATCCAGGACCAAATCACAGAATGAATAAACATAACTTCTATTATTTTACAGAAGAGCGCTTGAACGGTCGAGAAAACCTTATTCTTTTTGCCAATTTCGCAAAAGATCTTCCATCAAGGGATTGTTCAAGGGAGAAAATCCGTGCGATAAGGGGGGGTAATCTATGGGATGTTGCCACATCGCCAATCCAAGGTAATTTTCCAGGCCCGCTTTGGTCCAGCACTGTCGAATCGTTCGCCAAGCGGCTAGCTGATGTAAAGGAGCCAAAGGACCTTTGTATTTGGGATCCTCATACTCCCATGGGCGAGTAAAACTGGCCCAGGTTTTCTGGTAACCTACTTCTTGTAAGTAAAAGGATTTGGGTTGGGGTTCATTTAACTGCATCTGAATTTCAAACAACAAGCTATCTAGTTGTGTCACGTGAGATTGCGTGGTTGGCGCGAGTAAGTTTAGGAGTTCATCAAGAATTAAAGGATAAGAGTTTTTTTTCGGCCCCAATGCTCGGTAATAATCGATGCTAATAAAATCCAATAACTGCCATAGTTCCCGAAGCCTTTGTTGATGAGTTTGATAGGCCAAGGTTTTAAACGGTGCCGTGAGAAAAAAACGCCACTGTTCGATTTCACCACCCAATATTTTCTGACCATTGGCTGAAATATATTGATCTGTGTAGTTTGCGGCATAAGTCAGAGGCACTTCCTTGGGCCAGTGAGCTCTCAGCTGTTTGATCCACTCGACCCAAAATGCAGGGTAACCAAATGCTTGTTGCGGATGGCGTTCTCCTAAGCCGACGGTCATGGAATGGAGCTCAGCACCTAGGCTGTACCAAGCGATGGCCCTCCTGTGTTTGTGTACGAGAGGAAAAAAGATTTCATGATAGCGACGATAGTTTTGAAACCATAGCTCCGGATATTTCGGGCGAATGTTACCATGCCACCAGTACTGGCCTTGCTGGTCCACATAAGGAAACTGCCCTTGTGGGCCAGTCACTAATAAAATGGGACGCAGGGCTGTTTTTAGTCCCAGGTGGTAGGCATATTCTATCAACTCCGCGAGATGAAGTTGAAAGGGAGTGATTTGATCGGGCGACAAGCGAAATTCGATCTGCTCGTTGTAGGGTCCTTTTTGCGTGGCATGGAAATTGAGCACAATCGTGTTGAAACCCATTTGACGGATTCGTGCGAGCTCTTGTCTCAGGTGTTGGCCCTGTTCGCTGGAATCCACTCGAAAAGAAGCATCATTTTGGGCAACGAGATGAAGAGCCAATTCTTGAGCCCTTACCCATTTTATTGTTACTAAGCTCGCCAGTAGAAACCAAGCTAAAGCTAAACGGTACACCGTGGCCAATCCCATGAGCATGACCTAGCACGGGCTCTGTTTAGGGGCAAGCCCCTCGCAAAAAGAGCCCAAGTCCGTTACTCATAGGAGGGCATTTCGTCCCAAGATTTTTGAGATCTGGTTTTGCATCTTGAAAAAACTGTTCGTCCAAAGTTTTGAAAATCTCGGCCCATTGTACCGTTTGTCCAATCAACTGCTCTACTCCTTGAGTTAACACTTGCCTGTCTCTTTCGCCCAAGTTGGGTGTGCTTGAGAGCTTAAGCTGCCAAGCCTCAAGCCACATCTGCCAACGCTCTTGCCAGTCTGGTAAAGACAAGGCCTTTTCTCTAGCTAAGGCTTGTTTGAAATCAGATATTTGCTGGTAGAAAGCCTGACGAAGCTGAGCGATGATTCGATCTTCCCTCTCCAATTCGGGGAGAATGCGCTTGGCTAGCTGTAACAGGGATTCCTCTGGTGCCGACTTTTTGAGGCTCATGGCTTTGGGGCTCGCGAGATAGAGTAAGCTGAAATGAACATCCATACTTTGTTCAGCGAGCCGCAGGGGATTGTTACTAAATCCCCCCGTGCGATTAAGCCAAGAGTCCTCCTGTTTGAGAAGGAGGGTACGAAAATTTTCGATGATTTTGTTGTATTCTGCTTGGTATTTTTGTAGGGCTGTTCGGATGGAATGATCCACTCGCGACTCCCACCATCTTTCAATCCCGGCGCCTTGACTGTCGCCAAAAGCTTCAGGAGACACTTGCGTGAGCAGATATAACCATGCATTCGTTTTTCCATGAGCACTTTGAACTTTGTGCCAGCCGGGCTCCCATTGGTGTTCCGGTGTGTTGATGGAACTCCATTGCGGAGATAAGACCTGCGGTGGATTTTGGACCAAGCGAGGGGCCTTGAGTGAGATAGCAAATCCAGACCAATTAGTTTTCACCAGGGAGGAGTTTTTCTGCGTGCTGTCCTCGCCACGCAACATCGCCCAAGCCATTTGTTGAGCTTGGAGTTTCGACTGTTTTTCTTCAGGATCAGCACTCAGGGATAAGTATAGGGCCCCAGGAGCTAAAAGGGGTTTGGGTTCCCCTAAGGTGCTGTAGATCATCTGAGCTAAGCGGTACATTTTACCACTGCTCAAAGGTTGAGCTTCACGTAATAGAGGGACATCCTTGCGCAGAATAAAGCGGACGTGCTGTAAACTTCTGCCAATATCTTCAAGTCTTTCCGAGACAAGCCCTTGTTCGATGACTCGCCATAATCTCAACTCCGTTCCTGACATCTGATTTTTTATGGCTAACCAATCTTTTGATCGCATGAGTTGATCAAGTGCACTTCTTAGATACTCGTATTGCTGTTTTTCTACAGCATTCGGGCGAAAGAGATACTCTTCAGGAGCCGGGAAATCTTTTGCATTGAGTTTCACTCCGAACAAAGGTGCGGTCTTAGCGAGGACACTTTCTTGGGTGTTTTTGTAGAGGTAGCGAGTGGACCACAAGTGAGTAACAAAATCCAGATAAAAAGACTTGTGACTTTGGTAACTGTGAGCTAGCTCCGAAAGAAACTGCAACCAATTCTGATGGCTCATAAGAACGGCGGAAAGATTCAGCTCAAACCAATGGGCCATGTCTCTTTGCCACACAAAAATTCGGTAAGCGAAATCCTCTTCACAAGATTCCCCTTTGCGGCGCAGACGCTTTAAGTCGCAAAGGGGTATTCTCGAGTCCTGGGGAATCCAACGAGCTACCGAGAGTCCCGATTGCGACAAGCGTGCAGCGCTGTCCTGCAAGCGCTGTGATAAACCAAACGCGTTTTGATAGGCTTGGTGGATGGGTTCGTAAATCAAGTGATCAATATAAACGAAACCAGCCAGCTGAGAGATCTTATACACCCAGCGACCCGCGCGTGCAGCCCATCCGGTTGGGGTGGCACTCAATGCGAGCTCGACCCCTAACCAGCGAATCACCGCTCCCGCTCCTGCACGAATTCCTATCTCAAGCACTCCACTGGCAGCGGTAGATACCACAAGGGAGATGAGTCCCGGCGCCCATTGTTCCCACTTTTCGGAGAAGCGATAATCTAGCCAAGCTTCGTAGGCTTTGTCGCAATTCGTGCGTTGAATGGCGCATTCCCAAAGGTGGGGGAAATGACCGATTTCGTGAACAATGTTACTGGCCATCATTCCTACACTCATCCCAAGATAGGGGATGAAGTAGCGCAGAGTAGGACTTTGGGTAACCATCATTAAGGGCTCTGAGGTGACTCCGTTAGCCATGATAAACGCAGCAAAACCCAATTGACCAACGGGATCGGCTTGGCTTTGCAGAAACTGACTCATCGCCACCGGGTTTTTGGAAAAATTAAAGATCAGTTCACTGGTTGTAACGGCCCCGATGGCTACAAAAAAGCTAAAGGCCTCCATGGGAAATTGTTTGATTTTATTTTTCAAAATATGCGGACTTTGAGTTTTCAGAATGTGAAAATAACTTTGTATTTTGCTCGGCCGGAATTCCGCCAATTCATCCTTTGTCCAATTCTTGAGTTCAATCGTTTTAATGACCTCGCCTTGTTTTCCAATCAGGCGAAAAGAAAGTTGACCGGTTTGAGGGTGTTTCAATGGCTCGATGTGAGTAACCCCTTGCTGCTCGAGTTTTTTAGTCGAAACAAGACCCAGTTCACCGAGGGAGAGGATTTTAGCTTCAGCTGAGAAAGGAGTTAGCCCGATCAGCGCCAAGCTCAGGGAAATCGTAAGCAGGATCACAAGAAAAAAAGGCTTTTGCCACATACGCCTTATGAAAAAAGAAGTGGACATATCCCAAGCTTGTGCAAGCTTCACGCATTCTCATGGGGGCTTGGTAAGGAGTTTGGGTGTTTAAATTTTATACAACGGACTGCCTAAGGCAGGACTTTTTAGGCGTTTGGTTTGGCAAATTTTCAAAAACCTTTGGCTGTTCATGGAGAGTAGCTAAAGTCATTTAAAATGGCATATCAAACCGGGAGTGCCTACAGTTGCCGCTTTACAAGTTTTATGGGTCTAAGCTGCATGATGATTTTTTGTTCATGGCTCGAGCGAGCCGGTGTGAGTAAGATGGTAAAACGCGAGTTTGTAAAAATCTTGCGTATGTTTCGCAAGAAATTTTTTATTGGCATGTTTTTGTTTTCGGCTTTGTTTTCTTCAGCGATCGCAGAAGCTCGTTCTTATTTTTGCGCTCAAGTGTGGAGCTTGTCGCAACGCAAGATCTGCAAAATTTGAGCTCTGTGTCCTCCCAGGAAGGGTCTGGTTGGTCGGAGCTTTATTCGGGGCGTTTTGGTGGTCACCAGGTTTGGGTGAAAGTCCAAGCTTGGGATCGACGCTTGGCTAGAGATTACGTTCATGAAGCGAAAATGTATCAAGAATTGAGCGATTTGCCTTTTGTTCCCCGTTTTTACGGACTCCTTGAGCTTCCCGATGGGCGCATGGCTTTGTTGATACAAAGGCTTGATCGCATGGCAACTATACCCAGTAGTTTCAATAGTGATGAGGGGCGGGAAGTCATTGCTCAAAATAAGCACAGGATTTTTTCGCAAGCCCAAGCCATGTTAGAAGAGCTTTCCCGGCGACGTGTGGCCGCTTTAGATTTTCAAGTGTTACTGGATAAACAAGATCGACTCTGGCTCATTGACCTTGAAGCCTACGTGCGCAAAAACACTCGCAAGGAGGCAAAGCTCATGAATCGTCACGCTTTGACCCGCCTGGCGGGCGAGCTTAGTTTGCGTTCACCTTTTAAGAGTGGTTTCGATGGGGACTCATGGGAATTTGACTTCGCACCACGGCCTCGTCAGAAAAAGGATATTTTACCCCTTGAATTTCCTGATAATCCTCGTGACCTTTTCCTGCAATAAGTAAAATATCAGACGACCTCATGGCTTGAAGAGCACTCACAATGGCTTTACGGCGGTCGGGCTCTAGTAACAGCAATTTTTTACGATCCTCTATACCGGAGACGATTTGTTGAATGATGACTTCGGGCTCTTCAAAGCGGGGGTTATCGTTAGTTAAAAATATGCCATCGGCCCATTTCGATGCCACCTGTCCCATCACCGAGCGTTTTCCTTGATCGCGGTTACCCCCACAGCCAAATACTACGAATAATCGACTGTGACGCTCAGGTAACAGTTTTTTTAGAGTCACAAGAGCTTTTTCCAGAGCGTCAGGCGTGTGGGCATAATCGATAAACACATCACCCACCGGCCAATCAGGTATCCTTTGCATCCGCCCCGGAACGCCGGGAAATTGCTCGGCCCAGGATAAGGCCTCGGACCAAGGGATTTCATCGCTCAGCGCGGCTAGGGCACACACCCAATTGGCGGCCTGAAACTCGCCTGCCGCATTTAAAAGAAAAGAGGCGTCTGCTGCTCCCTGTGTGAGGCGTATGGTGAGTCCTTTGCTCGTACTGGAGATGACTTGGTAACGAAAATCAGCATCCTGCCTTTGGCCGTAACGAATCAGCTGAACACCCTCAGGGATGAGGAGGCGCTGGGCCCACTTGTCATCCGCATTGATCACGGCTTTTTTGCGTGGTTTTTGCGATTGCCTAAGACCCTCTTGAAATAATTTGGCTTTCGCTTGGAAGTAATTTTCCATGGTGCCATGATAATCCAGATGATCCCGGGTCAAGTGAGTAAAGCAGGCCACATTCCAGTGCATCCCTGCTACTCGGTATTGATCTAAAGCATGAGAGCTGACCTCCATGGCTAAATGGGTAACTCCTTTATTCACTTGTTCAGCTAAAAAGGGAGCGAGAAAACTCGCATCAGGTGTTGTGTGAGTTGTTGGTAACTTGTGCCCTTCAGAAAAAACGCCAATCGTTCCTATGCGTGCGACTTTGTGTCCCGCGCGCGTGAGGAGGTAGTCTGCCATGGTGGTTACCGAGGTTTTACCGTTTGTTCCTGTCACCCCTAGACAAAATAACTGACGACTGGGTTCCTGGGCTTGGAGTTGATAGGCCCAGGATGCAGCCTTTCGCGGATACGGATAAACTAAGCAACACACCTCAAGCTTGGAAGGTAGTTGGCTTGGGTCCTGAACGATCAAAGCCCAAGGTTTTTTATTTAAAATCCCTGGCAGATCCTTGTGACCGTCATAGTTTTGTCCGCGGATGGCGACAAACAGGTAGCCTTCACGCATATGATCGCGATGGGTAGCAATCCCTTGGCAAAGGCCTACAGGTTTAATGGATGGATGAGGTAGAATGACTTTCGATTCCGGTAGGTGCGCTAAGAGTTGATCCCAGGAAAACATGAATTTAGACTATCCAAACCGTGACAAAAAAGCGATGAGGGATTTCAACCCAGAGAGTCAGGCGGCTCAAGTGTTGCCGGCTCAAAGTCAGAGGGCGGGGGGCTCTATGTGGGTAACATGGCAAGATCTATCCAGCTTGCATTGGCATTGGTTGGGGCGTCGGGAGTGGAGTGAGCAAAACAAGATTTTTCGCTTACAACATGATAGCCGTAAAGTTGAAGTTGGTGATGTATTCATTGCTCTTGCCGGTGGCCGTTTTGATGGTCATGATTTTATAGAGCAAGCGATCAAAGCAGGTGCTGAGATTGTGATTACGCACAAACCAGCCAAAGAGTTCAACCCTATTCGAAGCCCCCAATGTTCCCGTGTCGAATTCATCGAAGTTCAGGATACCCTTCAAGCTTTGTGGGCTCTGGCTGAACGAAGAGCGCGTGACTTTCGTCTGCGCCAAAAACCGATTGTGGGAATCACCGGAAGCAATGGAAAAACGACTTGCAAAGAGTTTACAGTGCAGCTTTTGCAAAAACTTTTTCCCACTCTTTGCGTTCACAGTAACAAGGGAAGCTTTAACAACCATTGGGGCTTGGCCTTCAATATCTTATCCGCTCCGCATGATACTGATGTGTTAGTTTGCGAAATGGGTATGAATCATCGCCATGAAATAGCTCAGCTATGTGCGATAGCTCATCCCAGTGCTGTCGTGTGTACTATGGTGGGAACGGCCCATATAGAAAATCTTGGATCTCGCGAGGGAATAGCTTCGGCTAAATATGAAATTTATCAAAATAGCTGGGATGCGGTAGGTTGCTACAACTTGAGTAACCCCTGGACGCGCAAGATGGCTGAGCGCGATCAGCGAGCGCGAAAAATTTTTTTTCAGGTGCGCTATTCTGGCATGGAAGAAAATCCGTCAGCACGACAAAGTGAGACTCTTCACCCCGTGTCCATTGATTTATCGGCGGAGCAAGACGCTAAAGGCTTAAAGGTTCAAGGCCAAATTCTGGGCCTTGCTCAAGAGCTGATCATTCCGCTTTTAGGCCCCCATCAAGTGACTAACATAGCTGCGGCCCTGGCTCTGGTCATGGCGGTCAGTCCAGAGCCCCTTGACCCCACATTAGCTTGGCAAGCCTTAGCGGGCTTACGAACTCCTTGGGGGCGAGGGCAGCTTTTGATTGCTGATACGGGATTTTCCATTTTGTTCGATGGTTACAATGCGAATCCTGAGAGTATGCATGCTTTATTACAGTTGTTACCGTATCTTCCTGTGAGTGGTGAGTTTGTCGCTCTCTTGGGTGACATGAAGGAGTTGGGGGATCAAGCGGCCATGGAACATCGGCGCTTAGGACAAGCCGTGGCTGCCTTACCCAAATTGAAGGCGGTTGTGTTTGTCGGGTCTTTCGCGCCGGAGTTCACTCAGGGTTACCAAGCCGGCGGAGGTGACGATAAAAAATTAATGATTTCAAGCACTTACGATTTTTCTCTTGCCAAAAAGCTCAAAGATATGTTAAACCAAAATGATTTTGTTTTTGTGAAAGCCTCACGCTCGATGCGTATGGAGCAATGGGTAGAGGCTTTGGGGGCTAAGGATTTTGTGAGCTATCCACAGTAACAGGATTTGAACACCTATGATTTATCAATATCTTTATCAGTGGTCGGATCAATGGAGTGCGCTGAACGTTTTTCGATACATTACTTTTCGCACGTTCGTAGCATTTTTTTCTGTGTTTTTCCTAAGTCTTTACTTGGGACCGCGCTTCATTCAGCACTTGCGTAATCGTCAGTTGGGTCAAAGTATTCGTGATGACGGACCACAAAGCCATAAAAAAAAGGCAGGAACTCCGACCATGGGGGGAGGGCTTATTTTAGCCGCTTTGTTACCCGCCGTGTTTTTGTGGATGGATTTACGCAACTCCTTGGTATGGGCGGTTTTGCTCATTATGTTGGGTTTTGGAGCTATTGGATACATGGATGATTGGTTGAAGGTGTCTAAAAAAAACTCTAAGGGCTTATCGGGTAAGATTCGCTTACTGGGGGAGTTTTTAATTTCTGGATTGGTGTTGGGCTTTTTGGTCTATCAAGGTCAGCTCTCCACTCAAGTTTATCTTCCTTTTTTTAAGAACATCGTATGGGATCTGGGTTGGTGGTATGTGCCTTTTGGTATGCTGGTCATTGTGGGGGCAGCGAATGCTGTAAACTTAACTGATGGTCTCGATGGATTGGCCATTGTGCCAGTGATGATTGTACTGAGTACTTTAGGTTTATTTGCTTATGTAGCCGGACACTCGGGGATCGCTCATTATTTGCAAATTCCCTACGTTGCCGGTAGCGGAGAGCTCAGTGTCCTCATGGGGGCCTTGGTAGCAGCTGGTTTGGGCTTTTTGTGGTTTAACTCGTATCCTGCATCAGTTTTTATGGGAGACGTAGGAAGCTTAAGTCTTGGTGGAGCTGTGGGTAGCATGGCTGTGTTTACGAAAAATGAATTGTTACTTTTGGTGCTTGGGGGGGTATTTGTGGCCGAGGCCATTTCTGTGATGGCGCAAGTAGCCTCATTCAAGCTCACCGGGAAGCGGGTGTTGCGGATGGCCCCTTTGCACCACCACTACGAGCTCAAAGGGATGACGGAAACAAAAATTATTGTTGGGTTTTGTATTGTGAGTATTTTATTTGCTGTGATGAGCTTGGCTACTCTGAAGTTACGCTAAGGCTAGCCGATGTTCTAGCGCCTGGATCCACAAGTATGATCCGATATAAAAAAGGAGAGCGAGAATGCTGCAGACCCCTATGCAAAGCCCTGAGGAGCTTAAAGGTAAAAAAGTTTTGATCGTTGGTTTAGGAAAAACCGGGCTAGCTTTGGCTCGTTACTTAGTTTCTCAGCAAGCCGAAGTCACTATCACGGATCACAAATCACGCGCCGAATTAGCCGATATTCTTGAGCTTTTGGGTGATCTTCCGGTAACTCTTGAATTAGGCGGACATTCTCCAAAGACATTTTTAAAACAAGAGTTGATCATTCTCTCGCCAGGGGTTTCTACTTACCTCAAAATCTTTGAGTATTGTAAGGCGCAAGGAATCAAGGTTGTGGGCGAATTGGAGTTTGCCTCTTGGTTTATTAAAGAACCCATTTGTGCTGTGACTGGTACCAACGGCAAAACCACGGTGGTTAAGCTCCTTGAGGCGATGATGAAGGCCAGTGGGAAAAAGGCTTGGGCGGGGGGATCATTCGGAGTCCCGGTGACCGAGTACTTACTACAAAAGGAGCCCGCCGATCTGGTGATTATTGAAGCGACAAGTTTCTTACTGGAAACTTGTGAGCATTTTACCCCTCAGACCATCGTGTTCACCAATCTCGCCGAGAACCACCTCGATCGTTACCGGAGTATGGAAGATTATGTGAACGCCAAGCGTAATGTATTTAAGAATGTGAATTTAGCGACGACCTCGATTCTTAATGCGGATGATAACGCCGTGGTAGAGCTGGCGCGTGATCCTGTGGTGCAGCGGGGAAAGATTGACTATTACTCCCGTCGCGAGTTCCTGGAGCCGCAAATTATGAATATTGGTGGTTGCATCAACTTGAAAAAAGAAATTGTGGTTCGTATTGGCCCCGAAAAAGAGGTATTTCAATTGGCTGGTATGAAACTGAAAGGGCGCCATAATATTGAAAATATTATGGCAGCAGTCTTAGCAGCCAAGGAGCACGGAGCCTCCAATGA
>CAZZMS010000178.1:0-14345 GCA_964655485.1 uncultured Pseudobdellovibrionaceae bacterium | reverse complement strand
CTTTAAAAAACTCTTCTCGTACGTAATTGGCCATCGATTCTTGAGCCCAGTAACGAATAGCGCAATCGGCCCACTCCTCGTGAGTGCGGGTGATGTTGAAGCTACCAGAATAGATGATCGCATTATCGATGATGACGAGTTTTCGATGGTTGCGCTTATTCAGATACTTAAGCCAAGGGTTGAAAACTTGTAGAGAAATGTGGTGATCTTTAGCCCAAGAGCGCAGCAGGGCTAAACTACTAAAGGAGCCAATTGCATCAACAGTCAAATAGATGCGCACACCTTGAGTGGTTTTTTTTTCCAAAATGCGTAAAATTTTTTGTCCCCAAGTATCCAAGGCAAAAATATAAAACTCGAGGAGAATTTCCTTGCAAGCTTGTTGTAAGTCCTGGGTTAGCCGGTTAAAAAAAACTCTGCTATCTGCAATAAACTCAATGTGTTCCTGATTTTTTGGGGATATAAAATCATATACAGGCAAGGACTTTTGTCTCTTACTGGGTGGCAGATTGCTCGAAGAAGGCATGGCCTTATGCTTGGTCATGGCTCATTAGTTACAAGTCAGCTTTGGTTTTTTTTGTGCCAATTCGTATAAAAAAATACTTCCTGCGACCGTAGCATTCAAGGACTCCACTTGTGGGTTGATGGGGATACTGACTTTTTTAACGTGAGCCTTGGGGGATAATTTTTTGAGCCCTTGTCCCTCCTGACCCAATAAAATCCAAAAGGGAGGAGTCCATGAGAGCTCTCCTATTGGAGTACCTGAGGAATCGAGGGCGAAAAAAGAACCCTGAAGGTCTCGTAAGGCCGGTCCTTTGTAAAGCCGCACTTTGAAAACCGCAAGGGCTGATGATTTGATGGCCGCGGGTAAGTAAGGGTAACAGGCCTCCTCGGTGAGAACAATGTCTGCGACATCAAAGGCCAAGGCGGATCGGATTAAGGCCCCCAAGTTTTTAGGATCCCCCAAGGGGCAGAATAACAGAGGCTTATTCTGAACCAAAGATGGGACTGGCCAGTCCAACAATGGAGGGGGCTTGACGATATACAATGGTTCATGTGTTCCCAGAGTGTCTAATCGATCAAATAGCGTTTTTGGTAACAGGGTTCCACGCCCAGGGAATACAGGCTCGTGTTCTTCGGTCACTATTTCTTGTTGAATATCCAGGGAAAGATCTAAAAACTCTTTACGTAGACGGCCTGGAGCGACTAAGCAAAGCCCACTGCTTTTTGACCAACGGCTATCGAGGGCGAGTTTCTTCCAAAGTTTGTAGCGCGGATTATCGGCACTGGAGATAAATTTCATCGTCGTGGTATTTCCTCGAATTAAGTCTCAGCCTGTTCCTCGTCGATCGGGCCATAGGGATAATTTTTCTTCCAGATGACCAAGCGTCGCTTGTGCGGAGTGTGGGGCAGAGAATACGCAATATCTTGCTCCAAGGTCACAGCATCACCAAAAGCACGATGTACCAAATCTAATTCAGGATCAGCCTGCGGGCCTTTCATGAAGTAAGCTTTGCCGCCAGTTTGCAAAGAATGGCAAACGTTACTTAGAGTGTTACGCATATCCTCCACGGCGCGCGTAATCACTCCTCGCACGGGATATTCAAACTCGGGAGTTACATAGCGGCCGATAATGGATAGTTCTCTGAGCTCCAACTCGTCACGCACACGCTTCAAGAAGTCCACTCGTTTCTGAACGCCTTCCGCTAGTAACATGGGGGCATCAGGGTATATGATCTTAAGCACAATCCCGGGAAACCCTGGGCCACTCCCTATGTCAAGCAAGGGAAATGGGAGCTGGGTGAGTTGTGATACAATCCCGCAATCAATAAAGTGTTTAATAGCGACTTCACGTAATGATACCAAGCGGGTGATATTGATTTTTTCCTGGGCCTCCATAAGTAAGCGATAAAACTTGGCCAGTTGGCTAATCATCTTTGGAGTAAACCATGTGGCTTGGTGGTTGTGAAAAATATCTCTAAGTCGTACTTCAGCCTCAGGCAGGGAAAAAATGACTTCAGGTTTTTTGTGGCGTTTTTTGTCGAATGAGTGAGAGGATTTGGTAGCGGTTTTTTGACGCTCTTTCCAGGCCGACCAATTGGATTTGTTTTTATGCGCCATGACGATTGGGGGAAGGGGTTGTCCTGCCTATTTTTTTTAGCAAATATGAGCACTTATGAATCTAGATGAACTTCTTTTGAAACTCAATGAAATTCACCAAGCGGCCAGAGCGAAATATGAAAAAGCTCTCTCAGCTGAGGAGCTTTATGATGCCAAGGTTCGTTACCAAGGAAAAAATGGGGTACTGACCCAGCTGATGAAGGAAACAGGACGTTTGCCTGCTGAAGCGAAGCCCTTATGGGGGCAGAGGGTCAATGCCGTTAAAAACGATCTCGATGCTTTGTATCAGCAGCGGGAAAATGAAGTAGAATCCTTACGCTTAAAAAAATTGATGCAAGAACAAACTTGGGACTTTGCGCTACCGGGGCCCAAGCCTGCGGTGGGTTCCTACCATGTGCTCAGTGTGGTGACTTCTCGAATTGTCAAAATCATGGAGCGTTTAGGTTACTCGTTACGCTTAGGCCCCTTGATTGAGACAGATTTTTATAATTTTCAAGCCCTAAATATTCCCGAAGATCATCCCGCGCGTGATATGCAGGATACTTTTTTTGTTGATGATCGCTATGTGCTGCGGACGCATACGAGTCCTATTCAAATTCACGCTTTGGAGACTGAGTCTTTACCCCTGCGGGTGATTGGTACAGGGGCTGTGTTTCGTTGTGATCATGACGTAAGTCATTTGCCGCACTTTCATCAGGTAGAAGCTTTGCTGGTAGACGAAAAGATTTCCATGGCCGACCTGAAAGGGACGATCAGTTACTTTGTACGCTCTTTTTTCGAGAAGGATCTTAAAGTGCGCTTTCGTCCCAGTTACTTTCCCTTCACAGAGCCTTCGGCTGAGGTGGACTGTCAGTGTCCGATATGCCAAGGGAAGGGGTGCTCTTTGTGTAAAGGAACAGGTTGGATTGAGATTGGGGGATGTGGTTTAGTCAATCCCCGGGTGTTTGAGCAGGTTAAGATCGATCCCAAGAAGTGGCAGGGGTTTGCTTTCGGCTTTGGTATCGAGCGCATGGCGATGATTCTGTATCGGATCGATGACATTCGACTATTTCCAGAGAACGATCCTCGCTTTTTGCGGCAATTTGAAAGTCTAACTCTCTAAACACATGAGGTTGCCATCATGAAGTTTTCCTTACAGTGGCTGCAGGAATTTGTGGACTTGACTGAGTTTTTCTCAAAGCCAGAGGCTTTGTCTGAGCTTTTGACTCGCGCGGGATTTGAAGTCGAGTCATGGGAGGATTTGCGTCCTCGCTACCGTAACGTGGTGGTAGGTCAGGTCATCAAAAAAGACAAACATCCTCAGGCAGATCGACTCACTTTGTGTCAAGTGGATGTAGGTGACGGAAGCTTACGGCAAATTGTGTGTGGAGCCAAAAACCACAACGAGAAAGATTTTGTGGTCGTAGCATTGCCCGGAGCCCAGTTACTTAACGGGATGAAAATAGAAAAAAGTGTGATTCGCCAAGTAGCCTCCGAAGGAATGCTCTGCTCGGAGTCTGAATTGGGTCTAAAAGATGAAAGTGAAGGGATTTTGTTGTTACCAGAGGGAGCTCCGGTGGGTTCCTCATTTGCGAGTTACTGGAAACTCGATGATGTGATCTTTGAAGTGAAGGTCACTCCCAATCGTCCCGATGTGCTAAGTCACTGGGGGCTAGCGCAAGAGCTAGGAGTTTTGCTAGGTCGATCGGTCAAGGCACCAGCTATAAAAGAGCTCAAATTTGAATCGCGGGGGCTTGATGTCCCTATCAAGGTTGAGGATAGCGATTTCTGCCCGGCCTACTTGGCCGCTCAAGTGGATGGTATTCAGGTAGGAGACTCTCCTTTATGGTTACGACGGCGACTGGAACTTTTAGGGGTCAAAAGTATCAACAATGTGGTTGATGTGACGAATTATGTGTTACTTGAGCTCGGGCAGCCTTTACATGCTTTTGATCGAGCGCAAATAGGGCCCGCTGGAATTGTGGTGCGTCGTGCCCGCAGGGGAGAGCGTTTTCTGGCTTTAAATGGTGATACTTATGAACTCACCGAGACAGATGGGGTCATTGCTGGGGCCAAGGAGCGAGTCTTGGCGTTAGCGGGAATTATCGGAGGTCACGAGTCTGGAACATCTTTGTCGACTCAATCGATTATTCTTGAATCTGCGATCTTTCAGTCCGGGGCTATTCGTCGCAGTATGCGCCACCATGGATTGCATACGGATGCTTCGGACCGCTTTTCCAAAGGAGTAGCGGTTCCTAAGGCGACTTTGGGAGCTTTACGAGCTTTGTGTTTATTGGAACAGGTGTTACCCAGCTCCATCTCGATGCGCATTTACAAAGCTCAGGAAGTGGAGAAGCGAAAGGCGAGGGTTGAGGTCTCTCAAGCCTATTTGGAGGAGCGCTTGGGTTTTGCTGTAGATCCCACACGCTTTGAACAGATTCTTACGGCATTAGGTTGTGAGTGGGTGCGAAGCTCTGGCGCCATGGAGTGGCAGGTGCAAGCTCCATGGTGGCGATCCGACTTGGAACAAGCTGTAGACTTCGTGGAGGAATACGCGCGAATTGTGGGGTATGAGCATATCCCCGAGGTTTTACCTAAGGGCGGAGTCAGTGTGAAGTCTCATGATGCGAACTATTTGTGGTCAGAGCGAGTGAAAAAAGTATGCCGACAATTAGGTTACCAAGAGACCGTTCATTCTATTTTTACAAGTTTTTCGCAAGAGCAAGAGTTTTTTGGTTTTGCCCCATGGACTATGTGGGTTCAGACGGGTGTTCGTTCGGTAGCCGTGAAGAATCCCCTTAGCCAAGAGTGGTCTCATCTGAGAACCAGTTTAGGTTACAGTTTAGTGCAAAGGCTTTTACATATTCATCACCACGGTTTAGAGGAAGGGGCTTTATTTGAAGTGGCTCCGATAAGTTACTGGCGTGATTCAAAACCAGAGCATCCCTGGCATATAGCTTTAGCTCGTTTAGGGCAAAGCCAAGATCTTTGGAATCAACGGCTGCAAGCGCCCCTCATGGCGGTCTTTCAGGAGGAGGTGAAGCAAGGATTAAAGGAGCTCACGGGTTTGACGGATTGGCGTTGGGTGCCGGTAACAGAGTCCTCATTGCCGATTCCATCGAGTGTGCACCATGGCCGAAGTGCTTGGATTTATCGCGAAGATCGATGTGTGGGGATCGTGGCTGAAGTTTCACCGGCCTTCAAAAAACATAACAAATTGCGGGTTGATCTGGTCTGGGCGGAGTTTTGGGGACTAAATGAGCCTCAAGGAAAAATGGGTGTACAATATCAGCCATTTTCCCGTTATCCCTTCGTGCGTCGAGATTTAGCTATGGTGCTACCGAAAAAACAAGCCTTGGAGCCCGTATGGCAAGTGTGTCGAGAGCATTGGGGGGATTGGCTTGTGCGTTTTGAATTGTTTGATCTTTACGAGGGCGATTCTGTACCTCAGGGGCATCACCAAGTTGGTGTTCGTTTTGTATTTCAAAGCTCGACACAAACTCTGGTGGATCAAGAAGTGAATCAAAAGTTCCATGCTTTGATTCAGGATTTACAGCAACGCTTTGGTATGCTGTTACCTCAGCGTTAGAGGTGAGTGGAGGTGGGGATCATGGAAGAGCTTGGAAAGAAAACGGTAACAGCCGGGACTTTGACTAAAGCGGATCTGGTGGATGCCGTTTACGAGCGTCTAGGCTTTTCAAAAAAAGAAGCTCAGGCTTTGGTGGAAAGCTTTTTCGAGCTTATAAAAAAGGAAATCTTACAAGGGCGCGATGTGAAACTGAGTGGTTTTGGGGTGTTCTCGGTTAAGCGTAAGGCTCCTAGGCGTGGTCGCAATCCTAAAACAGGAGAGGATATGTTGTTACCGGGGCGTCTTGTTGTGACTTTTCGACCGAGCCGTATTTTACGGGATGCTATGAACGGAAAAGACATTCCTGAGTTCCTCCTTGAGGAGGATTTCGTCCGCGGGGATTCATAGTCTAAGAGACGATCTTATAAATCGCTTGTTGTTTTTTGTTTTTGATATGTTACCCTACTGGAGGAAGCTATGGAGGGTAACATGGAAGAGCTGACCTTAGCTGATCGGTTTCGTCGTCAAGTCGTTGTGGAATCAGCCCCGATGATTCAACCAAGTGCCACCGGGTTAACTCCCGAGGATTTTCGGTTGCCAGTGCATGTAGTCGATGACGAGTTATTGCGGGAGCTGGCGCAAATTCCGCAGCGTATGGGATTTAAAATTGGAGAAGTGGCTGAGATGATCGGGGTGAAGCCTTATGTCTTGCGGTATTGGGAGAGTGAATTCCCGGCTCTGCGTCCCAAAAAAGCGGGCAATCAGCAACGTTATTATACCCGAAGAGAAGTCGAGTATGCCTTTATCGTTCGCAAATTGCTGCATCGCGACAAATATTCCGTGGAGGGGGCCAAGAGTATTCTCAAATCAGTTTTTGAGAGCGCGCAAAAAAAACTCCAGTATATAGAGGAAGAGAAAAAACAAAAAAAGGAACTTAAAACTCTCCTCATACGTCACTTGAATCGGTTGCAATTTTTTGAGCAAAAACTGGATCAGTGGTTTGGTGAGAACTTTGGTACTCCTAGTTGAGGGGGCACAAGGGGAGGGTCTCGCTTGTTCGGCACTTCATAAGCTGGACAAAGACTTGTTCTTGTGGCATCACTTGAATATTGTTTGATAAATCTGTTTAGTCTGCGCGTGGCTCAGCTTGGTAGAGCACTTGCTTGGGGTGCAAGAGGTCGCTGGTTCAAATCCAGTCGCGCAGACCAGTTTTCAATTTAATGGTGGCGCTTGTCTGCGACAGGGGTTCGTAACCGACTGATCCTTTCTTCGTTCAAGGGAGATAACCCAAAGATCCGATGGCTGATGCAGTATTTGCAACAGATGCTGAAGCAGGATGCTATCCGAGGAGTTGTACTCCTCAAGGCGCGTTCTGATGAAGTCTTTTCCCTTCCCTCATCTTATGCAAAACAAGAGGGAGCTCGAGTTGAGATTTTGAATGCCCATGGGCTTTCTCCCTTGTCCCGCGAAAAAATTTTACTACTGAACGAAGGAGTGCGGTCAGGTTGGGGATGGAATTTAGCGGAGCGTTACTCTGACTGGAGAGCCTGCCGTTACGCCTCATGGTCCCATACAGATGAGTGGTTGGCCCTGTGGGTGGGGCGTAAAAAGTCTTTGGCCTATGGTCTTGATATCGAAAGCCCTTGGCGAGTGACGCCTGAAATTCTAGCTCGGATAAGGCATCCTTCGGATATTTCCCTAGCTTCCTGGAGTTCCATGGAGATGCCTTTACTTTGGTCGGTAAAGGAGGCGAGTTTTAAGGCACTTTCCCGTTTTGCCCCCTCTCTCGGCGTGATCAGTCAAATTTGTGTTCCTTTTTGGCAAATCATAGGCGGAGGCGATTTCATGGAGTCAGATATGAGAGCTTTTCGGTTTCAGGCGGCAGCCCTGAGCGGGGGGGGGCTGGCCTTGGATGGTACGAGTTCTTTGACTGACACCTTAGCGGATTCTGTCGTTTGGGCTAGGGGACTAGCGGTGATAAGCTCTGAATTACCAATAGCTGTGGCAGAAGCCCCCATAATTCGAGAAAACACTCGGTGAAGCCTTTACTTTTTGTGGGCTTTGGGTTAGCGACCTAGCTCATGAACTCACAAGCTTCGGTCCATAAAAATCCGCCAGAACGTGAACATCCTTTAGGGTTGAACGATTCCTATAGTTTAAAAAATCCCAGCATATACGTGCAACAGTTGTTAGGTGAGTTTGCGCCTTGGGCTTTCGATGAAAAGCGAGTCCTAGAAATGAAGGGACGTTGGCGAGATTATTTGAAAAAAAGTTCTGATACCGCTTTGGATTTGGAGATTGGCCTTGGTAACGGTTTGCACTTTGCTCATCGGGCTTGCCAAGAACCTCATCGTTGCCTGGTGGGGTTGGAAATTAAATATAAGCCGCTGATCCAAAGTATTCGAAGAGCGAAAAAAGCGGGTTGCAACAATGTCCTGGCTGCTCGCTGGCATGCGCATTATCTGGATCGAATTTTTGCGGATCAAGAGTTGAACGACGTGTTTATATTTTTCCCTGACCCTTGGGTGAGTCCGCGTCGTCCTTCTCGTCGTATACTAAACCCTATGGTAATAGATCAATTAGGACGCCTTCAGAGACGGGAAGGGCGTATTCTGTTCAAGACAGATAACAAAGAAGCCTTCGATTGGTCTTTAACTCACTTGAAAAATCATCCTCTCTACCAGCTAGACTATGTCACCTATGATTTACACAGTAGTGAAAAGGTGGCCACTAATTTTGTTACTCAGTTTGAGTCTATTTTCCTTCGGCAGGGCCTCAAAATCTGTTATCTCGAGGCCATTCGAAAATCCTAGTGCGGGATTTTTATCGGGAATAAAAAAACGATTCGAAAATGAAAAACACCACGAGCCTCTAAAATGGGCTTTTCATTTGGCCTCTGTTTTGGTCGTCAACTAAAACAATCCGAGGCGAGTATTTCGCTGCTTCTTGTTGTGGTAACCAAGTATAAGCACAGATAATGATCTTATCTCCCACTGCAACCAATCTAGCAGCTGCCCCGTTGAGAGAGATTTCTCCTTTTTGGCCAACAATAACGTAAGTTTCAAAACGTTGGCCGTTATTGATGTTGTAAATTTCCACCTTCTCGTTGGGTAAAAGGCCTGATTGAGCAATTAAGCCAGGACAGATTCCTATAGAACCTTCGTAGTTTAAGTCAGCTCCTGTGACCGTGGCCCTGTGGATTTTGCAGCGCAGCATTTGTAACAGCATTGTTATATTTTAAAAAAAACCTTCTAAATGGCAAGGCTTAAACTAAGCATTGAGCTCGTGAGCCACTTTCAGGCCATGCAAAACAAGATCTGGTTCGATAAACTCAAAAAAGCCCATTTTTTCATAGAGACTAGAAAACCCCCCGGTGCCAACAAGAGTGACCGGCTCTTGAGGAAAACACTCTTCTTTGAGTCTTGTCACAATTTCCTTCATTTGCCCCAGATGACCCCAAAATAAGCCTGATTGGATACTTTGTGTGGTGGAGCGTCCTAAGGTTTTATTCATAGTCACTATTTCGACGGCGGGTAACTTAGCCGTTTTGCTTTCTAAGGCCTCCATGTTGAGGCGAATCCCTGCAATGATGACTCCTCCGAGATAATCCTTACCGTTTTGAATGGCGCAGAACGTAGTAGCGGTGCCTAGGTCGATAACAATAAAATTTTTCGCACCAAACAAAGCCTGTGCGCCAAGAGCGTTAGCGATGCGATCGGCTCCCACCTCGTTGGGGTTATGGTAACAAATCCGAAGCCCCGTTTTTACTCCGGGTTCCAGAATAAAAGGAGTCAGCTGAAAGTACTTGCGACAGGCATTTTTTATCGAGTGGAGCACATCGGGAACAACGGTGCATAGAGAGATCGCCTGCACTCCCATCGGATCAATTCCATTTTCACGCAGCACTGTGCGCAAAAAAATTCCTAATTCATCGCTACTTGAGCCCGCCTTGGATGTTTTGCGAAAGCGCAAGATAATTTTATTCTCTTTGAATACACCTCCAAAGATCTGACTGTTGCCAACATCTAATGCAAGTAACATAAGTTGTCCTTTCGGTTAGTGGTATGTGTGAAGATCCCTTTCCATGTCTGCTACCAGATACAGTGTTACTTTATGAACGATTTTGCCGGCATAGAGCCTCAAGTTTTCGGGCAAGCTCAGGAATAGAACTCGCCTGAGTCACCGATTTTCCTGTAGACTCTCGAGAGTAGATATAAAATAGCCGTTCCCCTCGGTTGTAATCGCTCATGTCGTTGTGAACAGCGTATCGCACATGGGGATGAGCGAATAATTTAGTTATTTTATCCTGTGCCAAATCTGCCCCTTCTGTGGAGTGATGTGTGAGCTTCCAGGCTACAAGACTTGTCGTGGGATGGAGATGGCTACTGATCCATTGCAGGGTTTTCTGACGAGGCATGAGTTTAATCCAATAGGTGTTATTTGAATCTAATTTCTTCTGGGGGAGAGAAGGAGTCCTTTGAGATAATTCATCCTGAGCTAAGAGACTTGGTTTGAGATTAGGAGAGTCTTTATCGTCGGCGGGAGTCTGGCCAAGCTCGATGTTAAAATCACTGATGGCGGCTAGATGCCATAACAGCGAGTAGGGATGAGGGGAGTTGGAGTTTTCCTCCAGAAGGTTTTTAAGCTGAGAGTCCAAGTCATCAGGTGTTTCAAACTGAAAGCGACGTAAAAGCCCTAGTCCTTCATAGAGCTGAATCTTGGAATCGGGTGTCCCCCAACTCCAACGGGCATGGAGCCAATCTACTTGGTAGCCCATTCTCAGTAGCTCCAAAGTCAGTAACCATCCTGTTTGCCCGGAAGAGAAGTTACCTATGTGTCTGACCCCATCAATCGGCACGCGTGTACCACCTGATGTTACCAAGGCTCGTCGAAAGGGTGGGGTGGTTTTTTTGAAAGCTTCAGAAAACAGAACCTCTTTGATATGGAGAGGATCCATGAGCCGTCCTGTGCCCTCTTCACGACAAGCCATAAAACCAGAGTCTGGAGTGATCACCAAATAGCCTCTCTCACGTAAAAGGTGCACATGATCTTGAGTTGCAGGGTGACTCCACATACTGGGATTCATGGCAGGAAAAATGAAAAAGGGTTTATCGTGCCGATGCGCCAAGCTCAAGGTCGTGGGATAATCTTGGGCACGTCCCTGGGCCAGCTGCGCTATAAATTCCGCTGTAGCAGGTGCTACCACGATTAAATCGGCCCAACGAATCCAATGAATGTGTCCCAAAAGATCGCCACTTTGCCACAGATTGGTAAGAGTCGGTCGTCCACTGATGGCTTCAAAGGCCGCCTCTCCCACAAAGTGTAAGGCCGAGTGAGAAAGTAACACCTGAACTTGGTGTCCTGCTTTCACTAATAGGCTTGTTAGTTCAATGGCTTTGTAGGCGGCAACACTGCCGGTCACAATTAGGAGAATTTTTTTGCGTTCTTCGACGGATAAAGATTCTAGAAACATTTCTTAGCCCTCATGAAAAAACACTTAAAAAATGACCCCAAATAATGATCTTTAGTTGTCATAAGTTTTCAATCTCCTGGACGGCCCAATGATTTCACCGGGGAGCTTTCATTATTACTGGGAGGCCAAGGCACGTGATCAATGAGACGAACTCCTTCAATCCATAGGGCGACGAATCTTCGTCCTTGCCAATGCTCAAGATATTCTACTTGAAATCCCAGCTCAGTAAGCTGACGCCGGCAGTCTTCGATTTCAGTAACCGTGCTAATCAGAGGATAAATGTGGCGAGCCTTTTCCAATCCCGCGGGGCTAAGACGTTTAAGGCGTGAACTAAGCGCCAGACCAGAAGAGTCGCGTACTGTGGGTGCCGGCACGATTTGGGTAGGTATGAAAAAAGCCTCCACGAGGCCTTTGACGAGCTCCAGTTGTTGGAAGTCCTTTTCACCGAAATAAGCCCGAGTGGGCATAGTGAGCAGGAGAAGTTTCATGACCACCGTGAGCATACCTTGGAAATGTCCCGGACGGTGAGCACCGCAGAGTATTTGGGAAATTTCGTTTTCCACCACTTGGTAACGATAGTTGTCAGGGTAAAGAGCGTAGGGATCACTGGGGGCGAACACGTACAAAGGAGATGAAAGATCCGCCAAAAGATCAAGGTCAGATTGAAGGAGCCTAGGATACCTCTCGAAATCCTCTTTTTGATTGAACTGGGTGGGATTCACGTAAATAGAGATTAGAGAATGCTCGTTCTCCTGAAGCGAGCGGCGCACCAGCTCCAAGTGCCCAGCGTGCAAGGCCCCCATCGTGGGGATAAAGCCCGTGGTGGCTTGACTTGAACGAAGAGAGTAACAAAGCTTTTGCCACTCTTGCGGAGAGGTCAATACGGAAATCTTGCTCATGCGTCCCCCTCAAGGTTTTAGTTTTCTGAAAAGCTTTCATCCAGCTTGGGAAAATCTCTGCTAGTAACAGCTTGCTGATATTGCTTGAGGGCCTGGGAGATGTTTTCTGCCAAGCTTCCAAAAGATCGTACAAATTTAGGTTTGAAATTTGGATTCATGCCTAAAAGATCTTGCCAGACTAAAATTTGCCCATCGGTATAGGGGCCAGCCCCAATCCCAATCACCGGAATATGCACAGAGCTAGTGATTTTTTGCGCTAAAATCCAAGGCACACACTCGAGCACAAGGGCAAAGCAGCCCGCTTTTTCCAAGGCCATGGCATCAAGCAAAAGTTGCTCTTGTTCTTTTTGCTTGCGCCCTTGGGTTTTGAATCCTCCCAGTTGATGATAATGTTGGGGGGTCAGTCCCAAATGCCCCATCACGGGGATACCTGCTTGGATCAGTTTTGAGATATTTTCTAAAACGCCTCTGGCCCCTTCAATTTTTACCGCTTGAGCTCCGGCTTGGATGAATCGACTGGCTTGGTGGAGCAAAGGATCAAAAGAGCCGTGGGCATAGGGAAAGGGAATGTCAGTTACAAGAATCGCTGGGTTCCCACTGTTACCAAGTCCGCGGGCTACAGATAAAGTCCATAACTCAAGCCACTCCGGCTTGCAGGGTAATGTTGTCTTCTCTCCCACCATGGTCATACTACCGCTATCACCGACTAAAACTCCTACGATTTCCGATGAAGCCAAGAGTTGAGCCGAGGTGTAGTCATAGCAAGTGACCCAGGTATGTGTTTTGTTTTTATATTGCATTTGATAATGTGGGATAGTCATAGGAACTCCTTTGGGGAAGATGAAATATTTTTGTTAGCTAAATTCATGAGGTGTTTGTAAAGATCCTGTAAGGGTTGAGGGAGATTGGTTAAATGAGCTGCGATGGTGTTTTGATCTTGGCGGATCCAAGGACCACTCACCTTCAGGGCACTCAAGGGTGTTTTTTCCCTAGGGGCGTGGAGATTCGCTAAAGAGGAATCAGGAAGTCCGGGAAGTAAGCTGTGTAAATAGGGTAGCAGGACTTCTGAAGGTAGGCCGATGTTTTCAAACTCTCTTTCGATCTCTTGCCAGAGAACCTGAGCGCCGGGACCGGCTAAAACGCATAAGGCGTGGTAAAGAGCCTTATGCTCGGGCTTAAGAGGTATGAGTTGCGAGGAGGAGATAAAGGGGAGGAGTTTTTTTAATAGGGGGATAGGAGGAGGATGGCTGCTGACCCAGTAAATCGCTGAATACAATGACTCGGGTAACAGACTGTAATCAAAGCTTGCTAGAGGGTGAAGATCGAAGGCTTGTGGATAGTAAAAAGCTCCGGAAAAATGCACAAGCTCGCCTGAGTAACCCAGATTTTTTAGCTGGTCGATGGAATCTTTCAGAAAACGATCCGGTAGAGTGAGAAAAACGGCCTCCGTGGGGTAACCCTCATTTCGAATAGTAGTTAAAACACGGGACCAAGAATCAATAGCCGCCCATGAGGTTTCTTTTTCTAAACCATAGGGGACGTAAGGATCCAAAAGGGGAGAACAATTTGATCCGGATTCACGATTCGAGGGGTGAGGCCCGGAGGTTCGAGTCCTTACCCGCACCAAGCACTTTTGACTCGAATGCCATATCAAAATCTTTTCATGATAAGGACGAAGTAAGTATGAAAGATGTCGGCCCAGTCGGCCCCAACCAGCTATCAAAATCATGCACGCGGGTACCTGTCACAATCGGGGATCAAGTCCCAAGGCGCACACTATGCGGCTTTTTTTTGTTTGGCAAGGGGCACTCACATAAAAAACTCTGCGCGGGCAGAGGGTGATGTTTGTGATGACCTATCTTCTGGAATCAAGTTGTTACACGCTCACTTCAAAATCTCGCAAGGCATGGTTGAGGCTCGTTTTTTTATCTGTGCTTTCACTTCTTTTGCCAATAATCAAAGCACAACTCACTCCGTAAGAACCCGCAGGGAAACTTTTCTGATACGTCCCTGGAATGACGACGCTGTAAGCAGGGACTCGGCCTTGGTAAAACACGGGTTCTTTTTGGCTCACATCAATGATTTTCGTCGAAGCGGTGAGGGTGACTCCGGCCCCAAGCACGGCCCCCTCCTCAACGATGACGCCTTCGACCACAATACAGCGAGAGCCCACAAAAACATGGTCTTCGATGATAACCGGTTGCGCTTGCACAGGCTCGAGGACTCCGCCAATCCCCACTCCCCCAGAAAGGTGGACAAACTTGCCAATCTGCGCACAGGAGCCCACTGTGGCCCAGGTGTCCACCAT
>CAZZMS010000177.1:0-10810 GCA_964655485.1 uncultured Pseudobdellovibrionaceae bacterium | reverse complement strand
GAGTACGTTTGGGGTTGGGCGAGAAGAGGATTTGTATTGAGCTTAGCCCAAAAGCGTCGAAGCTCAGGCTCTCCGTTAAGCGAGATGACGCTCAGCTTGTTTTCTTTGGCAAAATTGTGCACACCAGCTTTGGATTTATTTTTTTCTGAAAACACCTTAAGCCGCTGGTTCCAAGTGCTCTCTAGTTTGTTCATTAAACTTTCATCGTAAATCGGTTTTAAGTTGGCAAACTCACTGACGTTTTGAAAAATGAGGGGGCCGTAGAACACTACGGGCTTTAGCCACTTTAGTGTCGATTCATCTCTTGGGCGCAAGCTTAAAACAATTTGAGTTGTGTTACCCATGGGTTTCAACTCGTCCATCAAGATGCCGATTTCCTCAGAGATGAGCGAGCCAGCTTGGATCTTAAGAATGTGTCGCGAAAATGAATAGATCGAGGTGATGTCAAATGAGGCAGATGTTAACTTCAATTGGTTATCGGTGACAGCTAAAGTCAACTCGTACTCACCTGGTGGAAGATCATCATTTTGAATGCCTGAGGAATCGAGCAAGCTTAAACGGCGGAAGAACGGGTTCATTTGTAAAATGACGTTCTTCTTTAGTTTTATGTTCAAATAAGAATCTACAAAGTATTCGTAATTGGTCTTTTCCAAGTTCACTTTAGGTGTGAAAATCTCTCCGAGTTTATCGCTTTGATTGAGGCGCTCACAGCGTTGAGCCTCCGGTAGGTCAAAGTAGCGCAAATCACGGTAGATATCATGATTGCTCACTGCACTGAAGGCGATGGGAATGCGAAAGTCAATGTCGCTGGATTTCGATTGAATCCGTATCTGCCCTTGCTTCCAGCACTGGGGTTCGAAGTAGTTATGCGTAAATACTTCATTCCATGAAAAACAGCCTTCATCATCCGTATGGATCGTCTGAGATTTTCCGTCGTGAGTAGTGATCTCTAGGGGCTCACGTTTAAAGACGTCATGATCGATGACTGAGCTCAAGCAGGTATGAACGCGGACTGTTTTGGAACGAGTAAATTTTTGGGAGTCAACATTAGAGGTATGGAACTCCAGCGGGCGCACATAAGAAACATCCCCACCACCCTTGAGGTGTTGGGGAATGGTGGCTTGAACATTTTGTGCCAGGTATTGTTCAAGGTTGCTAAATTGGTGAGTGCTGATGGCATCCACGTAACCGGAAAAAGGTACCATCAAGACGAAGCCGTTGGCTTGACAGTTGGGGCCTTGGAAAATCATTTCAAAGGGTTTGAGCTCGTAAATGCCGTTGGAAATATCTACCTCCAAAGCCACGTCGAGGCGTCCATTGGGGCATGCAGCGGTGTTGCTTTGATAAACTGTTTCAATATTGAGTAGGGCTTCTTTTAAGTCTTGGTAGCCAGACCAATCGGTGCGGTGGATGAGGTAATATTTACCATCTTTACGGCGGTTCAAAATGGTAACGCGTGATTTGAATTTCGCTCGGTTAATGGGGATTTGAAAGACTTGATTGAGATGATCGCGGTTCTCTAAGGCAAGGGTGCCCATAAAGTCGAGCTTGTAACTGGCTTGATTGTTTTTAACCTGATTGATAGTAAATAACGAGCGCGAAGGATATACTCTTAAAATTGCAGCATTAGGTAACTTTTGTAAGGCCTCCAAGCGCAAGGGTTGGATGTTTTCGGCATGAATATTCGTTTCAATTTCGGAGAAGACTCGAGTAGTCCAGGGGTTCACCACAAAGCGTACCTGGGCCTGACCGGTAAAACGGCCTTGGGTGACGAGATTGCGTTCTTGAATAATGTTGTGGCTGGGTTTGAAAATGGAAAACTCTAAAACTTCGCTCCAAGTCAAGCAACCGGCGTTATCGGTCATGGCAGTAGCAATGACTTTGCGTTCATGATTTTGTATTTCGAATGTTTGGTTGACAATCGGAGTGCGGGCTTTGCGATCTTTAGCACAAGCGCGATACGATAATGAGCGGGATTTGGGCAGATCGATTTTTTCGTAGGTTTCACTGGCAACTACTTGGCCAGAGGCTTGATCGATGAAAAAGGCTCCTTGCCCAGCTAATTCGTTAGGAAAATTCTTTGAGGGTTTGGGTAAACTGCAGGATTGAAGACTGGTAGCCAAAGTCCAGACGGTAAGGAGGGGGATAGACCAGAAGAAGCGTGAATGATTTTTAGAGAATATCATGCTTCACCTCCCATTGGACTATGCCACTGACTTCTCCCACTTGAAATGGATGGGCGTAGATCGGTTGTCGCTCTGACAGGATGAGACTGAGTTGATGCTCATCAACCGCGGCTGAGAGGATGAGCCTTTGCCCCACCCGGTTGGTTTCAAAAAAACCCGAGTTGAGACTTGCGATGGTCGCATCAGGCTGTACGAGAAAATATTGGTAACTTGTTTGATAGCGCCACTGACCCTGATAGTAAGTTACACTTGGCTCTAGTAGATAAGCTTGATTGAGTTCCTGGGGGGCCGATGGGTTATAAACTTGAGTGAGCCGTAAGCCCGTTTCCCAGCGCGGGGTCCATGCATAGCCTATTTGCGCTGAGCCTTCCCACAATTGATAGCCATAGAGAAAGCCAACACGGGCGGATTGTGTGGCAAAGATCACGCTGTTACCAAGTAAGTTGGACTGCTCGGCTAAGCTTTCGGGCGTGTTTTGGAATTGGACATAAGCGAGGTGTAAACTCCAGCGCCAACTTTCAGTTTGGCCTTGAGTGGCGGCTCTTAGGAGTTGAATGAGGGGTAAGGAACGTCTTTCGTCGAAAGTATAATTTTGTTGAAAAGACTGGGGGACAAAGGCGTAGCCATCGAATTGGTGACGAAAAGAATGATGAGTGGATTTTGTAGATAAAAGGGACTCCTTTTGGAAGGGGATTTGCTCCCAAGAGGTCGTAAAACCTACTCCCGTGTGTCCTAAACGACCGGCCACAAGAGGACTTAACCATTGGTATAATGGTAACACACCAATTTTAAAACTCACTGACCCAGAGGGCTTCCACTCAGCGGAGGCCTGCTCAATAAACATTTGGGCTCGTTGGTCGCCGGGATTGTAAAAGTCGGCTTGAACGTAGCCAGTGCGGGAAACGAGGAAGGGTTTTAAGTCAAAACCTAAACCGAGAGGACTTTGATATGAATAATGAGCCTGAGCTAAAAAATAACTTTGTGCATTTTGATCAGCCCACTCACTACTTATGTACTGAGCTCCCATTTGTAATGTGGCTTCGATCTGAGTGGAGGAGCCCCCCTGATCTTTGGTTTTACTTAGCTTAGTACGGGTGCGGAGTTCTTGGGTGCCAAGATTCCAATTGACCTGGGCTAGGCTGGGGTTGGCAGCCAAAAATAGCAAGAAAGCTATGTAAAGCTTCGGGTCTTGCAATGAAGAAATCCTCCAGTCAAAAGCCATGTAAGCACCCCTTTAGTGTGCCCTCTGCAAGCCCCGTGTTCCGGTCCGTCAAGCCTTGACCTCATTTCAGATGTTTAGACGTTAAACAGAGCCTCAAGAGGACCTTTTGGGACCTCGTGTTAACTTACTGCCTCCAGGGGTGTCGAATCAGGAAATGGTTAAGATCTTTAAAAAACGTTAAGTTCGTCGTGGGCGAGATTGGAATAAAAAAATCAAACGTTGGGAGTTGTTGTAGTTGAGCCAGTGGAGTTTATCTCCGTCTCGCCCCAGGCCTTGGACTATTTTCTGATTTATTTAGATATTTCAGTAGCTTACATGGTTTGCCCCGAGTTTTTTGGGGTTATGCTTTAGAAAACTATGAAGTCTCCGACAAACAGGAGTGCCCGGTCTGGGAGGAGGTTTTATGGATCAGTATCTTACGTTTCGCTTGAAAGATGAATTGTTTGGGTTACCTATTTCGCTTGTGCGCGAGATTAATCGTGTGGCCGAGGTGACCCCTATTCCCAAAGCCCCACACTTCGTCAAGGGGGTCATGAATCTGAGGGGAAAAATCGTTCCCATCGTAGACCTGCGGGTGAAGTTTGATATGGAGGAAACTCCGTACACTCGGGACACCTGTATCATCGTTATTGAAACTCCATTCGGTTTGTTGGGTAACATCGTAGATGCAGTGAGAGAAGTATTAGAGTTTCCTCAAAGTGATATTGAACCCGCCCCCCATTTTGGTTCACAAGAGCTTACAAAATTCATCACGGGGCTCGCTAAGAAAGAGGACAAGGTTTATATCTTGGTCAATATCACTCATCTCTTTGGTACTGAGGACTGGCATTCGCTATCTCAAGTGGGTGCTCAGGCAGCCTAGGGAATATGACATAGAAATGTTAGATCTTTCGGATTTTGTGGCTCGAAACCGCTTAAGTTGAATGAATTTGAAACAAAAGGTGCTTTACCCCTATTGAATCACCGAATGACGCCGATAAGAAGTTTAAGGGAAGGCGGCCATGATTTATCGGATGAGAGGCGATTTTACGCAGTTAACAACTAGAGCTCTTGGGAAGTTGAGGGGGCAAAAGAGGTTTATTTCCCAAGAGGTGATTTCTCAAGAGAGAGCTTCGGTTGGTGTTACTTTGATGGTTGGTTCATCTCCTGTGGCGGGAAGGGGCGTGAGACAAGCAAAGATCGGCGTGGGTCTTGTTTTAAGTTTAGCTATACTGCTCATCGGGAATTGGGCCGGGGCGGAAATGTTTTATCAAGGCCGCCTTTACAATCAAAATAAACAACCCTTGGTGTGGCCCTATATCAAAATTCATGCGCGAGTTTTTGTCCCCGTGCCTTCACAAGCTTCTTGTTACTTGTGGTATGAACAACACAACGTGAATACTCAAAACTCTAGGGGTTATTTTTCCATTCCTTTGGGGCTTGGCTCCAATCAAGCCACTGTGACCGGATTAAGTCAGTGGGAGGATTTATGGCAAAAATCTCAAACAACAGCCTGCTTAACTGAATTAGTTCCACCCACGGTAACTTCTCGTTCGGTGAGTTTAGTATCAGCTGAGCGGTGGTTACAATTAGGAGTGGAACGCATTAGTTTGGATAATACTTCCTTAGGCTTGGAGTGGTTTCCGCCAGAAAAGTTGGGGGCTGTGCCCCAGGCGACTCGGTCGCAGTTGGCGGAGCGAGCCAAAGGGATAGAGCTGGAGACTCCTCCGGCGGCAAAACAAATCTTACGTTGGGATGGGAGCAAGTGGGTAGCCGAGCATTTGGAGGCTAATGATATTCCAAACTTAGATGCGAGTAAGATTAGCTCAGGGACGTTGTCGGTGGATCGATTGCCTACGAATATTCCTGCAGGGCACATTGCCGGGACCCTGGCTTGGTCCCAGTTACCTGCACCCTTAAGTGGTGCTTGTAGTGATGGAAAAATCCTCAAGCGTAGCGGGGGAGCTTGGATGTGTGCCGATGATGTCGGGCTTACCACCGAAGAGGATCCCACTGTGAAGCGATTTGCGAAGGAGGAAGTGGGTTCAGGCCTGATGGTGGATGGAACAAGCAATCAGTTGAAATTGAAAGCGGACAATAATTTTTTTGATTACTCTAGTGCGGGTGAGTTGCGTTTGAAAAGTGATTCGGTGGGAGCTGATCAATTGAAGACGGAAAGTGTGACATCAGTGGCCATCAAAGATGGCAGCATCGTGAATGCCGATATCAGTGACACAGCGGCCATTGCTGATATGAAGCTAGCCTCCATCACAACGCCGGGCAAGGTGAGTGGGAATGCGATTACGAGTGGAACGATTGGAGGGAGTACGGCGATCAGCACATCGGGAGCGATTCAGACTTCGGGTAACATTACGGGTACGGGCAAACTTGGCGTTGGTACAGCGAGTCCTCATGTCAGTGCAGTGGTGGATATAAGCTCCACAACTGGAGGTTTATTGTTACCACGTATGACGACAGCACAGCGTGATGCGATTAGTAGTCCTGCGAATGGTTTACAGATTTACAATACGACGACGAATCAAATCCAGTACTACAACGGAAGTAGTTGGCAGTCATTAGGGGTAGCAGGTAGCGGTGTGCAACAGGTGAATACAGGTACAGGTCTTACCGGTGGACCGATTACTTCTATGGGAACAATTTCTTTAGCGAACACATCAGTGACTCCTGGTAGCTATGGTAGTGCGACTCAGATATCGACATTTTCAGTGGATGCTCAGGGTCGCTTAACTGCCGCAGGCCAGGTGACAGTAACACCTGCTTGGTCGAGTGTGATCGGTAAGCCCACGACAATCAGTGGATATGGTATTACTGATGCAGTCAGTAACGCAGGTGGAACCCCGAGTGTCCAAAGCGGTTTAAATGCTTCACGCCCAACGGCGGGTATAGTGGGTCGAGTGTATATTGCTACTGATTCGAACAAAATTTACCGCGACAATGGTACAACTTGGACAGTAATCGGCACGACAAATGCCTCTGATTTGTCAGCTGGGACCCTGTCTGCAGCACGGTTACCAGCATTCACGGGAGATGTCACCTCATCAGAAGGAACTGCTACACTCACGATTGGAGCAGGAGCAGTGGATACGGATAAAATAAAAGACGCAGCGGTCACTAGTGTAAAAATTTCTGATGCAGCGATTACGAATGTCAAAATTGCAGATGGAGGTGTGAGTAACTCTAAAATAGCCGATAACTCGATAAATAGTGTAAAAATCATGAATGGAACTATTATGGATGAAGATATTAGTACAACAGCCTCAATTTCTCCTCAAAAGTTAGGTACAGCGGGAGCCCAAGCGGGGCAAGTTTTGACTGTGGTGCTGGATGGTGCCAACCTAAGGTGGCAGGCCAAAGAGCTTGGACGAGAGAACTGTCCTTCTGGTTTTGCCCTTGTGGGATTGGCGGGAAGTCGCGAATCGTTTTGTATCTCAGCTTCGGCAGAACCTGCGACAAACTTTGGTAACGCGGTTTTGAACTGTCACTACAAAGGAGCGAGACTTTGTGAAGTAGGTGAATGGCTTAGGGCTTGTGTATCAAATTCTCCCAATAATATGGCACCAATATTGTCGCAAGGTGAGTGGGTGGCGGAGGCATATGAAGCAGATTCTTGGAGTAATGATTATTTATATCGAGTGATGGGTAACTCAGGATCTTGTACGAATTTTGCCGCTATTGATCGCTCACAATCTCGTGCCTACCGCTGTTGTATGCGCTAATGGGAAAAATTTCTCACATCACTTTCCCATTGCGATCCTAGGCTTGCCCCGGGAGAAAGAAAAAACCCAAGAAGCCTGCAGACCATGGAAGCGGAATTAGTTAGGGATGACTTTTTCAATTTTGAATAAATGATTACTCGACTCCCATCGATTTGATGAGGATGAATCTACTATTACCCCTCCGGGGCAAAGCCGCGGCGGACTTGGTTTTCTGATAGGCTTTGAGGTTCCATAAACTGCAAGAGGTAATCGATCCCTCCGGTTTTGCTGCCGACCCCAGACAATTTAAATCCACCAAAGGGGTGGCGATCCACCATAGCTCCCGTAATACCGCGGTTGATATACATGTTACCGCACTCCAGATCATCCATCACCTTAGCGATGTTAGCGGGTGAACGTGAGTAACAACCACCCGTGAGGGCATACTCTACGTCATTGGCTAAAGACAAGGCATGATCCAGATCTCGCGCACGGAAGATGGCCAGCACAGGGCCAAAAATTTCCTCTTGTCCTAAGTAACTCTTGGGATCCACTTCAGAAAAAATACAGGCACTGACAAAGCAGGCCCCCTGTGGAGAAGGTAACTCCACCTCCAAACGATAGTCTTTTTTGGCACGTTCGATGATGCCACGAATACGGCTGCAGGCCTCTTCATCAACTACTGGTCCTACGTCACAGCCAGGCTCGAAAGCCGGTAACACCTTAAGGCTTTTTGCCGCTTCCACCAAGCGGCCAACAAACTTATCGTAAACTGCGTCCAGCACGATTACTCGTGAACAAGCCGAACATTTTTGTCCGCTGAAGCCAAAAGCCGAGTACAGGACACCGCTCACTGCTTCGTCCAAATCGGCATCTTCATCGATAATGATAGCGTTTTTCCCACCCATTTCCACGATACAGCGCTTGACATGGCGTTGGCCGGGAGCCAATTTTTGGGCGTTCTCTAAAATCCATAGCCCCACCGCCTTCGAGCCAGTAAATGCAATGTTGGCTACATCGGGATGCTTCACCAAATGAGCCCCTACCACCTCGCCGCGTGCAGGTAAAAAGGCCCACACATCCTGCGGCAAGCCCACCGCCATAAAAGCGCGTGCTAGCCAATAAGCCACGAGCGAGCTTTGTTCCGCTGGCTTCATAATCACCGGGTTACCAGTGACTAAAGCGGCTACGGTTTGACCGGTGAAGATGGCCAATGGAAAATTCCAAGGGCTAATCACCAAGCTGATGCCCCGCGGACGGTAACGATAAGAGTTCCACTCCCCAGGAACATGCGAAGCTTGTCTCACGGGTGTATCGTATTGACGGGCCATCATGGCGTAGTAACGGCAAAAATCGATGGCCTCCGCCACATCAGCATCGGCTTCAGCCCAGGGCTTACCTACCTCCCACACTTGAGTGGCAATAATGTCCGCACGGTGTTGGTTTAACCACTCAGCAACCATATCGAGATAACGCGCTCTTTCGCTAAAGCTTTTACGGGCCCAGGTCTTCTGGCCTTGCTTGAGGACTTTAATTGCCTCCTCAGCGGCCGCAATGTCCGCCAAGCTCACTTGAGCCACCAATATAGAGGCATCATTCGGAGATTGGCGAGACAGGGTTTCCCAAGCTTGACTAAGCCCAGACCCGCCGGCCGTGTGGGCTGTTCCGCCGAGGATGACTGGCACCTTTTGCGGAAAGCTGGAGCGAGCTTTGGTAATCGCAGCCTGCACGAGCTCTCTTTTTTCTGCCTGAGTGAAGTCCCACAAGGCTTCATTATCAAAACGCTGGGGGTCTTTGTAAGACAGGCTAAAATCTTTACGAATTTCACTGAGCGGGCGAGTCAAGCGAGTCCGGGGATCGCGCAGCAGTTCCTCGCTGGAGCGTCCTTCGGCAAACTTGCCGCGCAGCCAGCTTTCGTTGGACGTGTTTTCCAACAAGCGGCGTACTAGGTAACTCATCCCCGGTAACATTTCTCCCATGGGGCAATACTCACGAACGCGCACCCCTTGTTGCAGAAGAGCTTTCTTAATAGGATCGGCCATGCCGTAAAGCATTTGCACTTCGATCGCGGCACTGGGTACCCCCAGATTTTTTGCGGTTTCCAGAGCGAAGCTGATGGAGCGCACGTTGTGCGAGGCAAAAGCTACGCGAATATGCGGAAAATGCTCGAGTAACAGCTTTGAACATTCCTCATAGTTTGCGTCAGTTTCCCATTTGTGTTCGAAAACGGGGATAGGCCAAAGTTTTTGTTTTGCCTCAATAATCTCCGTATCCCAGTAGGCTCCTTTAACGAGCCTGACAGTAAAAGGGGTGCCCCGCTGTTTGGCAAAACTCACGAGGCTCTCGAGATCGGAGTATGAATCCTTTAGATAGGCTTGAATCACACAACCCCAGTGTGGGTAGGACCTAAACTCGGGCTCCAGTAACATCTCCTTGAATACCTCAAGGGTGAGGTTTTTCACCGAGTAATGTTCCATGTCTAAGTTTAGAAACACGCCAAGCTGCATGGCTTTACGGAACAGGGGGCGGAGGCGTTCTTTGAGTTGCGCTTTAGTGGCCTCCCAAGCAAGCTCGCTAATCTGCGAGGACAAGGCGGTAAGTTTCACGCTGATGTTCACCCGGGGAATGGGTCCTTCGTGGTCTTGGTCTAAAAGAGGATTGGGCTTAAATTGACTGGCCTCCTTGGCTAAAGCGTCCATGAGCTCGAGGTACTGAGCTTGGTAGGCTAAAGCTTCTTTCTCGCTGAGGGTGACTTCGCCTAAAATATCAACCGTGAAGGTCAGCCCTTTTTTTTCTCGAATTTCACGGAGATTTTTTAAGGTGTCAGCAGGATTTTCCCCCACGATGAACATTTTCGCCATTTGGGTGACGTTACTTTTTATGGTCTTCGCCATGAGGGACGGAAGAAGCTTTCCAAGACCCAATCCCACTCCAAAAACCTTGGGTAATTCGCCCGTTTTGGGATCCGCAAAATACTCTTCAATGTGTTTTGTTACACTGTCAGCAGAGCTCAAGGTGGGTAACACGTCCACAAAGCGAAACATTTGAGTTTTGAAGGTCGGATTTTTCATGGACCATTCCATGATCGAGCCGTACCAGTAGTCCTTGGAAAACAAGGATACTTTTTGCTCACTCATGGCAGATAAAATACTTTGGCCGCGACTTAAAATAGCTGATTCCGGTGTGTTCATGGAGGTCCCCTTTTCGCTGTGAGGTTTGTCCCCAGTTTGAGCTGATGCGCCAAAAGAGCCCTATCCCACCTTATCCCCCACTGGGGGACTTATGAGTGCTTGAATAGCTGGATGACTGAACCTCTAAGTCCCTTACGGCTAGCACGCTCTTGACTTAAAGACAACCCAAGCGGGGTTGAGGCTGTCACCTGGCGGGATATTACTCCTCTTTGGGAGCTGGATGTTGTTGCACTTTCCAAATGTGGGTGATCTCGCCCTCTAGTTGAACTTTGACGGTGTCGCCTGATTTGAGGGGCCCCACACCGGCGGGAGTTCCCGTAAGAAGAAAATCCCCGCCACAAACGGGAAAATGTTCCTCCACATAGGTGATGAGCTTTTCTATGGGGTGAATCATCTCTTGGGCGCGTCCCTCTTGGCGAAGCTCATCATTCACCCAGAGGCGAAAAGGGCTTTGTTTAAGCCTGTCCCAGGATTCAATAAGGAAAGTGGGAGTGATAGGACAAGCCTCTTCGAAAC
>CAZZMS010000176.1:0-10118 GCA_964655485.1 uncultured Pseudobdellovibrionaceae bacterium | reverse complement strand
GAGCAAAATCCAGACCGGTTACCTTGTTCATGCCCTTATTCATGCCCATGTCTCTTCTCCTTTCTTTTGTCTTATCGCCTGAGGCTCATCTTGGCCCCACGGACCACCGACCATGGTCCATCGCCGTTGGTCTTAACCTTCGGCAGGCCTTTAGAAAAACTTAAGGGGGTTTTTCGAAAATTCTCATAATGATACACAATTTCTTGACCCCACCCGAGTTTTTCCTCGCTCAGTCGGAGAAGGCTTCTAAACTTTGATCGGATTTGAGTCAGTTTATGGCCAGGCCTTGACCGACCGGGCTATCTAGGCAAGATAGTATCCCTCACCCAAGGACTCAATCCTCCTAACCAGCCGACTTGTGTGATTATTGTTCCGCCTCGAGCACCTCTCGCCTAAAGGCTTTTTCCTTCCAATCGCCAGGCTGTAGAAGGAACATCTCGAAATAATCTTACTCAAACCCCTGAATCAAATTTAAAAAGAAAGAAGACTTAAAACGCACACTGAAGAAATTAGACAAAAAACCGACCAATCTATCATTCCAGCCAACCCTTATGAAAAAAAAAGTAGTCACAGCCAAGAAAACAAAAAACACCAACAAAAACAAAAAATTCCACTCCCGGTCAAAAAAGGCTAAAAAGCCCCTCATTCCTCCCGCCGAAAAACAATTCAACACCGCAGGGCCGTGTAAGTCCAATCTTCACTACATGCTGGATCCCTTGGGCAGAATCGATCTCGAGGAAATGTTACAACTCATTCGTCAGGAACGTTACTTCATCCTTCATGCCCCCAGGCAAAGCGGGAAAACCACGTCCTTACTCGCTTTGGTGGATTACTTGAACCAGCAAGGCCAGTACTTGGCTTTGTATGTGAACGTGGAAGGGGGCAGGCGGCAAGGGAGAACACTGTAAAAGTGATGGAGGCTATTCTCGTCAGTCTCGAAAATGCCTTGATCCGTTTTGACACCACTAAACAACTACATTCCATTCCCGCTAAAGTGAAAAGCGATCATCCCGAAGCTCATTTCGCTTGGATGCAGAAAGCTCTGTTTGAATTAAGCCAAAACTCCCCCAAGCCCCTCGTGATCTTCTTTGACGAAGTCGATGCCCTTGTGGGTGATAGTCTGATTTCATTTTTGCGCCAATTGCGTGCCGGCTACGATGGTCGCCCCCAAGCCTTCCCCGCTTCTGTGGTTTTGTGCGGGGTGCGTGACCTTAAAGATTACCGTATGCACATGGACGGCAAGGACGTGATCACCGGGGGATCGGCGTTTAATATCAAAGCCGAATCTCTGCGTTTGGGTAACTTTAGTTTTGATGAGATGAAAGCCTTGTGGCTACAACACACGCAAGCTACCGGGCAGCAGTTTGCCTCGGAGATTTTCGATGAGCTGTGGCTTGATACCATGGGGCAGCCATGGCTTGTAAACGCCCTAGGCCACCAGCTCACTTGGAAAATGCGGGAAAACCGGGATCGTAAACGCCTTATCACCCTAGAAATGTATAAACAAGCCCGGGAGCAGCTTATTCAAAGCCGGGCGACGCATTTGGATCAGCTGGCCTTCAGGCTAGAAGAACCCCGAGTAAAACCCATCATCGAAGCCCTTTTAAGCGGCGAAGAAGTAGAAACACGTTTTCCCGATGATGACATTCAATACGTGGAGGACTTAAGGCTTATCCGCCGTAAGCCCGAGATTCAAATCAGTAACCGGATTTACAAAGAGGTGTTACCCCGAGAGCTCACTTCACCCATACAAGACGTGATGCACCAACCCCAGCAGTGGTATGTGAAAGCCGATCGCACTTTGGATATGGTGAAACTTTTTAAGGCTTTTCAACAACTCTTCCGCAACCATGCCGATGCCTGGTTGAAAAGCATGGACTACAAAGAAGTGGCCCCGCAGTTGTTACTTATGGCCTTCCTCCAGCGCATCATTAATGGTGGTGGCCGCATTGAAAGGGAGTATGCCCTAGGACGTAAGCGTATGGACTTTTTTATCGAATGGCCCTTGGATCCTAAGCAAAGCTTTAATGGACCCAAACAAGACATTGTCATTGAACTTAAAGTCATTCGCGAGCGTAGTAACCCTGAGACTGTCCTGCAAGATGGTCTTATGCAAACTCGTGAATATGCTACCCACAAAGGAGCTAGCGAAGCCCACTTGGTAATTTTCGATCGCCGTCCAGGAAAAACGTGGGAGGAGAAGATCTACGATCGAATGACCGAAAGCGAAGGTTACCTAATCTATGTATGGGGACTATAGAGTGAAGATTACCCCATTCTTGTGTCGGCACTAATGAGTCGGCCCTGAAAAATCTATTTTTTAGTTACTTAATGATGAATAAGCCCTTTAAGAGTTACTCCCCGGGCTTTTTCTTTCGCTCAGCGACCTATGCACCAGTGATCAACCAGCCTTAGCCTTGGAACCACTGAAATAATGACTCACTTCGAAGGTATCCGTGTTCAACACGATCTTTCGACCTTGAAAACCACCCACATTTTGCTCCACCACGGGAATTCCCAGTTCAGACAGAGTTTGAAAAGCGAAAATAATGTTCGAGGCTCCCACCGATTCACCGATCAGATTTCCCTCGGCCATATTGGCTCCGCCATAAACCTTTGCTTGCAAGGAAGAAAACTGACAAGCCATGGGTTTAAGGGCCTGTAAAGCTTCTTTAATCGCAATGTCACCGAAGCGTGCCGAGGGCTTTTGATTGAGGTAACGCTCAGGAAAATATTCGGGTAACAAATAATGGGTCAATACAGAAACCTTACACCGCGGCTCAAATAGAATAACACTCACACAACTACCTAAAATCGTGGTAACAAGCTCACCGCCCCGACTGAGATGCCACTTTCCGGGTAAAACATAAACAGATTTCACAAAGAATGTATCGGCTAGCTGAAATCTTGACGATAGTTCCTGTGAAAAACTCGACTCACCGCTAGCTCTTGGTTTAAGAGCCCTAGACCAAGGCCCCGCTCACCTGTATTTGTTTCTTACCGCAAGCAGCCAATAAAAATGGTAATAAAGCAAACTCACCAAAGCGATCAAGACACTCCACCACGCATAGGATAAGGCCAAGATGGGCAGTCTCTGGTCCAAGCGAAAAACATCTACTTGGAAAATATAAGTGAGATTATCCCATACAACTTTAGACAAAAAAAGCGAACCTACAGATAACAAAACTCCAAGGGCTATCCCCCCCCACCAATCTCGAGGGTACAACCAAAGAGGTTTGACCTTGCGCCAGGTATGGGTTTGCAGACCTGTGCGCAAAGCTAGTAACAACACCAAGGCCCCAGGCCCAGCCAGAAAACCTAACATAAAAAACAACCACACCCCAATGAAACCGATATAAAACCCCCATGGACCAACTAAATGAGTAAGTAACCAAGCCAACACACCATACATCCCGAGCTGCTCCACTCGACTACTCCCTAACCAAAAAATCCAAACGGGCATTTCACCAGAGTCACTACGCCAGATCCCACTGATGTAGGCTACCAGACCCAGCTGAAAAAAAAGAAAATACAAGAGTAACACCAAAATCACTTGCCACAATACACCAGTAGCGGACCAAGCCCCCCAGTAAAACAACAATTGTCGGTGCTGACGAGCGCGCTCCGCATGATCTGCTGACCCATCGCTTTGTAAACGCACCAAGGATTTTAACTCCCGCAGGAAGCCGTGGGCTGGGGAAATCCATGAGGTGAGACGGACTAGTGCCGCAGGCACCCACCATAAAAACTCTTTATCTTCGCGAGTTCCTCCCCACATCAGAAAACTCCTTTTTTACTTGTCATACACCAACCACTGCATTTTGTTACCTGAAACCAAAAAGCGGGGCTTGGGAAGTTGATGAATGACACTTTTATGCACTTTTACAACAAGACGTCGCCCCACGCGTGGCCGCAAAAACTCTATCCACTCCGCCAAACTGGGGGTGAAGACAGGCGGCTCCGCTTGACTCAGCCAGTAACGCAGGGCCTGTATGGGTTTGCGCGGTTGAGCGGAGATTTTTTTGAGGCTGTGTTCATCAAAGAACATGGGATCCAAGTAACAGGAATCCAAAAAAACTTCCGGGTGCTTGTGTAACCAATCCCAAGAGTCCGCATGAACAAGCTCCAGTCTTCCCGCAAGGTCAGACGCTGGCGAACCCTCCAAAAACTGCGCATAGACCGAACGCACGCATTCATATAACCACTTATCTCGCTCGAAACCCCTCACTTGGTAGCCCAAGCGCACTAGGGTCCATGCATCCTCGGCAAAACCCAAAGTAAGATCCCAAATAAGTCCAGGCTCCTTACCAAAAGCCTTGGCTAACAGTTCCCGCCCCAAAGGGCGATTGTAGGCGGGTGATTTAAAATCAATCCATTCCCGTAGATATTCCTTAGCGATCTCTAATGTCCATTCAATTTGCATTTATCATCTCGCTAACCAATACACACTCGCCTCAGCAACAAGTAACATCATAGGATAATTCATTGCCTGAGTAATCTGCTTTTGCCACCTACGCAAAGCTCCTCCCATGGGGGTTACAAATTGGCTAAAAGCTCTCGACATGGACCAAAATAAAAAAGCTACTAAAACAAGCGATGGCACGATCATGAGTCCTCCTCCCCAATACCACTGAAGCCCCACAAACCAAGCCGCATAGATGATCCAAACTATGAAATGGTAACGTTTCGCCCTAGCAAATCCCAAATAACTAAAAGTACTGGCCCACTTGTAGTGAGACTCAAAGATAAAAAAGTTCCAACGTTCGCTCAAATATCGTAGCATCTGGTAAAGACCCAAACCTATGCCAACCAAACCCACAGCCACCAAGTCTTTCATCTGCCACAACGAGACCAAACCAAAACTTAACAAGGGACCGTACAAGAAAAATAAGACCCACTCATTAAAAGGGTAGCTCTTCCACCAGCCACGCATCCATGTCCAACTTAAAGCTGCTGCAAGACAAGCCAGAAGCCAAAACGTAAAATCTGCAGCAAGAATTAAGCTCATGGCACAGACTATAAATATGAGTAACATCATCCTTGCCCATGTTTGAGCTTGCGGCCATGTGATCCATCCCCGCATCAAAGGGGAATGCTCGAATGGTTTCAAAGCATCCCATCCTGACAGGTAATCACGTAAATCCGAACTCAAGGAAAAATAAAGAGTGATCGACACAACCGCAAGCCAAGTCGCTACATAAACTCTTACCCCTAACACTTGCGGTTCTCCCCATGCGCCCAATAGGTAACACCCCAGAAAAGGTCCCCAACTGGCTCGCCAAAAACTGGATAACAAAAAAAATCCCGATCGACCCCATTTCTGCTTGGCTTTTCCCGATTCTGCTTGCTCAATGATCACCCAACTGGCATGGGGAGCGTACTCCGCGAGACGTCTTCCTTGATTCTGTCGCAAAAGCTGAGTGGTTTGTTCATCCTGCTTGAGAAGATATTGTATCATGACCTAGGCCCTTCGCCAGTAAAGGTAATCTGGCAGCTTGTGGAGAAAGCCCAACCAGTCGGAGGAAAACCGAGAAGAATAATGTTGATTCAAAGCAGCTACAGCAGCTTGATAACGCTGAATCAAAACCTCACTGTCTTGATCAAAGGACTGGACCAACTGATCGAACTTAGCCCTTCCACCCACAAGTTCTTGAAACTCCGCTAGGCTCTGACATCTTTTGGCACGCTCCTTAGTGGACTCATCAAAAGCACGCAAAGCGAAGGCCCCAAAAGAATTTAAGTAACCTGTTTTCAGATCACCAAGCACCGCCTTGCCTTCATGATTACGGACATCGAAATCCAAAAGATCATCACTGCGTTGAAACAAAGACCCTAAAATAGCCCCCATCTCCTCGAGCAAATCGTGGAGGGATTTATCCTCGACGTTCTGAGCATAAAAAGGGGCTCGAAAACACCACTTAAATAAAGAGGCCGTTTTCAGCTGATGCACACGCGCTAAATCTTCCTCGCGCACTAGAAAGTCATGAATTAAAGAATCCTGCAACCACTCCCCTTCAAGCAGGTCTGAAATCACTTCCGCCGTATAGTGCACCAAACGAATGTTACCAAAGGCCGAAAGATTGACCATCACTCGCGCCAATAAATAGTCACCGGCCAAAACAGCATACTCTGGGCCATACTCCACCCAAGCCGCGGGCTTACCTCGACGAAAATGTGAGCGATCCACGAGATCATCGTGTAGCAAGCTCGCATTATGAATAAACTCCACCGTCTGAGCTAAAAGATGTGTCAGCGAATCAGGAGCAGATAGAGCATAGCAAGTCTGACTCACCAAATGCGCACGAAAGCCCTTTCCCCCGCTAAGGAGCTTGTCGTAAAGCTCACTGAGTTTGGGCAAATAAGTAGGAAAGTCGCGCGGATCATAGATTTTAAGATTCATGTTGTTTTACTGTCGAAGAAAGAGAGCTTTTGGTCAAGGCACAGACCTCCTCCTTGAGCAAAGCGACGTGAGTTTTGCCAACTGCGGTCTTCGGCCAACGCTCCAACGGCAGGTAACAAAAATCAACCGGAAGCCAAGGATAACTCTTATTCCACCGCTTGAGGCACTCGGCCCAAGGGGCAGCAAAATCTGCCGGTCCACCATAAACCAAAGCAAGACGATTTTGTGATCGCTCGCAGGGACACAACAGCAGCAGGCTGACCTCCTCACCCCAAGCCTGGAGGGGGAGGTGAGGCTTTATGAACTCCCAAAGATCTTTTTTTACTTCACTTAATGAAAAACTTCGTCCATTCCGCTTGAACAAATCATCATGCCACCGTCCCACCACCGCGAAAGTCCCCGATGAGGTCTCAACCTTTACCCGATCCGGTCCTAACCACTCTTGGGAAGCATTTTTTTCTAAGGGTATGCAACCTTCTTGCTGACTCCAATAGCCAAGGGCTAAATAAGGGGATTGAATCCATAGCTCACCCACATCAGAGATACGCCATTGGTAACTCGGTATCGCTCGGTAACCCTTATATCCACGGACTTCATACGCAAAAAAAGCATTCGTCTCCGTCATGCCATACACTCGAAGCAAGGGCCAGCCTAAATCTGAGGCTCGCTTCTGCAAGGACTCACTGAGGCTCGCCCCACCGACAAAAACCAGGCGCAAACTTGGTGGAGCCCGCAAACCAAGGTTAACCCAATCATGGATCTGAGTGGGCACAACAGAAATGTAGTGGATACCCTCTCGCTCTAACCACTGCCAAGCTCCCAAAGGATCCCAGCCTGATGGACCTGAAATAAGCTCACCTCGGCTCAGCACAGAACGTAGATAAAGAGCAAAGCCACCCACGTGATATGTGGGTAACAGCAGGCCCCAACGCTGGCCGGAATCAATATTCAAGGCTTGTATAGTTTCAGCCACCTGTTTTAAAAAATGGCTTTGCTTGTTAACCACCCAACGACTGTAGCCTTGGGTGGTGCCAGAGGTAGGAAATAGACAAAAGTAATCATCACCCAATGCTGACAGGAGACCTTGTAGTTGATTGGCATCCAGCGATTCAGGCTGAGAGATAAAAATTCTCTCCTCGCTCCAGCGCTCTAGTCTAATTATACTATTCTGATCAAAAAAATATCTATTTTGCATAGGCCTTCAAGTGAGGATCTTAAAGTTCTTTATACATAAGTTCGCTGAGATTGAATCCTCTTGGTTTCACTGACCTCCCGCCCACAAACCTTTCCTCCCAACCGGAGCAAAACTTCCTGAGGCTTCAACCGCTAGAGGCAAAAGCCTGTTTACAAAGAACTCGGGACAAAAGAAAATCCCAATATTAACTGTCCCAAGTGCTCAGACCCAAGATCGGGTTTACGCTGAAATGCGGATAAACTCTTTTTAATCGCTCGTAACTCCAAGCTGTCCAGTACCAATCCCAGGCGTGACCTAGCTGCGTGGTAACTAAAACTTCAATTTCAGCCGGCCAATGCGCAAAAATCAAGGGGCTTTGTCGCGAAGGCTTCCATACGCCAAACCTAAAAGCTCGTTTCTTTGCAGCCTCTGCCCATTCTGGGCTTAAAGGATCTAAAACCCAATCCACCCCTAAGGGAACCTCAGCGTTTAATTTTTGCCAAGCTTCTAAACTCCATGGACAAGGATCTTCGATCCACTCAATAGCATTTTTCACCACATCTTGTAGCGATTTAACCCAGGACCACACTTGCTCCTCTGTCCACTGAGCATTGAAATCTAAACGTAATTTTAATTGCGGCTCTTGTTGCAACCACTGGGCGAACACCTCTTGGGCGAGTTCAGCTTCTTGAGGCTTGAGTTTCACCTTAACGGCGTAGACATGGTGAGCAACCCGATTCTTGATATCAATTCCTCCTCCTGAAGCATCCATGAGATGACGCACGAGCCAGTGGCTCGTGGGCCATGCTCTCCTCCGCCAAAACTTTTGAATCTCCTCTTTTTCCAAAAAACACTGCAGGGCGTTTGTTAGAATATGCCAGAAAGTCTCACGGCCCTTCCCGGCAGGTAAAAGCCAAGACGCATAAGGTTTAAAAGCCCGCTCCCACTCCTGCACCACCTGCGCCCACGTCCCGCATAACACCTCTTCATGGAATGTTATGGTCACCAAAGGTTTTAAGCATAAGCTAAAAATATCCTCCGCACTCGCCAGAGGGAAGCTCCCCCCTTGGGGGTTAGCATGACGACTTAGGTACTCACCCGCCACCCCCCCGCATAGAGTTTGCAACTTGGCAGGCTCTGGATCGCCCAGCTCAGGCCACAAAAACCAATCGGCGTATCCCCATGCCTTTGAATCCGCAGCGGTCACTCCATACAAAAAGCCTGTGCGAAGCTCAGGCCTTTTCCCCAGCGGCGAGGGGATTAAAAAATCATAAGCTTGATACCCGAGATGAAGCATAAATAGACTCCCAGCAGTTGCAGGCCAAGCCAACGCCAATGGGTAACAATAAGTTTAGCAAAAAACGGAGCGAATTGATAGGGGGTCTGCGCGCGCCAAAAATCCACAAACCAGTCTCCCAAATAACGAAGATTCACCAAAGGTAACAACACGAGCCACTTCCCACCCACAAGCCAAAAGTAAATAGAGGGTAACACATGAGACAGTAATAACATACAAAGAAGAATAATCTTAGCCTTCTTCATTCCCATTCGAATCGGTAAAGTCTTACGCCCACTGCGTGTATCGATCTCTATGTCACGAATATTATTCATAAGAATTAAGCCGGAAGCTAATAATCCGGTAGCAACACCAAAATACCACAACTCAGAAAACCAGCGCCCACCGTCTTGATGAGTCATCAAAAAAGCTGTTACCAAAGTCGGAATAATTCCGAAAAATACAATCACAAAAGGTTCGCCCAGTCCCAAGTGAGTTAATGGCCTTGGTCCACCTGAATAGGCATAAGCTAAAATCAAAGAAAGAATACCAATCACAGCGACGATCCAACCCCCAAGCCAAACCAAATAAGCGCCTCCTCCAGCGGCAAGCACAAGAAACAAAAAAGCTACGCGTTTGACCGTATCAGGCCTGGCTTGTCCCGACTGCAAAAGCCGAGTGGGCCCCACGCGCTCTGCTGAATCTGTACCCTTGAGATGATCAAAATAATCGTTAAATAAGTTGGTACTAATTTGAATAAACAAGCCTGAGACGAGAGCCACTCCACCCGCAACAAGATCTACCAAACCGGGAAAAGCAAAAAATACCCAAAAAGCTGATAGGCTGACCGGAGCTAGCAAGGCCACCCAAGTCTTAGGTCTAAAACCAAACAAAAACCAGTGGCGAACTGCGTGTACCACGGCTTAAGAAATAGCCTCGGCCCCCGGCAAAGTCACAATCACATCTTTGTATGGCGCTTCTTGCGGCGAAGCTGTGCCGACTGACTTGTTGGCACTTCCCCGATGAGGCCAAGCTCCGGCAATCACCTTCTTCTGCAATATCTCGAAGATCGGTTCACGAATCGCTAGTTGATTGTCCTGTAAAACACACTGACGGGCTTGCCGGTTGCGCAAGTTGATAATGACTGGAGCCTTAAGATTCGCTGTCATCTGAGTGGGATCTTCGGGAATGGTAACAATACAAAACGTCCGCAAGACATCACCACTACGAAAACCCAAACCCTCAAGGTCGGTACGCAATAACTGGGG
>CAZZMS010000175.1:0-11811 GCA_964655485.1 uncultured Pseudobdellovibrionaceae bacterium | reverse complement strand
CACCCAGCTTCCTGGCTAAAGTTAGCTCAAAAACAACAGCACCAATGTTGGCGCTTGGGACTTGAGCGATGGAAAGAGCAATGGACCAGATAAAGCCTAAAAAAAATTTGATACCCGCAAAATACTTTATTTTGCTACGCGGTTTAGCTCGTTCGAGGCGACATTGGGGGCCATTTTTGGACGAGCTTCAAAAAGATTCTTCGCATTTTGTGGAGGCTTTGGATTTAGCCGGTAACGGTGATCAAAGTGAGCGAAATTCCTTTTTAAATATTTCCGATTACGTTGAGGATCTTCGTTACCGTAGTCAATGGATTAAAGAACAAAGAAAACCTTGGATCGTAGCAGTCTCTCTGGGCGGCATGGTGGCTATTGATTGGGCCACCCGTTACCCCAAAGAATTAAGTGGAATCATTGTGATCAACTCCAGTCTGGGGCGTTTTAGCGCCCCTTGGCAAAGATTAAGGCCTCAAGCTTTAAGATATTTAAGGGATATTTTATTTTCTCAGTGGCAGGATCGGGCTTTCGACAGGGAGCTTAACATTCTTAGGATGGTCTCTAACCAAACTCTTGATTACAAGAAAAAATGGGCCTTGGAGTTTGCTAAAGAGTCCTCCCCTTCGTTGGCGAATTTTTTGCGCCAGCTGGGGGCAGCTTCACGATACAAAGGACACCTACTGCCTCCTGAGCTCCCCACCCTACTTTTAGCCAGCGAAAAAGACCGTATGGTCAGTGTCGAATGCTCTAAAAAGATTGCTCAGTTTTGGCATGTTCCACTTAAGACTCATCCTTGGGCAGGACACGAGTTAGCTTTTGACGACCCGGCTTGGGTGATAAACAATATCAAGGAATGGCAATGATTGCTGTTAAACTTCAGGAGTTTACCCAAAATCCGATCTTACCCCATCAACCGGATGTAGAAGAGCCAATTTTCTTTGAGCTGGGAAGAGATAATGGGTTTATTGAGAGACATTTGGACTTGCTTGAAGTTTTTCGCGCTCAATATCCGGCAACTTTTTTTCAAATCCATACTGATCAACTAATATCTCCACAGATTGTCCGCTTCCTGCAGAGTTGTTTTAAGGTAGGTATTGAGTTTTCCTTCCGGGGTCCTGATTGGGATAGAGCTATTGATTTACTTGTTGAGCAGGTGGTTAAGCGCAGATCTGAGTTAGAGAAAGATTTGTATAATTTTTTAATCATCATTGATGTCAATTATCAGCAATTGTGTTCGCCAGGCAATTTAGCTGAGCTTTTTCGGCGGATTGCTTTGTACAAATTTAAGTATTTTTTTATTCAAGGTCCTGCGGAAGGGCTGCTTAAAGGCGCGCATGGTACAAAAATCATTCAGTTTCTGGACTCTGCTTTCAGGCTTCTGGAGATTCAGCGAATTTACGATCTTTACATATACTTCTCTCCCCATCATCCTTTAGCGCAGTCGTTGACACTCAAAACCAGATTAACCTTCTCAGGTCTTCAAGAGGTGCATATTGATCTTACGAATAGGTGTACTCACAGTTGTCACTTCTGCGGGCTTTACTCTCCCCTGGCTATAGAGAAATTCAAGCGGAATGGAGGCGGTACTATCCCGCAAAACATTAGAGACTTCATGGTGAAAACTATTCAAGAAAACTACGTACTGGAGGTATTGAATTCTCTTCCTTGGACTACGCGTAGTATTCAATTCGGCGGTGCGGGAGACCCCTTGTTACATCCCAAGGCTGTAGATTTTATAACCTTAGCGAGAAAAAAAGGTTACTGGGTTCAGGTATTAAGTAATCTAGAGTATTTGACCGACGAAAAAATTAATCAGTTAAGACCTTATGCGAATCCACGTAAGCGGGAATCGCTCCAAATTATAGCTAATGTATCTGGTCCGAATGCTGATGTGTATATAAAAACTCGACCTAAACAATCACAAGAAACTTTTAACACCGTGACAACAAACATCTCTAAATTGAATCAAATTCCAGGAGTAGAAGTTATTATCATGTGTGTAACCACCGAATTGAACTTTCGAAGTCTTCTGGGGTTTATTGAATATTGTAAGCAAGTTGGCTCTAAAAAACTTTGGATTAAACCTCTAGAGATTCACGATGATTGGATGAAAAGCTATGCGATTTCTCAAATGGATTCGCTTAAGGAATATGCTGAAATACTCAAAAAGCTTATACATTCTGCTGATCGTGAAGGAATAATCCTTTTTCAAAGAAGTATCCTTGAGAGTCTGGTGAAGGAGATTACTTGTGTCTAAAGATTTAAGAACTAATGATCTTATTGAGTTGGGATATGATGGGGGTCTTAAAACTGACTTTTATAGCCAACATCCTTGTAGAATAGGGTACACATATTTTCGCGTTACAGTAACTGGTGATGTATTGCCCTGTTGTATTGCAAGTGATTATGTTACTGGCCATTTAGAGAATGGTGGATGGAAACATGGAGTTTGGTTTACATTAGCTCAGGCCAATTTCAGAGAGAAGATGTTGAACATAAACAAAGAGTTATTTCATAGAACGGACTCACGCTGGAGTTTTTGTAAGCAATGTAGTCATCTTTCTGCAAATGAAGCTAGTCAACAGCAGATTGAAAAAATTGATCAATTACTAAATGCAAAAGTGGATGATTCTTGAAAAATAATGCGATGAGAGGTCTTCAAAGAAGACCGATGATTAGAAACATCAGAATTATAGTTAAAAGAGTTATCGCGAAGAAATAAGGTATCCTTGAATGCCCATGGAACACGCTAGGAGAGTCTGTTTTAGAGTTAGTAAAAGAGCTCATCTGCATTTCCAAATCTTGAATTTTTTGTCGCAATAGCTCAACTTCCTTGCGATAGTCCTCTTGTGATTTCAATAAAAAATGCGCAGGGCTTAAGCCTGGTACCTTCTCTTCCAAGGCTAAGTACCATTCTAAAGCCCGCCAGATGTGTGGCGGAATAAGATCCTCATTTTTCACCCAGCGACTCCAGGTAGAGGGATCAACCATCAAAAGCTTAGCTAATGCGCGTTGACTTAAAGCCAAACGCTCTTGCACACCCTTCAAGCCGCCTAGCTGTTTTTGAATGCGTTTAGCCTTGGCCTCATACTCCATGCGAAGGGAGCTTTTCATTCTAAGATTCAAGTCGCTTGGAGAGTCACTTGTAGAGTTCTCACGAATACCAGGAGGTTGGGGTAGTTTCTCTGAAGTTCCCTCTAGCCAGTTAAAAGTCTCCAGTTCTGATGGATGAATCATCTTCTTTTTCCCCCCTACTCCGACTACATGATATTGCGACATCCCTTGGGCGTTTCGTCAATAAAAAAACACTGTGAATTTCAATCTTATATTGCAAATTGCAATAAAAAACGTTGCATTTCACAATACTTCCAATAGCATGAGGTCCATTGCTAACAGCTAAGAATTTGAAATTATTATATTTTTATCAAATGAGCGATTTATCGACATGGATCCATCAAGAAATTCAGTAAAATAACCATTTTACTTAGTATTAAGTAATTGAAATAATTAGATATTTAATTTTTTACTGCTTCAGTAGATGGAGCTTTCAAAGGTCTATGCGGGGGGAGGGATCTGCTTGGACCTTCCAAGTTCTACTGTCTGAAAAGTGTTCAACTGCTCTGGCAAAAATTTCAAGGCCGAGCCGGGCTTTTTTTTGCACCCTTTAAGGTCAGCATTGGAGGTGCCTTATGACGAAGGATCAAAAGCCATGGGGATATCTTGGGAATTTTTATGTCATCTTGTCAGCATGGGTTCTGCTATTGGCTATGATCTCGGGGTGCGCCAATCAGGTTCAACCGAAAACTCGCATAAGGACTATTGAACGTCCGCAGCAGGACACCGGAATGCCTTCCCCTTTTCAAGAGCAACAGGCTCAAACCTTGGGTTTACAGGTGAATTGGGAGGCTACGGAAATTTTGGAAGACACGGGTTATTCACTCACTTTAGCCCATGAATATAAGATCAATGGCCAAAGCCTTATGATGCAAAATCAATTGGAAATCAGCACGGCGGATTGTCGGGAAAGCACTCGTTTACCCTATCAAGTTGGTCCCGTTTTTCAAAGTGGCTCCGTTTACACTACCATCGCTCACACCACGTGTTGGCAGGGTCATACCTTGTATGTCGGTGTAGGTTTGATGGCCTGGAATCAAAATGGTCTAGTCCAACAATTCATCTTGCTCGATCTTTCACAAGACGAGGTGGCTCGTTTGAGTAAAGGACTTGGGCAGCAAGGTTTTGAGCCTTTAGGTTATCTTCCCACTTGGGTGAGTCGGCAGTTTTAATAGGGCCAAATCATGAGTTCCGCTTTGGGCTCTGTGGAAATAAGATCCATCTGGCGCATGATTCGAGCAAGCTCAGCCAGTCTTTTTTTGTCAATATGGCCTAGGGTAACCCCGGCTTTGTTTATCAGTGATTTTTGCGCTTCAGCACTCTTGGTTAAAAAGTCATCACTCAACACAGGATTGAGTTTTTTCATGTGGGCGTTAACTAGGGAGGGGTTGGTCAAATAAGCTTTCCACCCTTCCTCAACAGCTTTTAATACTTTGGGCCAGAGCTGCGTGTGGGTTTTTAGCCATTCCTCATGACTCGCTAGCACCACGAGGTAAGGGTTAAATCCCTCATCGCGTACACGAAAAATGGTCACATTCATTTCCTTGGGTAACAATAAGGGTTCACTGGTCTCAAGACCCTGGGTGGCCAATTTTTTTTCCTGTAAAAAGAGCCCAAGTCCTCCCCAATAAGGGGAGGTTGTAATCTTCCACTCATGGGCATATTTTTTTCTCAGGAACTGGGCATAGGGCAATCCCTCCTGCCAAAGAAGACGATAGTCCTCACGTGATACCAATTCTCTTATATTTTTAATCCCCGACTCTTTTTTGACCATGATCATCTGAGGATTGTCTTGAAAAGTCGCCCACAAAGCTTTGATATGGGTTTGTTTTTTTGCGTGAGCTTGTATTAACTCCTCGGCACTAATAATGGCCAGTGGAACTTTTTTATTAGCCAACAATTGAATCGTAGGGCTCCCCGAGCCACCGGGAGTGATCTTAAGTTCAAAGCCGTATTTTTTATCCAACTCGAGGGCGGAAACCGCAAAAAATCCGCCAAACTGCGGTTCAGGTTTCCAGTTCAAAACAAGCTCAACTGTCGCCAAGCTCCAAGCGGGTTTAGAATTCAGAGTTAATAACATGAAAATAAAGAAAGTGACTCTCCGTAACCTAAACATAAAGGTTCTCCACAAAACCGCAATCTTCGCATAATGAAATCTGATCCATAACTTTAGTCGAAGAGTGGTTAACCTCGATTGAATCTCGCCTTGGCTCCTTTTACTCTGAGAGAAATGCGTTTTGGGAGTCTAGTGTTTTTCTTGGTTTTTGCAAGCCTACAGACAGAGGCTTACAAGCGAAGCTCTCCATCTCGAAAAGCCATGGTAGCAGAATCCGCTGCCCACCTATTGGAGGGGAAAATTATCCACGTTTATGATGGGGATACTGTTACTTTACTCAAGGATCAAGTGAACTATAAAATTAGATTGGCAGAGATTGATGCCCCGGAGAATGGGCAAGCTTTTGGTAACAGGAGTAGAGAATATTTAAAAAAAAGAGTATGGCAGCAAATTGTTCTTGCTAGCTGTAACCCGCAAAAAGATCGCTATCAACGTTACCTGTGTTTTCTCTACGATCAAAAGCGGCAGAACATTAATTTAGAAATGGTACAGAACGGTTGGGCTTGGGCCTATGAGGCCTATGCCCAGAATCCGCAAATATTTTCCGCTCAGCAATCGGCCAGGGAAAAAAAATTAGGTCTTTGGCAAGACCCTCGCCCGGTTCCCCCTTGGGTCTGGAGAAAACAACGAGCTCCCCTAAAAAAAGTGCAACTGAGTTTTGAGTAAAATCGTTCAAGATTTTAAAAAATTCTCCGCATGCTCCAGTTGAAACTCGATGCCAGACTTTTTCACTAAACCTGACAAGACTCGGCCATAGCCCACTTCAATCACCCGCTCTACTCCATGTTCACGCAAGGTCTCTAAACTTTGCAACCACAACACGGGAGCTGAGATTTGTTGAGCTAAAAGGGATTTTAGCTCCTCCACTTGCATGTGCAGCTTCGCATCAACGTTTTGGATCACCGGAATTTGTGCTGGTTTGAAAGACATCTGTTCGATCCATTGGGCCATGGATTTTTGCGCAGGCTCCATTAAGGGGCAATGAAAAGGGGCAGAAACTTGTAAGGGAATGATCTTCCATTTCCATTGGTTGAGCGGGGCAGGAAAATGATCGGAAGAGAGACTTTGTAAAGCGTCTAATACGCCTTTGTGGCCGCTTAGTACGATCTGACCTTGGGTATTAAAGTTGGCACACCAAATCTGGCCCTGACTAGCATAACGGCGATTGACTTCATCACAGAGCGCACGGGCTTGTTCCTCATTTAAACCCAGTAAGGCACTCATGCCGCCAACACCCGGCGGACAGGCCTCTTGCATCCATTGACCTCGTTTACGAACGGCTAGAAGAGCCTGAGCGGGCTCCATGACCCCTGCGCTCACCAGTGCAGCGTATTCGCCCACCGAGTGGCCGGCTACGGACTGAGGCACCAAGCCTCGCTCTTTGAGCATGAGATCTAAAATGATACTTACGGCCACTATGGCTGGCTGAGTATTGGCGGTAAGGGCCAGCTCCGCGTCGCTCATTTCTAAACAAAGATGTGCCAGGTCAAATCCAATCTCCCGACTCCATTGGGACCAAAACTCTTGAGTTTTAGGATAGTTTTCCCAAACAAACTTTCCCATCCCTTTGGCTTGACTGCCCTGCCCAGGAAATAAAAACGCTGTTTTCATAGCCCTTCCTATTTTATCAAAGAGTGTAAGCAAAACTGTTACGGTTTCAATCTAAAGGGATAGCTTACATAAGACTTGTTTTCCATTTAATAACGCAACAAGCAGGACCCAGCAGTGAGGCCGGCCCCAAAGGCCGTCAGTAACACCAGCTGACCTCGTTGAATCCGTCCATCTCGCACAGCTGTATCGAAAGCTACGGGGATTGTGGCGGCCGAGGTGTTACCCATTTCATGAACGACACTCACCACTTTCTCTTTAGGAAATCCAAAATGTTCAGCTACGGCTTCCATGATTCGCCAATTCGCTTGATGCGGAACCAGCCAGCTGACTTGATCCATGGGAATCTTGTTGTGCTCTAAGGCTTCTTGGCATACCGCAGACATGGTGCGAACGGCGTTCTTAAAAATTTCACGCCCCTTCATTTTGACGTAGTGACCGCCCGTGTTCAAGACCTCTTGAGAAAAAGGAATCTTTGAACCCCCCGCAGGCAAAACAAAAAGATCCCCTAAAGAGCCTTCGGCTCGCAGGTGAGAACTGAGGATATAGCCCTGGTTCTCGTCTTGAGAAGCACCCAACACAAAGGCCCCTGCCGCATCCCCAAAGAGGATACAAGTTTCTCGGTCTTTGTAGTTGACGAAGCGATGGATAACTTCAGCTCCCACCACTAAAACGTGCCGGTACTGACCGCTTTTGATGAACTGATCAGCGACAGAAAGGCCATAAACAAAGCCTGAACAAGCAGCGGATAAATCGAACGCTGGAATAGGACCACATCCTAGCTTGTGCTGTAATACACAAGCCGAGCTAGGCATCACCTGGTCACCGGTCACAGTACAGAAAATAATTAAATCGAGATCCTTGGGCTCTAGACCCGCATCTTTGAGAGCTTTTTGGGAGGCAACCAATGCCAGGTCGGTCGTGGCCTCGTTTTCTGCCGCAATGTGACGTCTTTCAATACCCGTGCGCTCTCGAATCCATTGATCATTAGTGTCCACCATTTTTTCTAAGTCGAAATTGGTGAGCACCTTTTCTGGAAGATAATGGCCGGTTCCAAGAACCCGAGTTCGTGGCATGAGCTCCCCCTACTCCCCCTTTAGTGGCTGAGAGTTTTACACTCCCAAGTTAGCCTAGGCTGTCGGGTTCGTCTCAGTGGTTTCGGCCTGTTTTTTGGGAGGTAAAATTTGGCGGCCCTTGTAGTAGTAAGAACCATCGGCAGCTTTAAAAGCCCGGTGCGGTCTTACATATTCACGAAGTTTTTTATCAAAAGCGATAGCTGGTTGTTCAATGGCATCATGGCTACGACGCATCCCCTTACGCGCACGCGAGGTTTTCTTTTTGGGTGTTGGCATACAGATCTCCTGTTTTTACATTGCAAAGCCGAAATCAAAGCAAACTTTAAGCTTTTTGTCTAGAAAAATCATAGCCTTAATTGGGCTCTAGTTTTTTTTCTTTTTCTTTGTGAAAGAGCTTTCCCTTTGAGCGGATCCTAGGTTTTTTAAAACTGCGAAAGGGTGATGTTCTAGATGTTGAGTCTCCTGAGACTCTGTCCCCCACTTTTGACTTAACTCTGTGATATTGACCCCACAAAAGGAACATTGCTCACTGCCTTTAAGTTCAGGAGCCGGGGCGACAGGAATAGCAAGAGCTATTTGCTCATGTAAAAACTCTCCCAAATCAAAGTGATCCTCTTCGTACTCATAACCCACGGAGGCATCTATAGAGTCAGAACTCCCGGTGTGAGCCGCATGAGATCCGTGAGTGCCAGATTCTTTACGATGATCCTCCATGAGTTTAGGAAACAAAAACTCATGTAAATCCATTTGGGATTGAAAAGGAAATACGTCTCCGCACCGGGAGCAGAATTCCGGGTGGGAGGCCTCAAAGCGACCTTGCAGAGAGAAAAGACCTTTTTGATCTAGAGGGCGTAGAGAAAATCTCACCTCGTAACGACCCGATTGTCCCAACAAATCCACTAACGCAGCGTCAAGCTCTGGCTCCTCACCGGTGGTGAATTGAAAATTTTTACCCTCTTCGGGAATTTGACTTAAACGGATTTTCATAGGGATCTACCTTTTTGGCTAATAGGGATGACACAGAGAAGAGCATCAAAAAGACCGCTTGCAGCGAAAAGCTACCGGTTGAAATGGAGCTCCTGTATCCCGACAGAAGTCTCACTCCTTTGTTGCGGTTGTTACTCTTCACCGTCCTCCTCATCCTCGGGCTCAGGGGTATGGGGCACTTCGATATTTTTCTCTTTCTCGGCCTTGTCAGGATGGAGTTTTTTGTATTCCTTAATTTTGGCAGGATCAGGAGCCAAAAGGGCAAACATCCTTCGCCCTTCCATTTTTGGTTCCGATTCCACCAGGCATAAATCTTTCACTAATTCCACGAACTTCTTTACGGTTTCTAAACCGATTTCTTGGTGGGCCATCTCCCGCCCCATAAAGCGCACGCTAATTTTAACTTTGTCCCCTTCCAGTAAGAAGCGTCTGGCGTGTTTAGCTTTTACCTCCAAGTCATGCATTTCCGTACGAGGTCTAAGTTGAATCTCTTTGGTTTCAATAATGACTTGATTTTTGCGAGCTTGGGTTTGCTTCTTTTTTTGCTCATATTTGTATTTACCGTAGTCGATAATCTTGCACGTCGGAGGATTGGCCTGAGCAGCCACCTCCATCAGATCCAAACCCTTTTCACGCGCTAGGCGCAAGGCCTCATCACGAGTGAATACCCCGAGCATTTGGCCGGTCTCATCCACCACACGCACTTGCGGGGCACGAATTTCTTCGTTAATTCGTGGACCATCGGAGGGAGGGCGCCGGAAATCTCTCCTGGGACCACGAAAGCCACCACCACCAAAGGGACGATTCATTGTGCTAATAACAACCTCCTTTTTAAAAACGGCTAGAAAAACTCCTATTTCTCGATACTTAAGACTCTTGTTTCCAGTAAGTTTTTATATCCGAGCTATCCAGGGTTCGATTTTGAATCATCATTTTGACCACCTGACAAGCTTTTTCCCAGCTTAGGGGTGGTAAGTTCTCCCCACTGCGTAGCCGTAAACTCACCTGACCAGACTCGGCTTCTTTGTCCCCCACGATAAACATATAGGGGATTTTTTGTAGTTGAGCTTGGCGGATTTTGTAATTGAGCTTCTCCGATTTTTGATCAAACTCCGCACGAATTTGAAGACCCTTGAGATGATTCAAGACTTTTCCACAGAAGTCATTTACTCGATCGGTCACGTTCAAAAGGATCACTTGGGTGGGAGATATCCAAACCGGCAAATGTCCCGCCGTATGCTCTAAATACACCCCAATAAACCGCTCAAGACTACCTAAAATCGCGCGGTGGAGCATGACGGGACGATGGGTTTGATTGTCCTCCCCCACATATTCTAAGGCGAAGGCCTCCGGGAGATTGAAATCTACCTGCAAGGTTCCTAACTGCCATGGTCGCCCAATAGCATCCACGAACATGATATCCAACTTAGGTCCGTAGAAGGCCCCATCCCCTGGATTGATTTGATAACTTAGGCCCAAGGTTTTTAGCGCAGACTCCAAAGCCCCCTCGGCCTGATCCCAGACCTGATCTGAACCCATGCGCTTTTCCGGTCGAGTAGAAAGAAAAACTCTATACTCACTCATTCCTAAGGTGGCATAGACCTCGTTGAGTAGGCGCATGAAAGATTCAATTTCACTCGATAACTGAGACAAGGTACAAAAAATATGCGCATCGTCCTGACAAAAGCTGCGCACCCGGGTGAGACCGTGCATGGTGCCGGCTCGCTCAAAACGATGCAGGCGACCAAAATCAGCGACTCTCAAAGGTAACTCTCGGTAACTGTGAGTTTCGGATTTGTATAGCAAACAATGCGAAGGACAGTTCATGGGTTTGAAAGCAAACTCTCTTTCATCGGCCGCAAGAAAGTACATATTTTCTTTGTAGTTTTGATAGTGTCCTGACGTCTTGAACAAGTCTGCATCGAACATCTGCGGGGTAATGACTTCTTGGTAACCCCATTTCAAATAAAGCTCACGCAAATATTTTTGCAACTCATTGTAAAGTACCGAGCCCTTACCGGTGAAAAAAGGAGACCCCGGGGCCCAAGGGTGAAAGATAAACAAACCGAGGTCCTTACCCAGTTTGCGGTGATCTCGTTTTTGCGCTTCTTCCAATTGCTTGAGATAAGCCTCAAGATCTTTAGGCTGTGCGAAAGCTGTTCCGTAAATACGCTGAAGCATGGGATTTTTTTCATCCCCCCGCCAATAAGCACCGGCCACAGAGAGTAATTTAAATGCGGTGACCTGCTTCGTACTTTGAATGTGAGGCCCACGACACAGATCTAGCCAAGGCCCTTGCCGATAAACACTGACTACCTGATGACCTTGAGCTTTGAGATCTTCGATAATTTCAACCTTAAATTGCTCTCCCGCTTTTTTAAAAAAGGCAATAGCCTCATCCACTGGCCACTCTTCGCGTATCAGAGAGTAGTTCGCTTCAATGATTTGTTTCATCTCCGCTTCGATGAGGGGGAGATCCTCCTCTTTGAAGCTGCGGGGAGAATAAAAGTCGTAATAGAAACCGTTTTCAATAACAGGGCCGATAGTGACTTGCACATCAGGCCACAATTTTTGTACGGCTTGCGCCATAATGTGGGCACAGCTATGTCGAACGACCTCGTTAGCATCCGCATCTTTGTTGGTAACAATTTTAACTCGGCTTTCTGCAGGAATAGGAAACCTTAAGTCTCTGACCTCTGGATCGCCTTCAATTTTGTAACCTAAAGCCGCCTCAGCCAGTTTGGGGCCAATGGATCTCGCTAGCTCCAAACCGGTTGGCTGGTGGTCGAACTCTAGGGTTTTACCGTCGGGTAAATAGATCCTAATCGGGGATTGCATAAAGAAATTTACGACCAAGTCTTCATTTTTAACTCTACGTTTTCAGCGATCTTTGCTAAAAACTCTTCGGTGTACATA
>CAZZMS010000174.1:0-12730 GCA_964655485.1 uncultured Pseudobdellovibrionaceae bacterium | reverse complement strand
AGATTACGAGGCGAAGCTTGCTGAACTGCGCAAAGAGCGCGATCAACTCAGAAAAGGAATCCTACCGCAAAACTCAGTCACTCAAAGTAACACCACTGAAGAAGCTACGCCAGCCATCAAACAAGCCGATACGCAAGGTTCTGAGTCGGAGGTAAAAACCACTAAGCAGACTCAGGTTGAAACAGCCGCCGCAGGTAACAATAGCGAAATTCAAAAAGAAAGTATTGAGCTTAAATCGGAAACTAAGGAAATCACTCCTGATGCTGAGACCACCCCGGAATCAGTCGAGACTGGCTCTGTAGAAAAATCGGCTACTGCAACTCAATCAACCAAAAAGAACCAGGGACTTACTCCGCAAGAGGAGGCTCAGGATTATCTGTAGGTTTTGTTTTATAGCTTTACTCCCTGGGCTTTTTCCTTTCGTCCCGGGGCACGCCATCCATGGCTCAGCTGCAAAGGGCTTCGCCCTTAGCCATCCATGGTGCAGAGGCCTCCGGGCGAAAGAAAAAGCCCGGGGAGCCCGCAGTAAGGTCAAGCCCCCAAAGGTAACACCCGAGTGCGCAAAGAGGCTGGAAAATTTATCGCCTCTGAGCTAAATGGCGAAGGAGCCTCGACGTCTAAAATCACATAACCTAAGTCCATATCGGTCATCAAACTTTGCCCCAAGATGTTACCTTTCATAGCCGCAAGTGTCTGGTTCAAAGCCCCCATGGCCCCGGGTTCATTTCTGTGGATATTCATCACTCGATAGACAGGATATTTAGCGCCCTCATAATGCATCACCGGTAAGTCGGCCTTGGGAAAGTTCACGGCTCCCAGGGTCGTACCCCACTTGGCGTACTGCCACAGCGTACGAGAAACCTCTTCACCAATGCGCTCTTGGGCCTCCTCAGTGGAACCACCGACATGAGGAGTAAGAATCACATTGGGTAAGCCCTGCAACACACTAACGAAACCCTCACCGTTCGCCTTAGGTTCCGAGGGATAAACATCAATAGCCGCTCCGGCGATATGACCTGCCTTGATCCGTTCACTTAATGCCTCAAGATCAACCACGTTACCGCGAGATAGGTTAAGTAAGTAGGCGCCTTTTTTCATTAAGCCGAGATGATAAGCATCCATCATATTTTTGGTTTGCGGGGTGGCTGGCACATGTAAAGTGACAAAGTCACTCTCTTTCAGTAGCTCGGCGAGACTTTCGCAGCTTTGAGCGTTACCAAGCGGAAGCTTTTTCACAATATCATAGAAAATGACTTTCATGCCCATGGCTTCAGCCAGAACGCTAACTTGTGAACCGATATGCCCATAACCCACAATGCCCAGAGTTTTTCCACGGATCTCAAAGCTATTTTTTGCCGTCTTATTCCAATACCCCCGATGCACTTCTGAAGATCGATCAAAGAGGTGTCTTGCCAAGGCAATCATTTCAGCAATGACCAACTCAGCTACCGAACGTGTATTTGAATGGGGAGCATTAAACACGGGGATACCTAATTTCTTGGCTCTTCCCAAAGCAATTTGATTGGTACCAATACAAAAACAAGCCACTGATACCAAATGCGGATTTTTTTTTAGCACACCTTCGGTCACTTCCGTCTTGGAACGAATACCCAGCATATGGTACTTGGGTAACTCACTAATGAGTTCGTTCTCAGATAAGGCGTGGGCTAAACGGGTAACTTCAAAACCTTTACTGATAAAAAAACTTTCCGCTACTGGATGAATATTCTCAACAAGTAACACCTTCATAACCACCCCCTACCTTTTATAGGTTACCGAGAAAAAGAGGAGTTGGTCTATCGAAAGAGGGCCCTCGACTAGGGTCCTAAAAAAGCAGGTAAAATCCGAGAAGACACTAGGGCCGCAGCCACACCAGACGACAAGAGCGTCGCTGCGGATGCCATAGTTGATAAGCCGTAACTAAGGCCGCTACCTCCGAGGAGAGGTGAAGCTGGAGCTGATGAAGCTGACCCTCCTTCACCCAGTTCCGAATGGCTGTGGAGCTCAAGCCCCCGTCTTGGCTGTGAAACGAGCTGACTTTTTTCCCGTGAATATCCTCCGGCATGAACTTCACCACGTGCCCTTCTCGAAGGTTCACCAAAAACTGCTCAGCTCTCCCCATCCAGTGGATCTGATCCTGATAAATCTCCAAGGCTTTCTCTAACACATCGGTTCCTAACAGCCCAAACCATCGCACCCGTCCCAGCCGATCTACCTGATCAAGACTGTCATGAACAAAACGTCCAGAGCGAGCTGGTCCTTGAGTTTGATCAGGTAAAAAAATCCTTGGCTCACTCTCTACTAAACGACGACTCATCTCATAGCGAAGATAAAAAGGAGTAGCCTGGGGCTTGTGATGCGCATTATCGTTGGGGATCCACAAAATCACATCAACCAAGCCCTGCTGAATAGCCGATTTCGCTACTTGCGTATGTCCCAAATGCGGGGGATCAAAAGTCCCAATGTATATTCCCACACGAAGACTTCGACCTTCGCGTTCGTACTGCTGAATAAGCTCGCTGAGTGAGCTGTAACCAATCGCCGCTTCCACTGGCATGAAGGAAAAGAAGACTCCCATCACGACAAGAACACCCAAAGCTCTGAATGGCTCTAGCCGAAATGAAGAAAGGCTTCTCCCACACCCCCGCAAATAACGGAACCAGCGACACGAATAAAACTGATCTGCCTGAGAAATTTTTTGGCGAAATTTAAGAGGTAACAATCCAGCCTCCTAGTGAAAACCACCGTGCAAGAAGTCGCCCATGTTGGCTTTAGTCAAACTCTCGTAATGTGCCCAAAAAGATGAGTTTTTTCTAGCATGACCCGCTTTCACCCCATTTTTTCCGTAGCTGTTTGAAATTTATACAAAGAAGTCCCTTATTGACTCCAAAGCCCCCCGGCTTATTCGAGCGTTCCAAATCAAAACAAAAATAAGGCCATTTCACCCGAAACTTTGGCCTCCTCTTTGAATCCATGGAAGACAACGTCTTTGAAAGAGAGGAACAATATGAGCTCGCTTAACAAGTACCGCTCCCCCATGACCCACCAAACGCATCTCCTCATGGCTCTGATCGGGCTCATCAGCTGGTATTCTCCCGCTGTTTTAGCCAGTAGCGATAAATGGAGTTTTGCCTTCCCCCGTGACACAAAAAGGGAATTAGTCATTGAAGTCCCCACCCGCGAAGTGCAAGGGGATTATCTCAAAGCTATGGAACTTGCGAGTATGCGCTGCTTAAAAACCTTGCGTCCGCAGCGCATCATTAACGAGGAAGAGGCTTTGGATCTTATTGACATCTGCTCCAACCCCAAAGCTATAACTCGATAACTTGTCGGAGGTGCTTATGGTCAGTTTGATGCTTTCCTTTCTATCTCTAGCTCAGGCCCAATGGTCCCAAGTTCCCTATCTTACACCTGAGCAGAAATATGAACTTTGTGTGCAAGATTGTGTGAACATTCATGAGCGTCCCGGCTATGGTTTAAAAATGTGCCTCAAAGAATGTGAACGACGTTACCTCGTATTTGACCCCAACGATCCTCGTGTACAGCGTCCACAAGCTTGCGAGACTTACGAGGATGACTGCACTCGTGGAGATACAGGGATTTAGTTTAGCTAATTGTGCAGCCCGCCTGTTCCCACGGGGGGGCGCAGTAGGTTTTCGATGGTGGTACGTGCAATAGCGCGCAGAGCCTCGTCGGTCAGAAAACCCTGATGAGAGGTCAGTAGCACCTGCGGAAAGGTCAGTAAGCGCGCCAACACGTCATCTGGTATCACCTGAGCTGACCAATCGTTGAAGAAATAATTTTGCTCTTCCTCATAAACATCCAAAGCGGCTCCTCCCAGCTGATTTTTCTTCAGCACCTCAATGAGGCCTCGTGTGTCCACGAGAGCTCCACGACTGGTATTGATGAGGTAAGCTCCTTTTTTCATCTGTTTTAATCGCTCCGCACTCATCAAGTGATAAGTGCTAGAGTTTAAAGGCACATGCAAACTCACCACATCACTTTGCGCCAGGAGCGCATCAAGACTCACGTACTTCACGCCTCTGGCTTGTAGATCTGGATCGGGATTTAAATCGGTTGCCAAAACTCGACAACCAAATCCCAACATAATATGACAAAAAGCCGATCCGATTTTTCCCGTACCGATGACTCCGATGGTCTTACCATGGACATCAAACCCCACAAGACCGTGTAAGCAAAAGTTACCCTCACGAACTCTCTGATAGGCCTTATGAGTTTTCCGATTTAATGTCAGTAACAAGGCCACCGCATGCTCGGCCACAGCCCAAGGAGAATACGCAGGTACCCGCCACACCTCAATCCCCTGAACCTCACAGGCTTTTAAATCCACCTGATTGTATCCTGCACAGCGGAGCACAATTTTTTTTATTCCTAACTCAGCTAGACGGGAGACAACCCGTTGGTTGACCACATCATTCACAAACACGCAAATCGCTGAAAAATCCGCAGTTTGGGGTATGGTTGATTCGTTGAGCTTGAAGTCAAAAAACTCAAAGCGAAGGCTTTCCGCCTGGGACCCGAGAGCTAATTGTTCTTTTAAAAAATACTCTCGGTCATAGGGCTTAGTATCATACACGGCAACTTTCATCAGTCCTCCTTGGAGCTTTGCAGACGTGTTTCCACCTGCTGTTGTAGGCTTTGAGCTTGCGCTGGAGAAATAGCTAGGAGCTCTGCCACCAGATTCGTGTCGGCTTTCATGAAGTCCTCAAGGCTCGGAAAGTGACTAAGGATCCGGTGTTTTTTCACCTCGCCGATCCCATCAAGCTCATCTAAAACGCTAGCAAGACTCCCCTTTTCGCGCAAAATGCGATGGTAACTGACGGCAAAACGATGGGCCTCATCACGGAGACTCACTAAAATACGATAGGCAGGACTGCCCACCATAAAGCGCACGGGGTTACTACGGCCGGGAATAAAAAAGCGCTCTTCCGAACTAGTAACCCTAGATGAGACGGCATCCGATTGAGTGCGAGCTTTAGCCAAAGATACCACGGGGATGTTGTGGAGCCCTAATTCCTCCAACACTCGCAAAGCGACTTGGAGTTGTCCTTTGCCCCCATCAATGAGCAAGAGCTGAGGCTGCGGCTCCTCACTAGCAGTTAGCTTAAATCGTCTCGACAAGACCTCACGCATACTCGCATAGTCGTCCCCGCCCACTTCAGCCTGTAACCGGTAACGTCGGTAACTATCCTTAGCAGGCTCTCCACCTTCAAAGACCACTCGACTGGCTACCGCCTCCTGTCCTTGGAAGTGAGAAATATCATAGGCCTCAATCCGCCAAGGCAGCTCGGGAAGAGAGAAGGCCTCTTTAATTTCCCACAAGGCTTTTTCTTTTTCCTCGCTTCTTGTGAGAGCTTTTTCCCAATGTTCATCGGCAAGAGCCTGAGCTTTCGCCAGTAACTGCTGTCCCAGCTCTCCTGTGGGGTAGGCCACAAGAACCGACTTTCTCCCTCTTTCCGAAAGCATTTTGCTCAGTAACTGGTTGAGATCACCCCCCAGATCCAAGCCCAAATACACAAAATCGGGAATGAACTGATCTTCGTAATATTGAGCAAGAAAACTCACCCACAAATCTCTCTCATCCTCACCAAAAATCTCATAGGAGAAAAAATAACTGCGACTTCCTAGCTCCCGCCCCTTACGCACGTGGAAGGTTTCAAACAAGACCCCAGGCTCTCCCCGACGTATGGCCACAACATCCATGTCCGCGTCACTGGCGCCGGTGACACTCTGTTGCCGTTCGAGGACCACCTGCAAAGCGGCAAGCTGATCACGAATCCGAGCTGCTTGTTCGAAGTTTTCCTGCTCCGCCATGCGCCACATTTGCTGCTCGAGAGATTTTAAAGACTGCTCTCCTGTTTGGTTCATAAAATCCTGAGCCTGACGCACTTGTTTTTTGTAATTCTCCTCACTCGCCAAACCCACACAGGGAGCTGTACAGCGCTTCATCTCGTAAGTAAGACAGGGGCGTTTACGCTGCTTAAAATCGCCATCACTGCAATCGCGAATTTGAAAGGTTTGACTGAGGAACTCGATGGTTTTGTAAGCGACTTGGCTTTTGGGATAGGGCCCAAAATAAAAGCCTCCATCGTTAGTCACCTTTCGACTGAGGCTTAATTTAGGAAAAGGATGAGACCAATCAATTTTAATGTAGGGGTAACTCTTATCATCTTTTAGCCTTATGTTATACTTGGGGCGATATTTTTTGATAAGCTGCGCTTCGAGTAACAAGGCTTCAAGCTCAGAAGGCGTCAGAATATATTCAATCCACCATACGGCCTGCATCAAAAAACGAGTTTTAACAGATTGATCAGACAGGGATTGAAAGTAACTTCGCACCCTTGCGCGCAAATTTTTAGCTTTTCCCACATAAATGATTTTTTCCGCCTGAGATTTCATGAGGTAAACCCCACTACTTTGCGGAAATTGGGAAACTTGCTCTTTTAACTCATTCCAGCGCGCTTGGCTCATGATATTCGCGAAGCTTTAGCTCCAAAAGTTCCAGTTTTTTTAACTGATCTCTCACTTCGGCGGCTTTTTCAAACTCTAAGCGGCTAGAGTGCTCACGCATTTGCGCCCGCAGCTCATCCATGCGCTTACGCAGACTATCGAGCTCTTGAATTTGCGGGCCCTGCATACTGGATTTCTTTTTCTTTCCTTGAGCAGAAAGCCCCTCATCAAAGAGCAAATCATCCAGAGCTTTCTCCTCGCTCACTCGTCCATCAAACAGGTCATTTAAGCCCTGAAGCATTTTTTTTCGAATCGTTTGCGGTGTGATACCATGCTTTTCGTTGAACTCTTGTTGAATCCGGCGGCGTCTCGCGTTTTCGTCTATCGCCTTTTTCATGCTCTCGGTTACCCGATCTGCATACAAAATGACTCGCACATGATGATTACGCGCAGCTCTACCGATGGTTTGAATCCGAGATCGTTCGGAGCGTAAAAAGCCTTCTTTATCGGCATCTAAAATTGCAACCAAAGAAACCTCGGGGAGATCCAAACCCTCCCTAAGAAGATTGATGCCTACTAGAACATCGAAGACTCCCAAACGAAGATCGCGCAAAATCTCCACCCGCTCGATCGTATCAATATCCGAGTGTAAGTACTTCACCTTGATCCCAAGCCCGGTTAGATACTGAGTAAGATCTTCCGCCCCTTTTTTGGTCAGAGTGGTGACCAACACTCGTTCTTTCTTTTTGATGGTCTGACGAATCTCCGCTAGCAAGTCATCCACCTGCCCATGGGCTGGTCGCACAATCACCTCGGGATCTAAAAGCCCCGTGGGACGATTGATCATCTCAACAATCAATCCCCCACTTTTTTTTAGTTCATAATCCCCTGGAGTCGCAGACACATACACCACTTTATCAACCAATCGTTCAAACTCTTCAAACTTTAGAGGGCGGTTATCCAAGGCCGAAGGAAGACGAAATCCATGCTCTACTAGGGTGGATTTGCGCATAAAATCGCCCCGATACATACCACCAATTTGGGGAATGGTCACATGGGACTCATCAATAAAACACAAAAAATCCTGAGGAAAATATTCAATCAAAGTGGGAGGAGGCTCCCCGGGTTTACGTCCCGTTAAAAAACGAGAATAGTTTTCAATCCCGGGACAAAACCCCATCTGCTCAATCATCTCAATATCCATGAGTGTACGGCTTTCTAACCGTTGTGCCTCAAGGAATTTCATTTGCTGCTGAAAATACTGCAGTCTTGCGCGTAGTTCGTCTCGAATCTCCCCCACGGCCGCTTTCAAACGTTCCTCGGTGGTCACATAGTGACTGGCCGGATAAATGGTTGCCACCTCCAACTCCTCCAAGCGTCTGCCGGTAACTGGGTCCACCCAAGTGAGAGACTCCACGTAAGGGCCAAGTAACTCAATACGTAGCACTCGCTCTTCTTCGTAAGCGGGGAATACCTCCACCACATCACCCCGCACACGGAAAGTACCGCGGTAAAAATCGGCTGCTTGTCTTTGATATTGAATACGCACCAATTCGCGCAGAAGATCATCACGCTTGATTTCTTGATTGACCCTAAGCTGAACCAACATCCCCTGGTAGGCCTCCGGGGAACCTAAGCCGTATATGCAGGAAACCGAAGACACGATAATGACGTCATTTCGCTCAAGTAGTGAACGAGTGGCACTATGGCGCATGCGATCGATTTGCTCGTTGATACTGGCATCTTTTTCAATGTAGGTATCGGTGGACGGAACATAGGCTTCGGGTTGGTAGTAATCGTAGTAGGAAACAAAGTATTCTACGGCATTATGGGGAAAAAGCTCTTTAAACTCAGCATAAAGCTGGGCCGCAAGAGTTTTGTTATGCGCTAACACCAAGGTGGGGCGATTCATCTGGGCTATGACTTGCCCCATGGTATAGGTTTTGCCTGACCCGGTAACACCGAGTAACACCTGATGTTTCTGCCCCTGAGCAAAATGCTGTAAAATCTCGGCAATAGCCCGCGGTTGATCGCCTGAGGGTTTGTAAGGACTTTTCAATTGAAATTTTTTGGTCTTACTCATTAGACTTATCCACTTCCCAAAGCGTGCGTCCATCCACCTGATCCTGCAAACTAATCCCGAGTGCCGTCAGTTGGGCCCGGATGGCATCAGCGTCTTGAAAACGTTTTTGCTCTCTTGCTTGGGCTCTCGCCTCCACTTGTGCGTCCACCCATTCGCGAGTGATGTTTTTTCGTTGCAGTAACCAATCATCAAGAAAGCGTAGAAACCCCTGAGGTTCCTGTTGTAACAAGGCCGTAAGCTTATGCACTCGCCATAGAAGCTGTAAAAAACCTAAAGCGAAGCTTTTCGCCTGAGAGGAAGTGTGTGACTTTTGTGGTGGAAGCTCTTTGTTAAATAATCGTATGGCCTCGTGGAGATAAGAAAGTAACAAGGCTGAGTTAAAATCTTGCCGATAGGCTTGCTGCATTTTGTTCCAAAGCTCTTGCCACAGGGGCTCGAGGGGCTTAGCGAACAGATCCGGGGAGGGCTGAGTGTGCTGCAACGCCTGCAATTCCTCGGGCCAAGCTTGAGGTACTCCTGTGATCGCCAAAGCCCGCGCCCATGCAGAATAGATCTTTGATAAGCCATAGATAGCCCGATCAATCGCCTCACGACCCAAGTCTAAAACACTGCGGTAATGCACAGATAGTACCATGAACTTAAAGATCTCCGGATGATATTGCGCAAAGAAATCCCGCGCCTTAATAATGTTACCCAAAGATTTAGACATCTTAGCCCCATCCATTTGGATGAGGTTATTGTGAACCCAATATTTAACAAAGGGCTTGTGGTGACAGGCTTCACTCTGAGCAATCTCATTTTCATGATGGGGGAATAGCAGATCTAATCCTCCCCCGTGGATATCCACCTGTTCGCCGAGGAATTTGTAACTCATAGCCGAGCACTCAATGTGCCACCCGGGTCGCCCCATACCCCAGGGGCTTGGCCAAGCTGGCTCCCCGGGCTTAGCCGCTTTCCATAAAGCAAAATCAAGAGGATCTTTTTTGTCTTCTTTGAGATCGATGCGGACTCCTTGGCGCATTTGTTCCACCTGACGATGAGACAACTTGCCGTACTCAGGAAACTGATTAATCGAGAAATACACATCACCCTGAGCGGTAACATAGGCATATCCCTGATCGATGAGTCGCTGAATAAAACTTTCAATTTCTTTTAAAGTCTCGGTCACTTTAGGATTATGATCGTGTCGCTCTAGGCCGAGAGAATCAAAATCCTTCCAGAACTCCTGAATGTAAAACTCACTAATTTCCTCCGCAGGCCGACCTTCTTTGTTCGCTCGATCAATGATTTTATCGTCAATATCGGTGAAGTTATACACAAACCGGACTTGGTAACCTTCAGCGCGCAACACTTGTCGTAGAAACTGGTAAAACACCGCTCCACGAAAGTTACCCACATGGAGGTAATCATAAACTGTGGGCCCACAACAGTACATCTTCACCACGGGCGGCTGCCAAGGGGAAAAGTCTTCGAGATTTTGAGTGAGGGAGTTATAAACTTTTAAATGACTCATGGGTTCCTCTTTGCTAAGTCTTGAAAGGAGAGAAAGAGCACCTTCGTTTCATCAACAATTTCATCACAGCATCAAGAGTTCTTCTTGGCCTGGTCCACCGCGCCTAACGTCATCAGAGGTCCACCTCTACAAACCCTAGGTTAATAGGGATACGCGTCTTTTCCACTCGCTCAAGGGTAACACGGGGATTAAGAGCTTAAGCTCGGGGCCATGAGCTTTTCCAATACAGGCCAAGCGCAGGGGCATAAAAAGCTCTTTCCCCTTCACCCCGGCTTGATTTTTTATCTCGTCTTGCACCCGCAAAAACTCATCGGCCAGCATAAAAGCCTGACCCGTGGACTGAGCTTTTTCGATAGCCTGAGCCCATAGACGCAAAACCTCGGGGGTTTTAGGCCAATCCAGCACCTCTCGATCCGCGGGATGAATCACGAAGCCATGGGGGCGCAAGAGCCAACTGTGCAACAAGGCATCTAGCAAGGTGTTAAATTGATTGCGGAAGTTTTCTAGCCATATCCAAGCCTGCTCAACCGCCAAAAAGTTTTTGAACCACTCCAGATGCTCAGTGAAACTCTCTAGCTCTTTGAGTGGTAACTCCCGATACTCCTCTTTTTCGACCAATAGCTTTTCCACCAAGGCTTGCGCTGTAGCCCCCGACGACGGAGCTTGCAATTCAGTCTGCAGGAAGGACAGGTAAGCGCGAAGTTCTTTGACGAGATCGGGTAAGCTTAGTTGCTTCAGATATTGAGCGTTCATCCAATTCAGTTTCACTGGATCAAACACAGCCCCTGCGGGATTCATGCGCGAAAGATCAAAAGACTCTTGGAGTTCAGTCATCGACAAGAGCTCTTTCCCCTCAGGATGAGACCAGCCTAAAAGAGCCATAAAGTTGTTCAAAGCTTGCGGTAAGTAACCCGCTAAACGAAACTCATGGCAGCTCGTGGCCCCTTTTCGCTTAGATAACTTTTTACGTTCCTCATCCAGAATTAAAGAGAGGTGACCAAACTGCGGAGGAGTCCATGAAAAGGCTTCATAAATCATGAGCTGCCGCAAGGTGTTGGGCAAATGTTCCTCAGCTCTTAGCACATGAGTAATTTGCATAAGGTGGTCATCAATCACATTACAAAAGTTATAAACAGGCATCCCATCGCTACGCAGTAACACAAAATCACCCACCATATCTGATGGAAAACGCACCTCACCACGAATCAAATCCTGCAAAACATAGTCTTTTTTTTCGGGGTGAGTCTTAAAACGAATGGAGGCCTTGTGTCCTTTGGCGAGATGCTCACGAGCCTGATCCAGGGACCAATGACGATAGGGAGAGTCCACGTGAGGAGGAAGGCCCTGATCCAGCTTTTGTTGACGTTGCGCCTCTAATTCTTCGTCTGTCATAAAACAGTAATAAGCCTTGCCTTCGCTCAGGAGGCGTTCAGCATACTCTCGATAAAGGTTCAAACGCTGACTCTGGCGGTAAGGCCCATAATCTCCCACATCCTGAAGCTCTGGGTAACTGGGCCCTTCGTCCCAATGAAGCCCCAACCACAATAAGTCCTGCATCACCATACGCAGGCTTTGATCGGTAGAACGCGCTAAATCGGTGTCCTCGATCCTCAGCAAAAAGGAACCGCCTTGTTTTTTTGCAAACAAGAAGTTGTACAAAGCCGTGCGCGAGCCACCCACGTGGAGATATCCAGTGGGACTCGGCGCAAATCTCACGCGTACGCTAGTTGCCTCTGCCATTAAGGCCTCCTTGTGAAAGCCTGTATTTTAAAAAAGAGGCCCCCAAAGAGCAAACTTTTGAGCCTTGGCGGGTTGCGGTAGTGGACTCCTACAATCGTAGTTTTCGCTTTGAGTTCTCCTAACCCACAAACCAACCCACGACTTGCCGCTTGCTACGCGAAAACTCCACCCCCAGCTCGATCACTTGCACACCAGACTTTCGATATTTCGCCGCATAGTTTTTCTCCTGCAGCTGCCTGAGCGATTCCCCGGTGGCCTCGTGATCCACGAGCTTAAACTCTATCACCCATACCACGTTAGCGTGGCGAATCACCAAGTCACACTGGCCTTCTTGGCTTACGTCCTCTGCGACCAAATCTAAGCCCAAAGCCGCAAGATGGCTGTAAAACACGCTGGCATAGTAACCTTCATACTGTGCCATGGGGTTGTTACGATACCAATCGTGAGGAATCGAGGCGTAAAGTCGTTGGAAATGCTGATGCACCACTTCTGTTTGGCCTTGTTGGAAGGCTCGGATGATGTCGCCCACTCCCCGCATCCAATCAGAGCCTTGAGGACACCAGCTCGTAAATAATGCGTGATTGAAGGCTTGTCTCACCTCATAGTTTGGCACGGTCAACTGGTATTCTGTGATCGCCCCATAGCGGACCTGATCTCGAATCGTTAAATACCCCGTTTGCCATAGCATAGCCTCGGGTTCAATGTGGTCCACATCAAAAGCGGATAATAAAGACTCGTTACTCCACATTTTCTCTAGGCGTGGAGTATAAAATCGCCGCTCCTTAAGCCAGTTTACCAAAAACGTCGGTGTTCCCGTTTCAAACCACCATGAGCGAAACTCACGGGACTGAAACAAGAGTAACCCATCAAAGGGATGGCTCTTATACACATCTGACGCTGCCGACGAACTACTCTGTGTAGAT
>CAZZMS010000173.1:0-9697 GCA_964655485.1 uncultured Pseudobdellovibrionaceae bacterium | reverse complement strand
ATCCGCAGCTAAACTCGTAACCTGCTGTGACCATAATATCAAAAGCTGCTCATCAGAGCCCAAAAGGACCCACACCGAGCCAAGCTCTGGATCTAGACCCAAGTGTTTGAATTGACCGGCAAATGGGGCCACCAAAAACGGAGAGCTAACCTGCCAATGCGGGCTTGCTAGTAACACCTTTCGAGTCGCCATCATCTGCTCCGTGTAGGTTTGCAACTCCTCCTGACTGAGACGGTATTGCCGAGCCAGCTCTTGCCAGACTCGACGCAAATAGAGCTCACGGGTCCGCAGCGCTTGTTCCCGCTCATTTACTAAGCGCAATTCGGCGTTTAGACTTTGATCCTTGCGTATCGCCCAAAACACGGTGGACTGCTGCATGACTCTGCGCTCGCGCTCTTGCATCTCTTCATCGTCTCGCTGAAAGAGGTAAGACTTGTCTTTCTCCTGGGCGACGTAGGACTGATAAATCCATCGACGCAATCCAGATAAAAGCTGACCTTTCATCTGCAGCTGAGATTTTTTTTTATCGGCGATTTGCTGCTTGAGTAACCAAATACTTTCTAACTCAAACTCGACTTTTTGTTTGCCATAAAAAAGAGTCGGCTCAGCTTTGAAAGAAGACTCAGCCCAAGACGAAGCCGGGATGAGAGCAAGATTCATCAGCATCAAAAGGGCACTAGCCAGAATTAAGCGCCGAAGCGAAAAAAACTGAATAAGCATGAACAGTGCGAGAAATAAGCTAAGAGAACCCAAAACTATCAGCACCACTTGGTCTTGCCAAACGATTCTCACCTCTTGACCACCCAGCCAGTAAGCCACTTGCTGCAAAGAATCAGCAAGTTGGGAAGACAGCGCAAACCAGACCATCGCTGTGACTAACCACGCTCCTCCCTGAATCAAGAGAAAAAATAAAGCACTAGGCCATAAAAAGAAACTCCAGCTCGCCCCAAAGGATCGTAGCAAACCTAGCTCTTCTTGCATCAATTTGTACCAAGTCATGGACAACCAATAAGCCACAGCTACACCAACTCCAACAAAGCCCCACAACATGTAATGCCTGATGAGTCTCCATACATTCGAGATCTGACTAAAAAGCTCGAATGTGTTTCGACCATAGATCACTTCCATCACCCCTTCCCACTGACGTATAGAGTTAGCCCACTGCGACCAGTGGTCAGGATCCACATCTGACAATCGCATAGACATACGATAAAAAGGCTCCCGCTCAGCGGCTTCCGTCAAAGAAGGCAACAGCTCTAACCACTCTTTAGGTAACCAAGACTGCGTCATCCCCGCGAGATTCACCGCCTCCAACTCTCGTTGGATGAGGGAGGCAGAGGGAGATACGGAACTTTCGATACGATAGGCTAAATTTTGTACTTCATCGAAACCGAGTCCTGGTTGAAAATAGACGTCCAGTTTTTGTTCTTGATACAAGCCACGACTCACTTCTTTAAGCCACAACTCAAAGCCCAAAGTCATCACGGCAAGCGTATAGAACAAACTCCAAATGGCTACACCGACCCAACCTACACGCCTAAATAAATAAGCAAGCTGTCTAAGCCACAGACGCCATTTCATGCTCAATGCCTTTCGGACTCATCCGGTAACAGAACGCCCCGGGAAACTGCTCCACTAACGCCAAATCGTGGGTGACGATCACGACGGAGCTTCCTTTCTTTTTTGTTACCTCATGTAAGAGAGAAAAAACCTGTTTAGCATTCTCGGTATCTAAGTTACCCGTAGGCTCGTCGGCGAAAAGGTAACGAGGTTCACGGACCAAGGCACGCGCTATAGCCACCCTTTGTTTTTGCCCACCCGATAGTTCTTGAGGATAGGCCTGTAAATATTGAGATAAGCCAAGGCCTTCTACGACCTCCAGCAATCGCTTGTGAGCTTGCTGACGGGATAAAGACTCTAAACTCAAGGGGAGGGCAATGTTTTCATACACCGTTAAATGCGATAGAAGTCTAAAGTCTTGATAAATAAAGCCCATGTGTTTTTGCCAAAAACTCAGGCGGGACCATAAGGACTCGTTTTCATAATGCACCTGACCGCTGGTGGGTAACAGATGGCCGGAAATAATTTGTAAGAGTGTCGTTTTGCCACTTCCCGATGGGCCAAGCAGGTAACTGACCTCTCCTGCTGGTAGATCTAAACTCACATCCCTGAGGACATGACGTTGACCATAAGTCTTGTAAATATGACGCAGACGAATCACCCTATCAGGTTATGAAAAAAACGCTCCCTACGGCAGGCCAGAAACAGAAATCTGGTCTAAAATGGAGTAATGCTGTTGCTTCATAGCCTCACGAATAAGATTTTCCTCGTAATGACCTTTGGGTAAAATGGACTGATAAGGAGTTTTGATGCTTTTGATGACTGCTCCCTGCTTAAAGACTCGGGTCACGATATAGGGATTATCTCGCCCCCAATCCTCGGTTTGGACATGAAACAAAGTGGCACCAACACGCAGATCCGAGTTGTAGCCTTTCAACATTCCCTTTCCTCCAAATCCCCACCAAGACTCAGGCCATTTCCATCATCTCTTTTATCGCCAGTCTGATCCCCGTAAACACCTCAAAGGGGGTAGCGGCATCGTTCATATAGGCCGGAGTAGAGATCACCTTGTTCCATCGGTCACTCACAAAATCTGAAGAAGGGCAGAGTTCGACTTGTGCCCCAGTAGCAGCCCCCCAATCCTTGTACTGCGGATTCTCACCAAAAGTGAGCACCACCCCTTTTGGTCCTAGCACCTTAGCGATCATCGCTGGAGCAATGCAAATCGCCACTATGGGCTTGGACTGAGCATGAAACTCTTCAATGATCTGACGAAGCACAGGATCCACTTGGGCTTTGGGACCGTCTTTGGCCCAAGAGGACAAATGCAAAGCCACACCAAATCCCCCCGGAATCACCAAGGCATCAAAATCACGGCTGACCAAATGCTCCCAAGGATTCATTTGCGAACGAGTGATACGAGCCGCCTCAACCATAATATTCCGCCGGTCCGGTAAAGATTCACCGGTAAGAAAGTTCACCGGCGTAAACTCGCGAGAGGGAGCAAAATACTCCACCTGCGCCTGAAACTCACTGAGTGCCAAGATGGCTGCTACCGTTTCGGTAATTTCTGCTCCATCTTTGTTACCACATCCACTAAGTATCATCGCCACACGCTTGGAAAAGCCATTCTGAGTCGCTTGCGCCATAGCCTTATTCCCTTTTGTATTCTTTAGACGGACCCCAGAGCCATCCCTGAAGTCTTGCTGGATGGCTCTCTCCGACCCCAGTTTAGAGCTGACCTGAGGGCTTCGAGCCCATGGTGAAATCCTGGGCTCGCTCACATTGTCTTACTCTAACTCTCTGGCCTTGGTAGTCAATTTTTGACTCTGCACAGGCCTCTAGCTGGCCCGCTAAGTAGGGAACACGATCACTATAGATATAATAAAAGCTGGATTTGTCTCCTCCGCGTGACTCCCAGCGAACGATATCAAATGATACTTTTTGAGCAGGAATACCCCCCTGACATATGGAGCTCGCTAAGCCCCCACAGTCCACACGCCGAGATACCAATAAGGGAACAGGAAAAGTCAGCTCCTCCACTTTCAGATTGTGATAACTGACCCGTCCCTCCGAGGACTGAGTCACAAACAGACTAAAAATTTTCTCCGACCAAGACTGAGCTTGTGGCCGCTGATCCCTTTGACGAAGGCACTCCAGCTGCGGGTCTTGCTGCCATGGCTTTGTCCAAGTTGACAATAAAGTGGCCGGGCTTTGCAACCATAAGGCCAAAGCCATAATGTTCATCTTGGGTAACACGAGCTCGGATTCCTTGCGCGAAGGTTTCATCGCCCCATCCACCCATTCCTTCGTCTCGGTAACCATAGTGAGCAGATAATGGTCTCCACGATCCACTTTACTCATGATCGTATGTCCCTTCTGAGCTACGACATGGGGGTTGAGACTCTCTATCGTCTGTAACTTGTCGAAATAGGCGAACTCTCCCGGTTCAATTGTATAGGGGCTGGGATAGGGAGCATCATTCAAGGCTTTCAAAATGGCTTCGCGACTCACCTCGGCACCAAAATCCTGCTCATAGCTTGGAGGCTTCAAACACGAGCTAACGGCGAGACTGTAAAAAGCTAGCGCCAGGCTTAGATAGAATCCCATCCCCACACCCACCATTCTAAAGGTAATACCTGCTCCAAGAGCTGACTCAATCCCGCGCTCGACTCAAAGACCACCGCTTGAACCGGAGAGCCCAGTACATGGCTTAAAAAGTCTTTTTCACTCGGCCAAAACACCCACTCCTCTCCCCAAGTAAGGCGAATCCCTGAGCTCTCGAATCCGAGGGCTAGCGGCTTGAAAGAGGCTCGCTGCGGTAACAACAAAGATTGAAGCTTTTTTTCAAAACGCGACAAAGACAAAAGCTTCACCCAAGCCAAAGGACGTTCCCAACCTTGGTAACCCTGCTCTTGCAAGACTCTAATGAGTTGCAACGAGTGGGCCCCGATCAACCAATGCACCATCCCCTCGGGCTGTGCCTGCCGCAACCGTTCCACAAGATCGAGGAGATCAGGTAACATCCCCCCCCACTCGTGAATCACCTGAGGAAAGTCAGCTCCCTTTCCGATAACAGCATAGGCCAAAAGCTGCCCATCTTTTTTGGACCAAGACGTCCACACTTGACTCCCGGGAATGTGCAAAAATTTTTTTATGTCTCCCAAGGAACGTACGGCTCGAATCGTGTGCCCCTGATACAAACGTAAAATAGCGGCTGGATCCACGGAGGGGCCTACCCGTATTTCTCTCTCGTCCACCCGCGGAATAGAGTCCGCGCGCAAAGGTCGATCCACCAGAAAAAGCTCCTCGTAACCACATGGGCTAAAACCCAAACGCGTATAAAACTCCGATTGATCACTCCACAACACCGCTAGATCACACGACTGACGGGTGGCCTCACTCAAACACTGCCCAATCACCTCTCGGGAATAACCTTTACGCCGATGTTCGGGATGAGTAGCCACACTCCCAATAAGAGCCAACTTCCAATTGAGCCGCGGAGTTTGCAAGAGCAATGGCCACCATAGAGCGAGAGCGATGAGCTCTCCTGACTCTGAGTATAGGCGTTTCATGAACGAAAGATTTTTAGCTTGAAAAACATGCGGGTATTCATCCGCCACATTCCAGGGCAGCCCCGGCGAACGCGTGTGGCGGGTCACAAACTCGACGATCTCTGCAAGTTCTTGTTCCGCAGACGGATGAATTGGCTGAGTGGCGACTAATCCCATGGATTCCCCAATTTGTGTTTTAACGGAGCCCCTGAGTTCTTAGTGTAACGCCTTTGACAAACAAGTCCTAGTGAGAGAAAAAACAGGTCTGACCAAGGTAGAGGAGACATCCCCATGGCCGATTTAAAACAGAAATGGAAACAAAATGCTCCGGGTAAGATGTTCGTGGATCAATCCTGCATTGCTTGTGATGCCTGTGTTTTATCTGCTCCCAACAACTTCAAAATGGATGAAGATGAGGGGCACGCCTATGTCTTTAAGCAGCCTGAAACTCCTGAAGAAGAAGCGCAATGTCGAGAGGCCATGGAGGGTTGTCCCGTAGAAGCCATAGGTAACTTTGGGGATCAAGCTGAATAAGCGCATCTTCCGATGGAAAGGGTCAGTCTGAAATTTATGAACTCCACAAAAACCGCAAAAAAAACAAAGGCGGTTCGAAAAAAAAGGGCGATCCCTGCTTCACCGGTTTCAAAAAAGCGATATGTTCCCGTGACTTGGGCTCTCCAGACGCTGAAATCGCTATATCCCGATGCCCGCTGTGCACTCGAACATCGAAATGCCTTTGAACTTTTAGTGGCCACGATATTATCCGCGCAAACCACGGATGCTGCGGTCAATAAAGTAACTCCCGGGCTTTTCTCCGCCTATCCCACCCCTGAGGCTCTCGCGCAAGCCCCGCTGCAAGATTTAGAAAAAAAACTCTCCTCACTCAATTACTTCCGCTCCAAGGCCAAGCATCTCAAAGGCATGGCTGAAAAACTCGTTAAAGACTTCCGTTCAGAGGTTCCCCAGGATTTGAAGTCTTTAATGAGCCTCCCTGGGGTAGGTCGCAAAACCGCCAATGTCGTCTTAGGAAATGCCTTCAAAATCGCCTCAGGCATTGTGGTTGATACCCATGTGAAACGATTAAGCCAACGTCTCGGCTGGACGAAGCAGCAAGACCCAGAGAAAATAGAAAGAGATCTCGTGCAAATCATTCCGCCAGAGGACTGGATTATTATTTCTCACTTGCTTATCGAACATGGGCGAAGTTTATGTAAAGCGCAAAAACCACTATGTTCTTTATGCCCGCTAAACGCAGAGTGTCCCCAAATCGCGTAAGGAAGCATTGCCAGCTCATCTTCGGTCTGACTAAACTAAGTGTATGCTAGCAGCCTTTCTCGAGAGCCTGCGTTTCATTGGGCATCTGTTACCGGTGAGTTTTCTGCGGATCTTTTTGGGATATGTTTATTTGCAGAAGTTTGCTGTATTTTTAGAACGTTACCAAAAACAGATTCCCCTATGGCCTAGTCAACAGATCGCCCAAAAGCTTCTGCAAGGAAGTGGTGCCGAAGGGGCCCTCTTCTCTTGGGGGGCGTGGTTGTTTCAGCACCAAGGATCCTGGGCTTTTTTTTACGTAGGGCTTTTGCTAGCCATCGCCATATCTTATATGTTGGGCTACCTGGTACGCCCGATGGCATACATCGCAGCTCTTTTAGTCTTCATGGAAATGGGATGGTTAGAGTCCATGGACTACTCAAAACTCTTACTCAGTGTTCATATTTTTTTAGGCTGGATTGGGGCTGGACGCGTTCTTGGGGTGGATTATTATTTCTACAAGCGCGAGCGCGGGCTTTGGTGGTAACTTAAGGAGTTTGCATGCGCCACTTGCGCATTTATCTCTCGGTGGTTTTTCTTGGTTTGTTAAGCTATCTCACTTGGCAAAACCAGCAAAAATGGCAAAAGTCCAAGCCAAGCCTGCACGTGTATGCCTCCTCTTCTTTTGTGTCGCAATGGGGGCCTGGGCCGTGGCTCAAAGAGTCCTTTGAAAAAACCTGCTCCTGTCAAGTGGTTTACCATGAAATCACCGATACGTATTTACTCCTGCAAAAACTCCGTGCAGATCGTGAACTGGAGAAGGTGGATGTGATCATGGGACTTGAGCTCGCCGACCTAGAGCTCGCTCGCACCACTTTGAAGTGGCAGACTCTTGATTCTTTGGGTAACTACCCCTTTAACCCCCTAATTAAACAGGAGCGTGATCAGTTCTTTATTCCCTACGATTGGAGTGCCTTGGCCTTTGTCATTCGCACCCCAGTTTCTTTTGCCAGGCCCAGCAGTCTCAAAGACCTTGCACAGGAAGTGTACAAGGATCAATATGCTCTCATCGATCCCAGAACTTCATCTTTGGGGCTTGCCTTCTTACATTGGGTGTACCGACTTTACGGCCCCACGGAAGGGGGAGAACTCCTCAAAAAAATTTCACAAAACGCCAAACTTACCGCCAACAGTTGGTCATCAGCTTATGGTCTGTTTAGAAACGGACAAGTCCCCATGGTGCTGAGCTTTGTGACCTCTCCGATCTATCATCTGATCGAAGAAAAAAATAAATCCGTTGAAGCTCTTTTGTTTACGGAAGGCCATGAACCTTACATGGAGTATATGGGATTACCCGAGGATTCCGATACCAAGTCCCTCGCCAAACAATGGGTGGAGTTCATCTTACAAGAAGAGTCCCAAAAAGTGTTAATGAACAAAAACTATATGTTCCCCGTGCAGGATCGCTTTCGGGAGTCAAGCCCCTTTGCGGAGCTACCCCCCTTTAAAATGTTACCAGCCACAGCTGAGCTCAATTCCCAAACTCTCATCGAATGGTGGAGTCGCCATAGGTAACAAAGGTTGATGAGTTCTTTTGCGGTGTTACGGTTTATTCAGCTGATTTACTATGGCCCGGTGATTCTTGGGATTATTTTATTTTTACCATTTGAAACCCATTTGTCTTTTGAGCTGGGTCAAAGTTATTGGTGGCGCGAGTGGGGATTAGCCATCAAAAATACTCTCATCATCTTGGTTACGGCTTCAGCGGTGAGTGCTATTTTGGGTTCCCTACTAAGCCCCAGTTTTTTTCATCCCAAACGACAAAAATGGGCGGGGATCTTATGGTTCCCCTTTTGGTTACCTCAGCTTTTTCATGTGCAAGCTTTTTATTTTTGGTTTTCTTCTTGGATCCGCCAAGGGGCTTTGGCCGTAGGGCTTATGCAGGGTTTATCCCTCAGTGGTCTTATGGCCTATTTTTTAGTACAACAAAAAAAAAACCTTCAGCATCAAGAGTTTTTATTTCAACTTTTCGAAGTTCCCAAAACTCGAGCCCATCTTTTCAAACTGTATGCCCCCGCTTGGAAAAAAGCGTTTATGCAATCTCTTTACTTACATTTTATGATGGATGTAACCGGATTATCCCTGCCTCTAGCCATCGGCGGTCCATCAGGACAAAACCTCGAAGGATTTTTATTTTATCATCTGCCCCGCTACGGCCTTGGACATTGGGCCGTGTTACTTACCTTGCTTGTACAGTTGGGCTTATTTTTCCTTGCTTACAAGGAGAACAAAACCATAAATCTTACCCCTCTAGAATCGTCAGAGCCGATCCGAAAATCTTACTCCACCGTATGGCTGGAAAGATTTAGCCTGTTTCTATTCGTCTGTTACCTCATCTTTTATGGTCAAACCTTAATTAAGCCATTGATATCCTTGATAGATACTTATCTCGATGAGGACACTCGAGTTCAACTCCTATCAGAGTCTGTCCTGTTCGCGACCTCGGCATCTTTTCATATCGCCCTAGCCGTGAGCCTCATGTTTTGGGGCAGCCTGTTTAGCCTCACTCAGATGATTTTTCGGCACCCAAAAACTAAAACAACTTTTTTAAGACTGTTACCTCTTTCTTCATCTTTATGTTATCTCGGGTATCAAGGATTTATTCATTTCTTAGGCAAGGAGGTGGGTTTAGTTCTCGCATTAAGCTTGGGGTATCAGACTTTATATCTTCCCTCACTTTTGCGACTTAACCTGCTCGACGAAATTGAAAAAAATCGTATATCCTATCGTTTCGCTAAGCTTCTGGAAGGACATAGCAAATACCGTCTGAGTCGGTTTTTTGTGCTCAGGGTTTTTTCTCCTGTTTTTGCTCGATTAAGCCTCGTGGCTAGTATTTGGATCCTATTTGATTACTCTTGGATCCAGTTTTTTATCGATACCAAAATCATGAGCATCGCCATGACGACTCAATCTCTTTTTAGCTCCTATCATAAAAAAATGGCAGAGGCTCTTCTTGGCGTTATGATTGTCATGACTGGAATCCTCATTTTATACTACCGTTTCATGGTCTACTTTAACCGTTTTGTTTTTAAGCTCCGATCGCGACTATAAGGATACTCATGACTCACACCCTGCGGATTCAACATTGGTTGGTTAAAACAGAGGAGTACTCCTGGCAGATCGAGAGTGCTGAATGGTCTTTCGAGCGAATGCTGGTCATATCCGGCCCGAGTGGCTCAGGGAAATCCACATGGTTTCGCACTCTAGTTGGCTTTCAGGAGGCAGGCCCGAAGTTTCGTTGGTACTTTAACAAACAATGGATGAATGAAAGT
>CAZZMS010000172.1:0-4791 GCA_964655485.1 uncultured Pseudobdellovibrionaceae bacterium | reverse complement strand
GCCTTGTAAGTTTCCTCAACTATCGCCATTTTCTGATATGCAGTCCACCTCCGACGACGTTGTGAGCTTGTTATCACCTCCACCGCTTGTGCTCCAGCTGAGGGAGGGTTGTTATGCTTAAAATCCATAGACTACTCCTTTCGTTAGGAGCAGACTGTCATGTCCGGTCTAAATGGGGAGCACTCCAGAGGCCGCCTTTTTTATTGTCAATTTCAAGCATGTGCCCATGTATATTTTTTAGAGACAAGGCGGATGAACAGTCTGAAATTCGGTAAACTGGAGTCTAATCATGTTAACCAAAGCCGTTCGTTACTTTTTTGCAAAAAAACAAAGAGGATTGTGCCTAAATGTTCGGGCTTCAAGCTCTAACGGGTAGATTATTTACTAGTTGTATGTGTTTGTTCGCACTCATGAAAGGTATTCCATCAAACAAGGCCATCCTCTGACTAGCAGAGGTTTTGGTGCGAACTATTGTTATATGTTCGAATAATGCAACTTAGCTTGAGTAGTCTAGTGGCGGCGCTTTACATCCTCTTCCAGCCGTTCAGCATATTCAAAAAACTTGTAGTCGATCCACACTTGTAAGGCGCTGTGACCAAAACGGGGATGATTCATTTCATTCCAAGCTTGTTGAATAGTCCATCCTTGGGTAACCCTGTAGAGAGCGATGATGAGTCCTGTTCGGTCAGCGCCTCGTTCGCAGTGGACATAGATTTTTCCCCAATGCATGGAGCGATAGAGGGAATGGAGGATACTTTTAACCAAGCCGTAGGACAAGTTGAGTCCAAACTTGTTGATGTGAAACCATTGAATGGGAATCCCCCACTCAAACTCCTCTTCATTTTCATCGTCAAGCTTTATGATGGTGTGAACTCCCTGTCGTTGTAACCATTGTACATGGTGTTTGGATGGTTGAGCTCCGCGCATCACATAGTGATCAACCACATAAAAATTGGGTGGAGCGGATAGGGGTGGTTGGTCTCCATGTGCCCAGCCCAGTTGAGATAAAAAAAGAAGCCAGACAAACAATCCTCCTCCGACTATTTTATGAGCCATCCTCCGAGACAGGATTGTTACCGTCTTTATTTGAAAATAGTGGGGCATATACACCTCTTTGGTTTGGCAGTGAAACCGGTGGACGAACTTTTTGTGTGGACTCCTGTTATGGACCTTAAGCTGATAGCTGCAAACATTTACATCTTTTGTGCTAATACCAGTAATTCCGTACCGAGGCGCGAGTGCACTCCGGGGGGACTTTTCAGGCGTTGCCAATAAAGCGGTTTAAGGCGCCCCTCGAGGAGTTTCCATAATTGCCATTCTGTGATACCAAAAGGTGGTCCCTCCGGTTCGAGATGGCAGAGGAAAATGCCGAGAAGGTAGCCTTGCTCTGCAAGGAGTTGATGCCAGAATTTTACCAAGTTTTCACGTTTTTTGGGATTCACCGCAGGAAAGCAGGTGTGCTCAAAAATGAGATCATATCGCTGTGTGGCCCACGACGCCTTGGGGGAGAAGATGTCATCCACATGCCAACGAATAGAACTTGTCCCATACAGGCTTTTAGCTTTTTCGATAGCTAATGGAGCAAAATCTACGGCATCAACGATGTGCCCACGTTCATTTAAACCTTGCGCATCATGTCCTTCTCCACAACCCAAAACTAAGGCTCGACTTTTGTTGATTCTAATTTGATCCAGGGCCCAAGCCAAAGCGGGATGGGGGCCGCCCAAGGACCACCGGGGTGGAGTTTGTGTGTGTTCGTATTTTTTATTCCAGTACTGACTTTTCTCTACGGATGGAGATTCCGCCCAAAGCTCGGGAGTCAGGTATGTGTTATCGCCAAAAGTGATCGATTCGTCGGTGTAGTCGCTAGCCAGTTCGAAAAACTGGGCTTGGGCTTTACGGCTCATGACGAATGGAACTAACTTTTCTGGTTCGGAAACATAGGCCCATCCCACAAAGCGGTCCCAAGGATCAATGCGTAGCTGATCCAGTCGAAATTGTATTTTCACTTCGTAGGGTAACTGACCTGTAGCCATGTGGGGCTCCACAGACTCTAGGCTTTGTAAAACCCAGGGATAGTCAAAAGCTTCTACGATCCACAGGCGATCCTCGGCCAAAGCTTGCCACGCCCGACTTTGAGGGCGGCGATGAATGCTAGACAATAGACTGTACCCGATATTTTGGTCAGTGACCCGAATGTCTTGCCACTGCGGATATCCTTCATGATCGATACCGATGGAATTTAGCGAGCTTTCGGAGTTATGCTTAATACTCTCCATGGCCTCAGCTATCTAACACGTTTTCCCCGCCATACAAAGGGTATTTCAGAAAGCTGCGATGGATTTCGTATCAAGCTCTCATGCCTTCTCGAATATTTTTTCAGGGGATCTTCTTAGTTGATCGTCGTTATACCCCAGATTGACCTGATATCATTTTCATTTTTCGGCGTGCTAAACGCAGGAAAGATTTGGTAGCGCCTCCTTTGTTGTTGGCCGTGAATAATTTCGTAGTGCATGGCTCGGGTTTGATCCCGAGCCCTTGAGGGGAAAGTTCGTTAAAGCCTTCAATTTGGCGAGTGGCTTCTTTGGGCCTGTAGTTTTGGTATGAATACAGCCAAGAACTGAAGCCATTGCTCTCGCTCGAGCTGTTGTGATGCCAACAAAAAAGTGGATTCTTGTTTCAAGCTTTCAGGAGAGGAAAACACGTTGAGGCCGATACCTACCACCCATTGGTGCCACTCCCCTTGCTGAACCGTCTCACAAAGGATCCCTGCACACTTTCGTCCCTCGCGATAAAGATCGTTAGGAGCTTTTATAGAGAGCTTCAAAAAGGGCCACACGTGCTCGAGAGAGTCTTTCAAAATTTCACCGATTTTTAAAGTGAGTTCCGGTCTTGGGGCCTTGGGTTCAAGGCTACTCCAAGTAAACAACCATTGTCCCTCAAGCTGAGTAACATTAAGCCAAGTTCTATCAAACTGGCCTCGGCCAGCGAGTTGTCGGTGAGCTTGAAAAATATGTTGTCCTGTTAACGGAAATAAGCGTTTGGCTTCATTGTTGGTGCTATCAATTTCTTGATAGAAATGGGGTGTGATTCCTCTGGCGTACCAATCGAACTCTTGACTCCACAAATAAATGCTTCTCACGGTTCAACTCCTCCCTGCGCGTGATTGATCATGAGTCTTTCACTAGCCGCCTTGTTGCCATACATTTTTTCATGAGTCATCTCGTACGCTGGAATCTTTGGAGTTTTTGAGAGTGTGTTTTCAATCCTGAAAGCTCAGTGCCAAGGCGCATATCAGCGAGTGTAAAAAATAAAAAATAACTGTTACCCAGTAGTTGGAAGAATAGGGAGTAACCTCGCGATCCTTTTTTCGGGGAATGATCCTCTTGAATTGAGGCGGGGGCTCGTGTGAGCACTCAACTTAAAAGTTTTGTAGGCAGAAGAGTCCAAACCCAGTGGGTAAAAAATTCGTGGTATTAAGACTTCCCTGTATCCTCACTTAAGTTTATGAAAAGACTCAAAAAATATCCTTGCCCAGGGGCTTGAAATAACGGCCTTTACAGGGTTCCTTGTTGCAAGTGGTTAGCCCCTTGACAGGCTTTATTTCTCCCCTTAGAACCGTTCCTTGTTTTTTGAAAACATAGGACTCGTGGGGGCATAGCTCAGCTGGGAGAGCATCTGATTTGCATTCAGAAGGTCGCAGGTTCGATCCCTGTTGCCTCCACCAAAACGCAGAGCGAAAAGCGAGCAAGAAAAAAGTTGTTGACAGAAAGTTGACACAAAATTATCTTGCGGTCTCTGCGAAAATAAAAAGTTCTTTGAAAACTGAATAGCCGAGACGCCAATTTTTTAAACTCGCAATTTTTTTTGGAGAGTTTGATTCTGGCTCAGAACAAACGCTGGCGGCGTGCCTAATACATGCAAGTCCAACGGGGAAAGGCTTCGGCCGAGTACTAGTGGCGCACGGGTGAGTAACGCGTGAGTAAACTGCCCCGAAGTGGGGGATAACCTATCGAAAGATGGGCTAATACCGCATAATGCCTTTTGGGCGCATGCCTGGAAGGCCAAAGATTTATCGCTTTGGGATGTGCTTGCGTAAGATTAGCTAGTTGGTGGGGTAACGGCCTACCAAGGCTACGATCTTTAGCTGGTCTGAGAGGATGATCAGCCACACTGGAACTGAGACACGGTCCAGACTCCTACGGGAGGCAGCAGTAGGGAATCTTGCACAATGGGGGAAACCCTGATGCAGCGACGCCGCGTGAGTGATGAAGGACTTCGGTCTGTAAAGCTCTGTTGCAGGGGAAAAAGCTCTGATTGTACCCTGCGAGAAAGGGTCGGCTAACTTCGTGCCAGCAGCCGCGGTAAGACGAGGGACCCTAGCGTTGTTCGGAATCACTGGGCGTAAAGCGGGTGTAGGCGACTTTTCAAGTCAAGTGTGAAAGCCTTGGGCTCAACCCAAGAAGTGCGCTTGATACTGTTAAGTTTGAGTACTGGAGAGGCTACTGGAATTCCTGGTGTAGTGGTGAAATACGTAGATATCAGGAGGAACACCGGAGGCGAAGGCGGGTAGCTGGCCAGACACTGACGCTGAGACCCGAAAGCGTGGGGATCAACCAGGATTAGATACCCTGGTAGTCCACGCTGTACACGATGGATACTTGTCGTTGGAGGATTTGACCCCTTCAGTGACGGAGCTAACGCGTTAAGTATCCCGCCTGGGGAGTACGGTCGCAAGATTAAAACTCAAAGAAATTGACGGGGGCCCGCACAAGCGGTGGAGTATGTGGT
>CAZZMS010000171.1:0-10845 GCA_964655485.1 uncultured Pseudobdellovibrionaceae bacterium | reverse complement strand
CTATTCAGGAGTTACAAAAAAATCTCCGTAAAGCAAACTGAGCGAAAGGATGGCCTCCTCCCTGTTCATTGAAATACGGTGCTCTCAGGGCCCAAGCTCCGATCGGGGGCTATTGCGTTCGTCAAAAAATGTGTCTTGTTTAATTTTGATACACTCAAAATCTCTGCAACCCAAAAAATCCTCATCACTTCCCTGGTCTTAGCTTTGCACCCCTACGCCGATAAACGAGAAACCGTGCAGGGCCTGGAGGCCTCAAATTGGAAAAAAATCAACCGCTCAAACATGAGGTGACAGGGATGCCAACCATTCAAACCTCGCTCCGTCAAGCCTTGAAAAATTCCTCTTGGTTTTTCGCTCTCTCTTTTATGGCGCTCCGTTCCCACGCCAACTCCCTCCCTCCTCGCATGGAAGCGGCTTGCTACATGATCCAGCAGGACAAAGTGGAAGGAGTGGGTCTGGATCGAATGTTACCCATTGCCAGTGTTTCAAAGGTGTTTACAACCCATTGGGCTATAGTCGCCTTAGGCCCCGAATATCGCTTTCGCACACGATTCTGGATTGAACGCACAGGGAAGAACTCAGCTCGCGTGCATATTCAGGGAAGTCATGATCCTTATACTGGTCGCGAAATGATGCAATTTGTGGTCGGGGAACTGAATAGATTAGGAATTACCGAAATCAGCGATTTGTCCTTCGATGAAAAATTTAAGTTTCTTATTCACGTACGCGCAAGCCACGTGGCTCAAGGTTATTTTTTACCCGAAGACCCCAGCATAGATCGCGTTTCCTATAACCTAAAAACCTTTTTTGAAAACCCAACGACCCAGTACCAAAACTTGCGACAGGTGTCCAAAAATTACACCGGTCTTGAGTTACCCGACAAGCTGCAAATTCGAGTCAAGCGAGTGTTCTTCCGGGGTAGCGAAGAGTTCGAAGCGAAACCCGAACACGAAGTTTACGAATATCAATCCACAACCTTATCCCATATCTTAAAGGAAATGAATCGTAACTCCAACAACCATGCCGCCAATCAAATCTTCGAGTTTTTAGGTGGAGCGAAAGCCTTTCATTTATTTATTCGAAAACAGTTACCCGAATATCAAAACTATGTTGAGTTTTACAATGGGAGTGGGGATCGCTATCAACGCTCAAACGAAACCCGCTTCTACAATCAAGCCAGTTGCCGCGCTGTGATTGCTATGCTGGTGGATTTAAATCGCTGGCTCAAGGTTTATAAACTTAGCCTCGAAGACGTGTTACCTGTAGCCGGTCAAGACTATCGGGGCGAGCCCAACACAGTGACTCAAATTTACAACAATCCCACCACAAGTGAAGTGCTTGTCGCCAAGACAGGAACGGTAAATCCATCGATTAGCCTAGCGGGTCAGGCCCACACAAAAGAAGGACCTGTATTTTTCCATTTCGTTTACAGCACCCGGGGACCTGACCAATGGGGGACAGGCCGCACACGGATCGCCGCTCAAGTGAATCAAATGATTCAACGATTTGGTGGCCCAGCCCCTCATAACAAAGGGGCTGAAGTCAGCCGCTTTTTACCCTTTGACAGTAACAGCACTTTGAAAAAGATCGACTTAAGAATGCCGTAAACACCACTGCCATCGCCCGTGATGATGGTTTCAATCACCCCTCGACTTTCTCGGCCCTGAATAATCCATTTTTTACGGTTTGTCCCCCCCCGGGCTTTTTCCTTTCGGCCCGGGGCGCGCCATCCTTGGCTCAGCTGCAAAGGGCTTTCGCCCTTGGCCATCCATGGTGCAGAGGCCTCCGGGCGAAAGAAAAAGCCCGGGGAGATCAAAATTAAAAATCGTCTATTCTATTTTGTTGAAAGATCATCATCAAAATGCCATGAATTGTTTTGTTACCAGAGAACATAAAATGCAATACTGACTTGCGTTTCAAGGCGTCATTGACACCATCAATGCGGTCCATTTCACGTCAAAGAGTTTGTCAGTCCTGTTTGATGGATTGATAGCTTGAAATGCCATCGGATGTCGGGGTGCATGTGTTTAGCCAACACAAGTTTCTTCAGAGGCGATAACACAATCCGTTCAAAAAGTGAGAGAATCTGTATGTGTTTATGACCTTTTTATTCGCTTTCTTAGCATCCCCACAAAACTTTGCGCTTCGGGTAAGCCTAAAATCCAGGCCAAGCCCAAATAGGATATTCCCCCTAAGGTCACAAATAGCCCTAGGCCCAAAGATTTTGCGAAAAATCCCCAACTCGGATTTTCGACATAAAAATACAACTGAAGAACGCCCGCCATACCCGCACCTGCTAGAACGGCTTTCCATGAACCGCGAAAAAAACTGAACCAATCAAAGCTTCTATGCACCCAGCGGTAGTAACCTGCGGCAAGCAGAAGACCATTCAAAAAGGAAACGCATACCATCGACAGCAACAAGCCTTGGACCGCAAAGTAACCCATCAACCAAGGAGCTAACACCACATGCACCACTAAACACACCGCTCCCACTAGGGCGGGAAACCACGTGTTTTTCACGGCATAAAACACGGGGACAAACACCCGCACATGACCCGAAAAAAACACAATGGCCGCTTGAAATTGCAACAGCTCCGCAGTGGTCTGAGTTTGATCGGGTGTAAACTGGCCTCTTTGAAAAAGAACCTCACAAATAGGACGAGCGAGAATCCACAAACCTACAGCCGCGGCGGTGTTTAAGAAATAGGCTAATCGCAGCTGTCCCACCGCTGTGCTAATAAAACTCGACCAATCGGTGGATTGAAAATGCCTGGACAAGGCAGGTAACAAGGAGGAAGCCAGAGAAACCGAAACCAGAGAAAGAGGAAGCTCGACAATTCTATCGGTCAAATTCAGATAACTAATCACCCCGGTGGAAAAACGGCTGGCGTATTTCAAATTGACCAAAGCCATGAGTTGCAACACCCCAAGCCCTAAAAGGCTGGGTAACATCTTTTTCCCTACTTGCCCAACCAAAGGGTGCCAAGTCCAGGACCAACGGGGCCAATAACCCTGCTCGCGTAAGCGGGGTAACAGGATGGCTAATTGAACTCCCCCACCTACCACCACCCCCCAGGCGAGAGCTTGTCCAGGCCAAGCTTGCCAAGATTCTGGTAACATTTGGCTTAAAATCAAAACCACATTGAAAAATGCGGGGGCCAGGGCGGGAAGTCCGAAATGCCCTTGCGTGTTGAGAACTCCCAGCACCAGGGCGTAAGAACAGACAAGATAAACATAAAAAAACATGATTTGCGCCATACGCAAGGTCAGGGCATATGGACCGCTCTTAGCCACATAGTCGGCATCTAAAAACCACGGCAAAAAAGCTGGCATCAGGACAATCCCAAGAATGGCAAATCCTAATAAAAAAATCGTAAACACCCAAAAAAAAGAATTAAAAAAGCCCTCGGCCTCGTTTTTCTTCTGACTCTCGATGAACAGCGGGATGAAGCTCACTGATAAAGCCCCCTCACCAAATAAGCGTCTGAAGAGATTAGGCAGGCGAAACGCGATATACCATGCATCCGTGATCTCTCGATCAAACCAAGCGGCAAATAACGACTCTCGCACCAAGCCAAGAACCCGACTGGCAAGAGTTCCCAGACTCATGAGAAAGGCTTGAACAGCTAATCGGCTTTTTTGTTGCATTCTAGGGCCCGATTTGTTAGGAGTAGGGGTTCGTTTGGGGCCCGAAACTGATAGAGCATGGTCCCCGCACTAGGATATCAACAAGGAGGCCTCACTTGGCAAACCATAAGTCTTGCGAAAAACGCGCGCGACAAGCAGAAAAACGGGCTTTTCGTAACACAGCCATCAAGCGCAGCTTGAAAACTATGGAGAAAAAACTGATTGATGCTGCCAGCAAGAAAGCTCCCGAGGCGGGTGAGCTCTTAAAGACTTACACAGCTAAAATGATGCAAGCCGTGGCCAAAGGGGTTTTGAAAAAGCAAACCATGTCCCGAAAACTGGGTCGAGTGCACAGCAAAACGAACTCTCTGCTACAGGCTTAGTTGACCGCCTTTCTTCGGTTCATCGGAATAGCTTTCTGACCACCGAAAATGGAAACGCTCCTCCCCAGGGAGCGTTTTTTATTTGTTAAGTCCAGTCCAAGTTGGTCTTAAAAGTTTTCTTGATTAACATAAAACTATGACTTCGCACCGTCCTACGCTAGCGAGGCTTATGCGACAAAAGCCCCTGCTATGCGGGCTACTCGCCCTCGCCCTATTTTGGCCAGGCTTCGCTTGGTCGGCACTGCTCCCCCTCTCCTCCCTCACCGCCCCAACCCCCAAAAGAACCCTTAGCAAGGCTTGTCAGGTTTTTATCGACGCTGGTCATGGCGGCAAAGACTTGGGAGCCCAATATGAGGAGCTTTTGGAAAAGGATCGGACTTTACGCTGGGCCCTAGCCTGGGAACGATTTCTAGAGCAGCAAGGCTGGAGTGTGCAATACTCGCGAAACGGCGATCTTTCCCTGGGCCATGACAAGCGACGCGAACTGTTTGACCAAAGTGACTGTCCCATCCTTATGAGTTGGCATATCAACACTCACAGCGACCCCAAAGTGCGGGGAACCGAATTTTACTATGGGAAACCCTTACCTCCCCCCTTCCGCTCCTACAGCAAATCGTTTAATCCCGCCGAGTTGCTGACGGACCTGAAGATGCGTCAACATCAAAAAAAACAACAGGCCTGGGTAGAGAACCTGGCTAAGTCCTTCTCTAGGTCTTGGAGAGGTTCGGTGCGTACTCGCGGAGCCCCGTTAAAGCTGCTCCACGGCACACAAAAATATGCTGTTCTCATCGAGGTGGGCTATCTTAGTCATCCCGAGGAACGCGAGTGGCTCAAACAGCCAGATCCGCAATTTTTTCGCTCTCTGTTTGCAGCCCTTAAAGAAGGTTCAAGCATCCCCTCTTTGAGTTCTTTTCGTGAGCGATAATACGTATTCCTTTGCGCAAAAAACTGGGTGGACTTTGGCCTAAAAAACCTCTAACTTGCCGCCTATGACACGACAAGACCGTTCTCCTGGGGAGATTCGCCCTATCGATTTGCAAATTCACGTCAATGACTACGCCGAAGGGAGCTGCCTCATCACCCTCGGTAAAACCAAGGTGATGTGTACAGCCAGTTTGGAAAAACCAGCCCCTAAATGGGTACAAGCCACTGGGGGTGGCTGGGTCACGGCTGAGTACGGGATGTTACCTCGCTCCACCCATGAGCGAATGAAGCGAGATAAGGCCATGAATTCAGGACGCAGCCTTGAAATCTCTCGCCTCATCGGGCGCGCCCTCCGAAGTGCCGTGGACTTAAGCAAAATGCCTGATTGCCAAATCACCATCGATTGCGACGTACTACACGCTGACGGTAGCACGCGATGCGCGAGTATTACCGGTGGCTACGTGGCCTTAGCCCTAGCCTTGCGTAAACTTCATGACGTGGGTGAGTTACCTCAATGGCCCTTGGTTCGCCAAGTCGTAGCGATCAGTGCTGGGCTACAAAACGAACAGGTTCTTGTGGATCTGGATTACGAAGAAGACTCAAGCATCCATACAGATATGAACTTTGTTTTTGATCACGTCCTAAACCTCATCGAAGTTCAAGGCACGGCAGAAAAATCGAGCTTTTCGAAAAATCAATTTTTATCTCTGTGGGAAGCGGCGGAAAAGGGAGCAAAACAGCTCCTGCTCAAACAAGCCGAGATTCTTAACCCCTTGTTACCTGAGCCCTTCGTTAAAGGTTTTTCCTCATGATTCTCCTGTGGATTGCCAGTTTTAACAGCAAAAAGATGTCGGAGTTTAAGGCCTTGGCCGCAGCCAGTGGTTTACCCTTGGAACTTCATTTAGCCAGTGAGCTGGTGGCCTATTCCGCCCCCCCCGAAACGGGTAACACTTTTTATGACAACGCACTCATCAAAGCCAAAAGCTTAAAGGCTGTAAAGCCGGAGTCTTGGGTGATCGCTGACGATTCCGGACTAGAAGTAGAGGCCCTCGGGGGCCTCCCTGGAGTACACTCCGCTCGTTACGCAGGGCCCAAAGCGAGTGATGCTGAAAATTTAAATAAGCTTTTAAAAATCTTGCACCTAAAGGGGGTGACGGATCGCCGAGCTCGTTTTCATTGCTCTTTAGTGACCATCTCTCCTGCGGGTGAGATAAAACACTTCGAAGGTCAGCTGCAAGGCCAGATCACCACAGCTCCCAAAGGACAAATGGGATTTGGCTATGACCCGATCTTTATCCCCGAGGGACAAACCCAAACTCTTGCCGAATTGGGGCCAGCATTCAAGAATCAACACTCCCATCGCGCTCGCGCTTTTCAAGCTTTTCTTGAACACTTGAAGTCATCCACTCACCCAGAAAAAGGAGCCCTATGAGCCAGCTGCAAATTTTTTCTGGTAACAGCAACCCGGCTTTGGCGACACGCATCGCGCACCTCTTAAATTTACCCATGGGACAAGCCCGGGTGAGCCGCTTTGCCGATGGTGAAGTGCAAGTAGAAATTCAAGAATCTGTGCGCGGTAACCATGTATTTTTGGTACAAAGCACTTGTCCTCCCGCCAATGATAACTACATGGAACTTTTTATCATGATCGACGCCATTAAACGGGCTTCACCTAAGTCCATTACGGCAGTGATCCCCTACTACGGTTATGCGAGGCAGGATCGCAAAGTTGCCCCTCGCGCTCCGATTACAGCCAAGTTGATGGCCGATCTGCTCATGGCTAGCGGTATCGGGCGTATGGTCAGCATTGATCTTCATGCTGGCCAAATTCAGGGTTTTTTCAACGTGCCGGTGGATCATCTTTATGCCATTCCCACCCTCACCCGTTATTGGCGAGAAACTCATGGCGCTGGAGACCAGTATGTAGTCGTCAGTCCCGATGCGGGTGGAGTAGAGCGCGCACGAGCCTTTGCCAAACGCATTGAGTGCAGTATGGCCATTATCGACAAACGCCGCTCCGGCCCCAACGAGGCCAAGGCTTTGCATTTGATTGGTGAAGTCAAAGGGAAAACCGCCATTATCGTGGATGACATGATTGACACCGCAGGGACCCTGACCCAAGGGGTTGACATCCTTTACCGAAATGGGGCAAAAGGGGTGATGGCCGTAGCAACACATCCGGTGTTGTCGGGCCCTGCGCTAAACCGGCTGCAAGAAAGCCCCATAGAAAAAGTCATCGTGACGGACACGATTCCCCTGCGCGAGGCGGCTCGCGCTTGTCAGAAAATCGAGGTCATTTCGGTGGCACCCTTATTAGCTGAGGCTATACAACGAATTCATGGTAACGCTTCGGTGAGTTCGTTGTTTGATTAACCCACGAAGCACAAACAAGAAAGGACTTTGCGATGGCAACTCAAAGATACGACCTTGAAGTTGAAGTACGCAAAACCGGTAAGCATTGGGCGCGCAAATTGCGCACAGAAAAACGTATTCCCGCAGTGATCTACGGTGCTGTGAAGGAAAATCTCCATGTGAGCATCAGAGAAAATGACGTGCTCAAATACCGCACGAAAGCTTTTGAAAATGCTCTGTTTAACCTAAATATCAACGGCCAAAGCCTCGTCGCTCTCATCAAAGAGGTGCAAAAACACCCTGTTACCCACAAGCCTGAGCATGTGGATCTCTTAGCCATTGACCTCAACAAGGCGATTCGCATTCCTATTGAGATCCGCGTGGAAGGAAAACCCATGGGATTGGCCGATGGTGGTCTGTTAACTGTGGTGAACCGCACCATCGAAATCGAGTGTTTACCCACCCAGATCCCCGACGCTATTGTGGCAGACGTCAGTGGCTTAGGTGTCGGCGAAAGCTTGCACGTTTCTGATCTCAACATTCCCCAAGGTGTTAAGGTGATTTCACCGGCTGATATGACCATAGCCGTGGTCAATCTGCCTGAAGAGGAAAAAGCTGCTGAGGCTGCTCCTGAAGCTGCGGCTGCGGCTGCCGCTCCGGCTGCCGCCGCTGGTGCTGCGGCTAAAACTCCTGCCGCTAAAGAGGCTGAAAAGAAAGACAAGAAGTAACCTCTTTTCAGCCGCCGCCTGAAAAAAGCCGCCACCCGTTCTTTGACCCAAAACGCGGTGGCACTCCTCATGCGCTCGCGTGTTGATCTTCCTGTTTTTTGGTAACACAATGTCTCCATAAGATTCGCCAGAGGTTGTTTAATAATCGCCGGAGAGGGCCTACTTAGTGAATAACTAAGTCACAAACATCTATGGAGGTGAGTTGTGGAAAATCATTGGCTCATTGTAGGTTTGGGTAACCCTGGCCTTCGCTACCAAAACAATCGCCACAATGTGGGTTTCATGATCATCGACCTCCTGTACGCCGAAATTAACCAACAGACCTTGGGACGACTCAGTCCTTGGAAAAAGCAGCACCAGGCGGAGTTTTGCGAGTGGCAAAAAGCTGACTCGAGCTTTAAAACTTTCTTTCTCAAACCGCAGACCTACATGAATCGCTCAGGGGATGCCGTAATAGCCTTTTTACAATACTACAAAATCTCTTCAGAACGACTCTTGGTCATTCATGACGAATTAGATCTTCCTTTTGGCCAAATGCGCTTGGTCAACGCCCGAGGACACGGCGGGCAAAATGGAGTCAGACATATTCACGAAAGCTTAGGTCATAATCAATATTCTCGCTTGCGCTATGGTATTGGACGACCACCCACAAGTGAAAATGGACATCCTACCATGGGTATTGCCGATTGGGTACTGTCTGACTTTGCTAACGAGGAAATGGGCAAACTTAGGGAACAAGCTCCCTTATTTTTGAAACTGATCCTCGATTTACAAGACAAAGGATACTCGGTAACAGCTAGCTGGGTCAATCGTAGCTAGAAAGCCTCTGCATTGATAAAGTAAACACCAAATTGTGATTCCACGAGCGAACGAGACCATTCGAGACGTAGTTTAGTACGCGCGCGAGTGTCGAGAAAATAATGCACCCCAAATCCCGCCGAGGCCCATAGCTTTTGACGAGAAGGAGGAATGAGTTCATCCCCCACGCCTCCCGCCTGAACAAACCACACAGGGTTCCAGCGCGCACGCCAGGCCCAGCGCCACTCTTGCTGGAAAGCATAAACCGCGTGATCGCGAAAGTAACCAAAAGGGTAACCGCGAGCGAGGTTTCTTCCTCCCACGGCATATAAAAAAGCAAAAGAAATCGGTGACGAACTCCAAAGCTGCCCCACAAAAATCTGGCTTGCCCACGTGATTCGATCTGGGGTGCGATAGTAACGCAAGTCCCCATCAAACCTCCGCCACTCATTGGTGCCTTGAGTGCCGAGGCTCACAAATTCTCCGCTGCGCGGGGACTCTACAAAATCTCGGCTGTCCCACTCAATAGCCACGGAAGGAATGAGTAAAGACCATGTTTGCGGGTAGGTCGATAGCTCAGTCTGTAAAAGCCCAGTAACATCTTGAGACGGACCCAAATGGCGGCTTTGCCCACTCAAGCCTAATCGTAAATACCAGTAATCATGCCAGTGACGAGCATAAGATAGCCCTATACTTGATCTACGATCACTGAAAATATCTGGCTTATCTTGGTAACCTAAATCACCCCGACCATAGTAACGGTCAGGAAAATCAAATTCACTTAAAAATAAGCCCAACTCGTCTAAGCCTCCACGAAAATAAAAGCGACTAGCTAAAGTAACAAAACTTTGGTTTTTAGCGGTATAAGACAAGACGAGATTCATTTGATCCACACGCCCTTGCGCCTGAAGCTCAGAAAAATTCACCCGATGCAAGAGCCCAAAAGCCGCACTGGTTTCTGGAGTATAGTAGGCAAATGGAACCCACAAGGCCCGACGAACCCCTTGATCTTCATCAGAAAAACTGGTGGATGAAAAAAAAGTCAAAATAAAGCACAGAGAAAAAATCTTCAGTGATAAAACAAAAAACTCACCATCGCCCCAATTCTTCAAGTTGAAAATCCTTTCCAGCTACGGCCTATAGGAAAACCGATTCCAAAAGGTAAAGCCACTCTGCCGATAAGTCAGTTTTATGAATCACAAGGCCTCCCCAGCTAGGATTCTAAAACCATAGACCATAAAACGCCTTCGCGCAGGCCAGTCTTGGGAAGTAATACCTCGTCAACCTCCAAAAGCTCCATCAACAATAACAATAAATGAATAGCTGGGACAATGACATCAGCACGATCTTTGCGTAGTGAAAAAATCTTTTGTCGCTGCTTGACCGTATATTTTTCAAGTTGCAGCAACAAAAGACGAATTTCCCTTCGGGTCGCAATGGGTCGCTCAAGATTATGCTGAGGAAAAAATTGGGCAATCAATTCATAAAGTGTGGTGAGGTTTCCACCCGTGCCCACCACAAACTCCACAGGAGAACGGGCGGTTTTTTTTAACCAAGTCCGCATCGACTTCTCACAGAGCTCACGCACCAAAGTATGCATTTTTTTTGCTGATGTCGCCTCTTGAGAGGCCGCCTCAAGTAAACGTAAAGTTCCGCAATCAAAACTTTGATGTTTCGGGGGTTCTTGATGATGATGATACGTAAGTTCGATAGATCCTCCGCCTATATCCATCAAAACGGAGCAATGATTTTCCAAGTGAACAGCATTTTTCACGGCAAGCCAGATAAGTTGAGCTTCTTCACTCCCACTGAGAATTTCCAACTTTAGTTCGCACTCGTTCCATAAGGTTTTTAAAACCGTTTTTTGGTTACTAGCCTCTCGCAGGGCGCTGGTCCCCACAGCACGTAGCTGACTGACACCTAGGCGCAAACACTCTGCCTTAAAAGCCTGAACCACTTCCACCAATTGTTGGATTTTCGCCTCGGATACTAAGCGATCATGAAAAACCTCTTCGCCTAGACGTACGGGGT
>CAZZMS010000170.1:0-20503 GCA_964655485.1 uncultured Pseudobdellovibrionaceae bacterium | reverse complement strand
TGCGATGGCAGGTTGTGGGTGGTGTGTGGTTGAGAGGAAGGGCGACCAACGAGATGTAAACAGAGGAGTTCGTCGGCAGCGTCAGAGGGGTATAAGAGAAAGGGGATAGACATTTGGTGAAGATCCCCGCGGCGGAGGCTTATTCCTTGGCCATTGCCCGAGAAGTGGAAAGAGTCTTCGCTAAGTTACCGGGAGTGCGGTTGCGGCTACTAAAGCGCAAAGACATGGAAAGAGAAGGGATGGGACTACTTCTTGGCGTTGGTAACAGTAGCGAACATGAACCATGTTTGGTCCATTTGGAATATCAGCCGCGACAAAAAACAAAAAAAGCGAAAGATCAACATATCGCGCTTATCGGTAAAGGGGTGACTTTTGACACCGGAGGTTTGGATATCAAGCCTTCTTCCGCTATGCGGCTTATGAAAAAAGATATGGCGGGTGCTGCGGCGGTTTTGGGGGTGATGTACTATTTGGTTAAGCAAGAGCTACCTATTTCAGTCTCTGGTTTTGTACCCTTGGCGGAAAATGCCATCGGTCCAAAAGCCATGCGCCCTGGAGATGTTCTCAAATCGCGAAAAGGCTTACTGGTTGAAATCCATAACACAGATGCTGAGGGAAGCCTGTTACTAGCCGATGCCATGGATTATGCTCTTTCGCAAAAACCCAAGCCGTCTGTAATTGTGGATCTTGCTACTTTAACCGGGGCTATAAAAAGCACTTTGGGTTTGGATTTACCGGGACTGTTTTGTAACCACGATCCTCTCGCCAAGGAGCTCATTCAGGCCGCTCAGCGCAGTGGAGATTTGGTGTGGCGGGTGCCGTTGTACTCGCCTTATGGCAAAGCTCTTAAAGGAAGTAGTTTTGCGGATCTTGTGAATTGCACAGACGGTTGGGGCACTCCCGTTACTGCAGCCTTGTTTTTAAATGAGTTTGTAGGTAACACTCCTTGGGCGCATATTGATATGTATGGTTGGCAAGATAAAGCTCAAGCCCCTTTTACCGAGGCTGGTGCTAACGGGCAAGGAGTGAGTGTATTGATTGAGTGGCTTAAGGGTTTGGTGGATACTGGCGTATGAAAATGCAGCCCAAGGGCTGATCCCTACGTGAGTGATTTTTTTCCGCAGCTAAGATCATGGGTAGCTCGTTTATGGCCACCATCGCCTAATCATGCGGATGATATGGTTTCCAGAGTCGGCGACGTAAAGATTGCCTTCCTCGTCAAAAACCATTCCAGTAGGGCCATAAAAACTTGCGGTCGTAGCCGAAAGTCCCTCTTGGTCAAGTCCAATCGGACCGCCGGGGCCCATGCCTTGACCTGCGACGATATTGGGCGATGATGCCGAGGTTCTTACAGTGCAGTAAATGCTATGTTCACCGTTGGTGGCACCAGGAAAACTGCCTCCAGTTTGATCATAATCTCCAGTAGCCCAACAGATTCTATCTTGTGATCCCACACTACCGGGATTTTGTGCCCAGCTTGTTACAGCCTGAGCCCGAGCAGATCCAGTGAATGTAGGGACATTGTACAACCATGAAGCATGGGCAATATTCGTTGTAGCCACTCCGGTTCTTGGAGATCCGAAGCCGAAAAACATGATATCAGTAGCTAGAGAGTTTATATAGTAAAGTCGAGAGTTACTATCGTAGTAGTTTCCAAGCACGAAATAGTTGCCTGGAAAGGAGGCATCATCTCCAACTGCTACTGGTCTATTCAATCGGAATGAGGCGGGAGGAGTTCCAGAGACAAAGTCTCCGAATTCTCCATCAGTTGTCGTGGGAGTGGTGTTGCAGGTACCTGGGTTGACTTGATACAATTTGCCGTTTTGAGTTACCCGCAATAGACACTGATCGTTAAAATCCAAAAAGTAAATTTCTCCTTTGATGAAGGCGACATCATATGCTTGACGTATGATCGCTCCGATAGCATTCATACCTTCGGTGTTTGTCCCCCATCCTGTGACTTCACTCGTGCTAGCATTGTTGCCAGCTATAGTGCGCACTTTACCAGGCAAAAGATTCACACCGAAGAAGTTATTGAGCACGGTGCTGGATAAATTAACTGCTCGAATTTGGTAGGGTTGAGCATAGATGAGCACGTAGTGGGTAGGACTGGTGTGGTTAGGCCACGGAATGATTTTAAAACCTCTGGGGTTCATCATTGGCTCCGCCGTCGCATCGTTACCATCAAAGAAGGTTGTTCCGTAACCGATACCGGCTGCTGTACTTACAAGCCCCGTGTTTAAATCGACATATCGAATTCGATGGTTCCAAAGCTCAGAAAAGTATAATCGTTGATTCAAATATTCTAGTTTGTAAGGATAGGCTAAATTCGCTTGGAAGGCCTCTGCACTCATATCGTTACTACGATCGCGAGTGCGCCCTAAACCTAAAGCTGGTTTGACTTGACCATTGGTGCTAAACAGTTCCACTTTTCTGACCCGTCTGTTAGCGAAATCTGACACGATAGCGTGTTGGTCGTGGCTTACAAATAAGCCTTTAACAGAGTTAAATCGAGTGGTCGATGCCGTCACGTTATCATTGATATAGCCAGCCAGACCTCCCACTGAGTTAGCTATACTCGCTGAGCTGTAGGGGGCAATGGTAACGCCTACGTTCTGACTTTGGTTCGTAAAATTGAGATATGATACGGAATGTTGTAGCGGTAGAGCAGCTAAGTTAGTATTATTAAATATTGGATTATAAATAATTCCGTTAAGATTGCCGCTAACTACATGGGGGGCAAGCCAATACCCGATACTTGAGTAAACTGCCGTACCGACACTTGAAGAGTAATTGGTAGCAGTGTTGAGCGGAGCTCCAGAGCCAAAAACGGAAGCCACCCAAGATGGAGGTATTTTCACATCTCGCCTGTAAAATACGGTGCGAATCGCTGGTCCGGAGGATAATGTGATACGACTCACTGGAGTGGTGCATGTTTGATCAGCGTAAAAAGTCCCTATATTGTTATGAAACATCGACATTTGAAAGGTACTTGTCATGTTGATAACTTGCGCTGAGACAGAGTTTGTTTTCGAAATTCTTAGCTCTATGGGAAGGCAGTCTAGGGGATGAAATCCACCAGCTCCTGATGAGGGACTAGTGACAAAGGAGTAGAAGGTACCAGTGGTATCACTAGATGTACCATTCGTTAAGCTAAGGGAGTTAAAAGCTTTGTTACCAGTTACTCCGGTGATTGAAAGATCAAGATTGGATGAGGTTTTTACCCAAAAAGTCCCTAAACTTCTTCCCTGGGGTATATTAACTGTCAAAGAGTTTGTCCCCGTACCAGAGCATTCGGGATTATTAAATAAAGTTCCGGCTACAGTAGAGTTCACCGTTGGATTTAAAACTATTGAAGCAGTGATGTAGTTTGATGAGGTATTCCTAGGATGAATAGTCACTGCGTGACAAGCGCCTGAGACTCGATTTGAAGGAATGTGAAGAATGTATTTCGAAGTATCTACAGTATCTGAAGATATCAAACTCGCATTCAGACCTAAACTGCCGATATTGTTGAACGCAGATGTTCCAGGTGGGGTGGACACAAACGCCGCTTGGAAGATTAGATTGGTGGAAATAAACTTGTCAATTTGGCTTTCGAAGTCTGGATATAAATCGACAGTCGAAGAATTTGTATTCAAAACTCTAATTCTCTTTGTTTGATCACTAAAAAATACGAGCCCATTATGAGCAAATAAACCCCACGGCGTAGTGGTTCGCGCAACTCCTCCTGTGTTTGGATTAAATGCGCCTCCAGAATGACCATCAAGGAATGAATGAATATTTGTAGGTTGATTATTAGATGCTAATCTCCCCACTGCAATAACAGTGTTGAAATTGGGGATATTGCTTCCGGTGAAGTCAGTGATATCAACTTTTTTTATTTGATGTTGTGAGGAGCAAGTGACGTATAAAAATTTATTACTCCCCTCAATGTTAATGGCAACTCCACTGGGTGCACCGCAAGAGGTATTAATTCCTAGGCCCTCATTTGCGGTAGCACTTGTAGATCCGTTGGCTAAACCTAAGACGCGGATCACTTGTCCCGCTCGACTACTTGAGTTCACTAAGGCTAACACGCGGTTGTTACCCCTATCTGCAATATAAAGCACACCTACTCCAGATGGATCGTAAGTGAGATGGCTTGGATCAAAAATTTTAAAGTTTGGATAATTTTCCCCTGAGGCGTTAACCCCCCAAAATGAGGTGTACGAGGAAGCGTCTAAGTTGCGCCCCCGTTGTCCAACGCCCAGGACAATCTTCATTTGCCCTGGAGGGATGGTTTGACCGAAATAGGACTTGCTGGAGTTAGTGTCGTTAACAATGCCAATAACGTGATAATAACCGTCTGCGTAAGCATAAACATTGGGCTCAAGCTCGATAACGTGATTAGGGGATATTTTGAGTCGAGTTGGATCGAAAATAACATCCTCGTTGTGACCAATACTTGGATTACCTACCAAGGTGCAGACTTTTCCTCCAGAGCTAGATACCGGACTGTTATAGAGATTGTTACAGGTCGTTGAAAAATAGTTAACGCTGATGGGCCACAAATGAGTAACGCTCTCATGACCGTCACTCACAACTACTCTTAGTTGTTGAGTCCCAAGATAGAGTGAATTATTCGAGGGATTGAAAGTGGCAGTAGTAGCTAAGCTCGGATTTGGGTCATGACTTAGTATACCGCTGGGGTGACTGGTATTTGATGTGTTGTTCAGGGTCCAAGTATAAGTTAGAGTGTCCCCATCGGGATCCGAAGCGCTTACAGAAGCACTGACTGGGACGCCGATGTTAGTGCGATATGTGCTTGATCCAGATATAGATGGTGTTGTGCTATTGATCACTGGTTTTTGATTTCTTTTTACATTAAATATTTTTTGGGCAGTATTGTTGTAAGTATCGGTAACGACCACCTTTAACTCTCTGACCGCTCCAGGTGCTATATCAAGATATGTGAAAGTTTCACTAGCACCACTTCTACCGGTGAGGAGTACATTGTCGAGATACCATTTATATGTTAAGCCGGTACCAGTAGCTGTTACTGAAAAGTTTTGACTATCGGTTGATAGTATGACGACCGGATCGCTAGTGGGATTCCAAGCCAAAATTGTGGCTGTGTTAGGATCGTTGATGGTTACCGTCCAGTCGCAAAAGGCCTCGTCGTAGCCGTCAAAGGCGCGGAGTCGGAGTAACTGATTGCTGCCGACTTGAGATAAATTTGGGCTAAGATTGAGGGAGTTCGATATTTCTCCAAGAAGAGGGGTAGAGGCTAGTGTCCAATCAAAAAACAAAGAATCTCCGTCTGGGTTGGACATATTGCCAACAAATGCTTGAGAACTACCAACATTAATTGTGGCTGATCCTGCTGGAGATTGACTACTACAGGAGTGAACGATATTCTTGGTCACATTCCATGTAAATTCCGTGTTGCTGATCGCATTAGTAAGTTTTGCTTTAAATGCATTAGTCCCCGAATTTAGGGCGCTGCTTTGCAAGTTGTAGAAACTCCCCGACCCAACGTTGTTGCCATTAAGCTCCCAAGAGATGCTACAACTGGGATGGTTAGAAACAGCTGAGAAAGCGGTTTGATGGCTTGGATTGTAAGGCACTTTGATACTTGCAATTAAAGGACTTTTATCAGCGACATTGCATGGAGGTAGAACAGTGGTGCTCCAGGCACATGTGTGAGTGTCAAACTGGCTAGCATCATAGTAGTTTTTTACCTCTACAGAGATGTTATTGACACCTAAGTTGCCACTCAGCGGAGTCCATGTTGCCTGAGTCGTTAGTCCTGAAGAGCTTGGGCTAAATGGTGGAGTCGTGCCGTTTAGTTTCCAATCGTATGTGTATGTTTGACTGGGATCTGGATCAGCGACGGTTAGACTAAAAGTTTGTGGTAGGTTCTCTGCAATAATAAGCCCAGATGCTATGGGTGTTTGGCTGGAGCAAGTTGGTAAATTGTTTCGCCAGACCGTCCAGGTTTTTGTGTCACTACTTCCAGCATTTGACACAGTAGCCTTCACCGTGTGTGGTATGCCAGGACTGAATACGCTGGCACTAATAATTTTCGAACTACCACTACCATAACTGATATCATTAACTTCCCAATTAATGTTACACTCTGAAGCATTGGACGGTGTTACCGCGAATATGGTTTGAGCGGTTCCTATCGCAGAAACATAAAAACTATTCGTGCCGGGTAGGGAGCTCAAGATTGAACAAGCTGGGGTAACGTTAACACTCCACTGACATATCGTCGTATCAAAGCCATCATCTACAGCAATTTTGATATCCTGAATCCCTTGATCTGAGGCAGCAGGGTTAAAAACCCACGTTGTAGAATTAGATGTATTAGTAATTCCTGAGGTTATTGGAGTTGAGCCCTTCAGCCAATTCCAAGTCAGTGTGTGACCATTACTGTCGGTTAAAATGGCGGATAGCGGCAAACTCCCTCCAACTGACACTGCCGGGGTTGGAGTAGGAGCAGGAGATTGATTGCAAGATGGTGGAGTATTTTTGACCACAATCCATGTGGCTTCAATACTTGAAGATACCGAGGCTTTGATAATATTTGATCCGGTAGCCAGCTCACCGGAATAAAAATTTCTTGAAGCTCCTGAGCCAACGACTGGATTACCGTTTATTGTCCAGCTGACAAGACAGGATGAATCAGAAGTATTGACTGATAAAGTTTGAGGAGAGGTTGAATTCGCAGGCCAAGTGTGATTAGTTGCAGAGGGACTTTTGCTTGAGATTGTGCAGTCGGGCCCCAGATTAACATTGTAAGTACAGAATGCCTCATCAATTCCATCGTAAACTCTTATTTTTATCTCGTAAGGACCTTGGTCTAAAGTAGAGTGGTCCCACTGGCAGGAAGAGAAATTGCCCAAGCTGTTGCATGTCTGAAAAGTATTCGAGGATTGCCCATTGAGTAGCCATGAGTAAGTCAAAGTTTCCCCTGGATCTCCCCCATTTCCCAAAATACTAAGGGTCACAGGAGCAGAGTTTTGGACAATATTTAAATTAGGTGTCAGAGGTGAGCTCATAGTGCAAGTAGGCAGGGTGTTTTTTTCTAGATTCCACACCCTAAAGTCAGATCCGATCGGACCGGTGACCTCCACTCTTAATTGGTTGGGACCGGCGTTTAGAAGACTGGATGATAAGATGAGGTTGTTTCCACTTGAGGTGAGAGGTGTGGTGCTGCCGTTCAGATAATATTTGATAGAACAGTCCGTTCCGGTGATGACAGTGGAGAATTGAGTGTGTCCCGTGCTTGAACCAGATACCTTGATGGTCGAGGCGTTACTCGGTATCAATTGTTTTATTTCACACCGCCCAATTCCTTCTCCTTGTCCACCTTTTTTATCCAGTGGGCTGAAGTCAGATCCTTCTTCTAGGCAGGAGGATAAAAATGCAGTTGCAATGCTTGATATAGTAACAATTTTGGTAGCTAATGATATCCATGATTTTTTGGGGGATATAGAACATTTGTAGATTTCTGAGATGAAAGCGGAATACATTTTTTTGTTTTGTCTCATTCTTTGTTGCCACATGGGTCCTCCTCAGTGGGACTTTGTTGTGCATCACCCGTGTTTTAGTTTTGGTAACATTTCACAAATGTTACCTTGAAACCTCTTCGCTTAGCACTATGTCCCAAGCCTATCTGATTACCTATCAAAGCAATCGACATCTTTAAGAAAAACTTAACTCCCCTTCAGTCTAGGACATAATTTTTAACAATTCTCAAATTGAAACACTCTGGATCAAAGTCCACTTCGCAAAAAACTAGACTAAAAAAAATTTTAAATCAGTCCGAACCCCTCATTGAAAAGAGAGTAACAACAGCTGGTTAAAAAATTAAAGAATGCGGAGAAAAACACATGTGTCAGGTAGGCGATAAATTCATTCTCGGCTCTTCAAATATATTCAAGCTAAAAGCTCACGGATGGCAGCTCAATTCTCTCATCGTAACTCCTTCTCTATCGCTCCCTCGAAGGGGAACTGTCTTAATAGTCACTCTCATCTCATTCAGCCTAAGCCTCTGGTCTTGTGCCCATAAAAATATCCTTCTGGATTCTAGTCCCAGTGCAGGGGAGATACAGGTGACTTTGCCTTCGGGTGATGCGAAAGTTCTCGGAGCTGGTCCAGTGAGCTTTAATGCTGAGGAATACCAGCGTTATCAATTTATTTTTCTCTCAGCCAAAAAAGATGGGCGTCAAAGTGACATGATCTTTGTTCCCCGTGAACTCTATGATCGCGTCGGAGAAATTCAGATCCCTCTCAAAAATTCCATACAACTCACTGGCTCTCCCAAGAGTAACCATGAGCTGAATGACGCCGTGTTATCTCAAGTGCTCCAAGCCCAAACTTACATTCACAAAAAAAATTATGATGAAGCACAAAATATATTGGTGAATTTGACGGGACAATATCCCCATTCGGCAACCTTGTGGAGTTTGTTGGGTAGCAGTTACTATTTGGCAAAGAAGAAAACCAAGGCGCTTGAAGCCTTTGAAAAAGCCTTAGCCCTCAACCCTCAAGCCACGGATGTGCAAAGGCTGGTGGAGCAGCTAAGAAAGGAGTAAGCGATGTGGTTATTTCCCCTTCTTTTGATTGGCTCAGGATTTATTCTGAGTGCCGTGATTTGGCATTTGGATCAAAGCCTCATTAACTACTATGATTTCGTAGCTTTATTCATTGTATTGGGAGGTACCCTGCTCGTAGGAGCTTTGAGTTTGCCATGGGAATATCGAAAGGACCTTCTCCGAGCTTTCAGTTATTTATTCAAACCCGAAAAGTCGAGATACCGAGAGGTTCTTGAACAAAGCCGAAGATTTTTTCAAGGCGAGGGTGGGGCAGACAATGACTCCTCATTGTTTCAACTGATTTTGGAACGAGGTGATGAACTTCTTCAGCTTGGTTTGTTACCAGAAAAAGTGCAAGAGATCTTAGAGGACCTGATTTCTATGCAGATTCGTCGCTACAAGCGGGTCGCCTTTGCCGTGAAAAACTTAGCGAAGTATCCCCCAGCATTTGGACTGGTAGGTACCGTGTTCGGCTTGGTGAACCTCATGAAGCGCTTAGAAGGTGCCACCGACGCCTCATCGTTAGGCGTGCAGATGTCCATTGCTCTCGTAGCAACCATGTACGGATTGTTACTAGCTAACTTCGTGATCAATCCGATTGGGGAGCTTCTTCTGCGAAAAGCTGAGGAGGAGGAGGAGTATGCTGATATTGCCCTGAATGCTGTTCGCTTAAAATCACAAGATGAGGGCTATCTGGTGTTTCTGGAACAAATGGATGCCTTAGTGCCTCCCGAAGATTCCCTAGGTTCGCACAATGAAACTCGACAGGTTGCTTAAGGTGTGACTATGCGACATAGAAAAAAGTTTGAAGATCTTGCTCATCCGGATTCCGAAGGTAGCTGGGCTATTAGCTACGGGGATATGCTTACCCTGATCACAGCTTTTTTCATTATTTTCTTTAGTGCCGATAAGTTTCACAAAAAGCCTAGTTCCTCCACTTCTTTGATTGCCGAGACGAAGTCATTCTCGCAAGGGGGATCAGTTTGGCCTGAGCAGTGGCTGGATCCCTTGGTCGCCACACGACTACAAGCGCGCATGCAAAAGGAGCAAGGTCGCTTTTTTGTGGAGTTTTTTGGGCAATCCTTTTTTCCCAGCGGTCGGCCAGATTTACATCCAGACGCCAAGAAAAAGCTTGATGAGTTCTTTGCGCTCTACGAACCCTACATGGGTCAGTACCGGATTGCAGTCACAGCCTTTTCTGATCCTCGCCCACTCAAAGAGAACATTCGAAAAAAATATCGCGATAATCTTCAGCTTAGTGCACTCAGGGCCTTGGAAATGGTTCGCTACCTAGAAAAAAAAGGAGTGCCATTAGCACAAATGCGCATTCAAGGTTTTGGGGAGTTAAATATCTCCAAGGATCACATGGCACGCTTCGGCTTGCGCGAGGAGGAGCTTATCAGGCGACCGGCCAGCGAGCAGAAAAAAATCCTCCACGATTATGCTAGAACAGCTCTCATTATCCTAGAACCCAAATCAGGGGGTGATTTATGAGATGGATTCAGGAAAGATTTTCCAGCGCCTTCGCTCAATTTAAAAGCCGGCGGAATACAGGGTTGAGAAAAGCTCGGTCCTTAGCTTGGGCTGCTTCCCTCCTCTGTCTCAGCGTAAGCTTTGCGGGTGGAAAGCATCCAAGAGCTATTCAGCTTGAAAAGCAGATCGCTGGTAACATCGAATCCCAGCTTAAGACCCTTCTGGGCGCAGAACCTTTTATCGTTCAAGTGCAAGTGGAACCGCTTACGGTCAATCGCGAGACCGAGATAAAAACTCAGCTTCCCTTTTTAGGGCAGGTGGACGAGGAGGTGGTAGATTTATGGAACGATCCCGATGTCCCCGACTATATGTTACTCAATCGAGTTAATCGCATTACCGCGAATATTTCCGTACATCAGGACGTGCCGGATCAGTGGCTCGAGGATATCAAATCCTTGGCTAGAAAGCAGTGGCCTTTTTTTGAAGGGAGAGATTTTGTCAATATCGAAAAAAAGAATCTCAAGATCGCTAAGCCTGAAGACTCTAAAGGTTCTGTGTATGAGGGAATTCATAAAGCAGTGTGGGGCGTGTTGGGTGCTCTCTTGTTTTACGCAATCATTCATTGGTTAGGGACCTGGCTTGCGTCCAAGCGCTTGGCCGGAGCGATCAGCCAAGTCAAGATCGATATGCCTTCCGTAAATCACGCTAGCAGTGCTTGGTCTGGGTCTGGGCGTGAAACTCAACGCTCTAGTGATGAGAGCTATGGCTTACGCGGCGATACTCGGATCAGTGGCGGCGAGTTGCAACTGCACGACACCATTAAGATTTCCGAGTTGATTTTAAGCTGGGTTACAGAGCTGGAACGAGTAAAAAATTTTCCCACTTTAGAGGATATGAAGATTTTTGAAGAAGAGTTGGTGCGCTACCCAGGATCCGTCGGTGCTTTGGTTAATGCGTTTCCCGATAGTCTAAAAAACTCTGTTTTTGCCTACTCCCGCTCAGAAGCCTGGTACGAGGCCTTACTCAATCCATCCTTATTAGACGCTAAAAGTTTTGCTCTCATGAATCGATTGATGCGAGTGAATCGACATTTGCGCCCCGAACTTGAGGAACGATTGTTGTTGCACGCTTGGTATGCTGAAGACAAATTGGTAGATTTTTTAAATGGTCTTGAAGCCGATGATAGTGTGTGGATTTTGTCTCACTTACCTAAAAGCACAGCTTTGGCGCTAGGGCGTGAGGTGTTACCAGGCCGATGGGCGATTTTACTAGATCATGAGAAATTGGGTAAACTTTCGCGTAAACCCAGTGAGACGAAATTGCAAAATTATTTAAACACATTAAGTCGTTTGAAGCCTCTGCGGACTCCGGAGCTCCTGAGCTTATTTAAACAGGAGCGCGATCTCATTTCCTATCTGAACACGACCCATCCACAGGTGGAAAAAGAAATTTACTTGGCCGCTGGCGATTCCAGTGCCATCCATGTGCTAAGACCTCCCTTTTATCCTCTATTCGAGCTCGAGGATGAGCCCCTTAAAACCCTAGTGAGCCAGCTCCCTATGGAGCTTTTGTCTAAAAGTTTATTCAATCTTTCCAAGGATTATCGAGTGAAAATTGAAAAAGCGTTGTCCGATAAACAAAAGTTTCTGTTACTCGATTTCTTAAAGCGGTGGGATAAAAAGGGCTTATCTCCTGATCTAGTGGGAGAAGCTCGCTCTGAGGTGGGCCGTAAGCTTAAACAATTTCTCAGTGAGTGGGTGCCCCCTGCGTCGACAGGGGGTGAAGGACGCGAACCCTCTCATCTACGGGCAGCCTAAGGGCTAATACGGGGGTTTGTGTGGGTCCAGTAGTACATATTTTTTCGGTTCGTAGAAGGCGAGCACAGTTCGGTCTGTTCGTACTCTTCTTGTTGGGTATCCTCTTTTCGCTCGGACCAAGTATGGCTTGGGCTAAGCGCTTACACCTTAGTTTAGGAGCTTATTCCATGAAGGCTGATCTTCCCGGTGGTGGGAATTTTTCCCTCACACGATTAGGAAGCTATCAGCTTGCTGGTGATCTAGACTTGAGTCAAAAATTCGTGGCTCAGATTGCTTACTCCCTAGTGTTTTCTCGTACCTTGGGCGGTGATATGGGTTTTGGACCTGGCTTGAGATTTTTGTTTTACCCTCAGGGACGAGTAGATCGTATGGTGATTCAATCCGATTATCTTTTCGCTGAACTATGGCAAAAGCAGGCTTGGTTTTTAAGTGCGGGGTTTCATCAGATGCAGTTTCAATCCACGGAGTCTTCTTACGCCGGCGCCAGTGTGGGTGGCGGATTTGAGTGGTTACTAAAGAAAGGTCTGGGGGCTTTGGTCCGAGCGGAGTATCAAAGTCTTAGGGGACCTAATCAAATTCAGTTACAATACTTAGATGTGAGTGGGGGACTGAGCTTTTATTTTGATTAAGTGTAACGGAGGAGTTTATGAAATTGTGTCTTGCGATTTTTGAGGATGACTCAGAACTTACGGAGCTGTTGCAAGAGATGCTAAGTGAGCACCAATATCAATTGGTGCCCTACTTGTCTTTAAAGCAAGCCGAGTGGCATAAGATTGATTTAGTGTTAGCGGATTATCGTAATACGATTGTATCTTTTGCCGAAGTGGTGAAAGAAGCAAAGAAACATGGGGTACCTGTGATTGCCATTAGTGGAGCCCACATGGACCATCCAATCCAGTTGGAAAAGCCTTTCACCATGGAAGAACTCGAGGGGCTTATCTACAAGGTCTTGGGTCATAACTTTAAACCAAAATCAGCTGGGCCAACCTCCGTCAGGAAGGATGAAGGTAACGGCAGTTTTTGGAGCAAGGTCTTTTCCGGCAAGAAGGTTTCTTAATCATTGAGGCCGGAGTCAGGGTATGTATTATTTTACCTCTGCCTCGCGCGTGGATTGAGTGCCTTCTGCAATCCATCTCCTACGTAATTAAAGGCGATAGTGACGGTGAGAATACATAGGCCTGGTAACAAAGCGAGGAGAGGAGATTCGAGAATAATCTCTTGCGCGTTAAACAGCATATTACCCCAACTGGGTGTAGGCTGTTGAATCCCTAAGCCTAAAAAACTCAAAGCTGCTTCAAATTGGATGCTTTCGCCAATGCCTAAAGTCACCGCAACCAAAACTGAGGCCAAAACATTTGGCACTAAATGACGAATGAATATGCGTAAATCGCGAGCTCCGATGATTTTAGCAGCCCAGATAAACTCTCTTTGCTTAAGACTCAACACTTCGGCCCGTACCAAGCGAGCCACTCCCATCCACGAAAAACTCACCAAAATGAGAACCAGTTTCCATAATCCTTCATCCTGTGCTGAAACTACAGAACCCACCAAAGGTAACTTTTGCAAGCTGAGACTACTCATCACAATCAACACCGGCATAAGCGGTAAAGACAACAAAGCATCCGTTAAGCGCATCAAAACGCTATCCCAGAATCCTCCATAATAACCCGCAATAGCTCCCACAATAAGTCCAATAAGACTGCTACTTAAAGCAACCAACAAAGCCACCCCTAAGGATACCCTAGCCCCATAAAGAAGTCGGGCTAGCACATCTCTTCCTAACTCATCAGTGCCAAGAGGATGATAAGAGTCGAGCTCGTGCTTTACGCCTTGCAAGGTTTGCTGAAGCTTATCGGGTAACTGCTCCAATATGACAAGACGTTCGGCTTTGGCTTTTTCTATCCACTCATAGGGAGCATCTTCCGCGGATGACCAGGTGTATTCAGGAAGATTTGCGAGGCTTATTTGTAGTTCACTCCACAAAGTGGGGTATTGATTTTTCCAAGCTTCTAACCAAGCCTCTTTTTCGCTGGAGGAGAGTTCAAGCCGAGTGCCCGCTTGTTGGTAACGCTTAAGAGCGTTTTGCTTGTAGGGATCTAAATCAAGCCAAGCCCCCAAAAGGGGAGCTAAAAGGGCTAAACTGGCGAAGGCGAGGATTATGAAAAGTCCCACCAGGGCGGCTTTGTGCTTTTTGAACTCTTTCCAAAGAAGATACCAAAAAGATTGAATGTGCGTGTTGTCCATGTTGTGCTCAATACGAGTCGGTCATTGGTAACGAATCCTCGGATCAGCCCATGAGTACAAAATATCAGCCACCGTATTAAAAACTAAAACCATACTGACAGAAATCATAAAGCTTACCATAGCAACATTAAAATCGTTGGCCACGATGGCATCGTACACTAACTTGCCCACTCCTTGATAGGCAAATACGGTTTCCGTAATGACAGCTCCAGAAAAAACTCCGGAAAAACTCAAGGTAACCATAGTGATCAAAGGTAGCAGAGCATTGCGAAAAGCATGCTTCCATAAAACACTAGAGGCCGAAGCTCCTTTGGCTTTAGCGGTGCGGATGTAATCCTGACCTAAAACCTCAAGCAGAGCCGATCGGGTGTAGCGGATAAATCGCCCAATGGATAAGTAGCTTAATGTCAAAACCGGTAACACCAAGTAAGGCAAGCGTTGCCACCAGTGCGGGTCACTAACACCGATAGGCTCTGTCCCACTGGCTGGTAAAATACCCAGCTTCACCGAAAAAACAATAATCAGCATTAATCCCAGCCAAAACGAGGGAGTCGAAATCCCACCAAAGGAAAAAAAACCAATCAGATAATCCACCCAGGATTGAGCCCTCACAGCCGCCCACACGCCTAGAGGAATAGCCACAAGCAGGCTAATCACTAAGGCGGTGAAGGAGAGTATAAAAGTGTTACCCAGACGGGGCAGTAGAATCTCACTGACTGGCACTCGGTATGTGCGCGAGTAGCCCAATTCCCCCCGGAGAATATCAGAAATCCAGTGTCCATAGCGAACCCACACGGGCTGATCCAAGCCATATAGCTCCCGCATTCTGGCCACATCCTACGGCGTGATTTTGGGATTGCTTTTAATCATTAACTCTACGGGATCTCCTGGCATCAGGGTCAGCAATAGGTAACAAAAAAATGATAGTGCCCCAATTACGATGTTGGTCTGCAGAAAGCGGCGGATGAGAAAGTTCGTCATCTTGGTATTGTTCTTGTCCAAAACGTTTGTTTTACCACTCCCAGTTTTCTACCGCTTGAGTTTCTGCATACATATGTCCCGTAAGCTCAAATCCTTTCAGGTCCTTGGGAATAACAGCAATATCCGAGCGGTAGTAAAGCGGTATGACAAAAGCGTCCTCCGTGTAAAGTTTCAAGATCTGCTGGGCCAGAGTTTTTCGCTTGCTGGGATCAAACTCTACTTCCAAAGCCGCAATCAATTTATCCATTTCGGGATTGCAGTAGCCAACAAAGTTTTGTCCTGACCATCCATTGCTGGCCTTAGGAACAGAATCACAACTTAAGGTGGAGCGGGGAGAGCTTTCGGGGGCTGACACCCAAGCATACATGACCATCCCGGGATATGCACGTTTCTTAGTGGTCTCAGAAAATAGCACTCGCGCTGGTTCGTTTTTGATTAGGATTTCCAATCCCACTTGTTTCCATTGCTCTTGTAAAAAGGTCTGCACGGTTTCCCGCGTCTTGTTACCCGCTGTGGTCATGAGCGTGAGGCTTAGTTTTTTCCCATCTTTGTAGCGGTAACCGTCTTTTTCCAATTTCCATCCAGCCTCATCCAGCAATTTTGCGGCTTTGCGCTTAGAGAAGTCATAAACTGTGATGAGTTTAGGATCCTCGCTATACCAGGGATCTATCGGAGCTAGGTTGTGTTTTGCCACAGGCTGTCGCCCCTCGAATAAGGCTTGCACCAACTCTTCCCGATTTAGTGCGTAAATTAAAGCTTGACGCACTTTTTTGTCTTTCAGTACGGGTTCTTCCAAGTTGAGATCAATATGCTCATAGGTGAGGGAGGGTTTAAATAAAACTTGGTAACCAAGATTTTCCGCTTTGACTTTCTTCTCAAAGCTCAGGGCTTGGTCGAAAGACAAGCCCAAAGAGGAGACCATATCAATGTTACCTGAGCGCAGATTGGCCTCCATGGTGGCAGTGTTGGGGATAAGCTTGATTGTGATTTTTTCGATTTTTGGTGCAGGTCCGTAAAAATGAGGATTAGGCTGCAGGATCACGTGGGAGCCCAGCTTAACCTCGGTGATAAGGTAGGGACCATTGTACAAGCCAGGCGTGGTAGGTTTTTTCACGTAAAGCGTGTTTTTTTCGTAGCCTTCTTTTTGTTTTTTATGCGTCTCAAAGATTTTTTCCTCTAAGTGTTTCGGCAAGGGGCGAAAGCCACCCATTTGATAAAAATCCCAGCGCACTTTTTTGTAGTGAAACGTGCACACTTTGGGTTGGGCTGGTTCCCATGTGATTTTTTCAATGCTCTCATAGGCTTCTCGTTCGCCAATAGAAATATTGGGACTTAAAGCCACTTTATGGGTGAAAGCAAAATCTGCGCAAGTCACAGGCTGGCCGTCTCCCCAAGTAGCCTTGTCCTTAATCGTCCATACGACTGTGAGTTTTTTGCGGTCCGCACTGAGTTGAGCTTTCTTATTTTCCAAGGAGGGGATTTCCACCGCGAGTTGGGGGACCCAGCGGCCTTGGGCATCGAGAGTTACCAAGGCTCGACCGACCATGGCATAGATGTAGGACGTGGCTGACATGGTCATGATCAGAGGATTGAGATTCTCAAACTCCTGAGAAATCCCGATTTTAAGCTCCTTGCCCCACATGGAGATAGGGAGAGTTATGGCGAAAGCGAAGGTGCAAATCCTGCGACTTAAAGTGCGGCGCTGTAACATGGCTGACCTCCCGTAGACACTAGCTTCCCACCGATAACAAATAAGCTAGCTTTGGACAACGATGCGCACTGCGGCGTGAGGAGTTAAGGGTAAGATTTTTTTCTCGAATAGCTTGCGGCGTCCCTGCACAGAGTTGTTTGAGTCGTGCGAGGCCTTGGGGTTAAATACCCTCATGAGAGTTTACGAGAGTGACCGAAAACAGCGAAGCCAGAGCTTGCAACAATTAGCTGATTTTTTAAAACAACAAGCCGAGCCCATGGCCATGGACATTCATCAAGTCATGGGTAAGAGCATCATAGAAGCTAAAGCCGAGGTGCTTAAGTCGGCCGCGGCTTGTGAGTACGCGCTTCAATTTCCGTTCCAAGAGAGGCTGCGGGATTTTCTATCCCTACCTGCAGGTTACAGCTTTGAGCTGGAACCCTATGGTAACATATTAGCCATTATGCCCTGGAATTTTCCTCTGTGGCAGATCATGCGCGTGTTACCTTATGCTATGCTTACCGGAAATCGCGTTTTGCACAAACCAGCCCCCGAAGTGTGGCCTTTTTGGCAAAAGTGGCAAAGACACTTTGTCGAAATTTTAGGCGAAGACAGTTACCAAACGGGGTTTTGGACTGTAGAAGAGATCAGCCAAAAAATACCGAGCTACGAAGTCGATGCGGTAACCCTGACCGGAAGTGTCAAGGCTGGTCGGCAAGTGTACCGCTTGGCTGCACAGGCCATGAAAAAATGTGTGCTTGAACTTGGCGGGAGTGATGTGTTTCTGATCGGCACAGAGAAAGATCCACAAACTTGGATTCCGCAAGCCGTGGAGGCACGATTTATCAATATGGGCCAAAGTTGTATCGCGGCTAAGCGTTTTTTGTTACCGGAGGAGCATCTGTCAGCTTGGTTGAGTGGGCTTAAAACTTATCTGCAGCAGCATCCCTCTCAGGTTCGATTGGTACATGACAAAGCTTACTCCTTGGTCCGGCAACAGATACAAGCCGCCTTGGCGGAAGGGGCTAGGCTCGTATACGAGTCCTCTGGAGGAGAGTTACCCGTGGTTTTACTAGCTCGCGGGGATGAAAGGTTTTGGCGAGAAGAGGAGTTTTTCGCTCCGGTTTTTGTCGTGTCTTCTTACACATCGATCTCCGAAGCATTACAAAAAGCCAACAACTGTGAGTTAGCACTTGGGGCCTCTTTGTGGGGTTTTGCGCCGGATGAGCAAGGGCTATTGGCTCGTGGTCTTGAGGCGGGTTTCGTTTGTGTGAACGAGAAGGTGCAGTCTCACCCTGCGGTTCCGTTCGGGGGGCGAAAGCTGAGTGGTTTAGGCTATGAGCTCGGAGCTTTGGGATTTTTAGAATGGGCACGCGTCAAAATCGTTAAGCAGGGTTTGTGATCCTTTCTTGCCAAATCGTGTATGAGTCGCCTAAAACCGAGAGTATGAAAAAAACTGTGATGTCGCTTTTTGTATTGTTACTGGTGCAAGTGGTGATGGTGGGGATGAGTGGATATTGGAGTCGCTACTTGCCCTTTGAAAATTGGAACTACTTAGGGGCTTGGATCTATTTTGTCCCTATTTTTTTCTTAAACTATGGGCCGCGGCTTGGGGGAGAACTCGCAGCTTTTAGCCAATCGAGCTTGAGTGTCCCTGCTTACGTTTTTGTAACTTTTGTAACTCTGGTGATACGCGACAGCCTGATCGGTAACTGGTTTTATCCGGGCTGGGAGTGGGTGTATTTGGGTTTTTTGAGCTATGCAGTGGTGGCCATGGGAGCCTCCTACCGTATCTTTCAGTTTCCAGTGAAGTTCACACAAGAGGGAGGAAAAGAGTCCTTTGAGCATCGTGTGTTGACAGTGAGTTTTAAGGCGATGGGTGTCCTTTTTGGTAGCCTCGGTTTTTTTCTTATCAGCAATTTTGGAGTGTGGTGGCAAGGTGGTTTATATACCCGAGATCTTGAGGGTTTTTTACAATGTTACTGGCTAGCTTTGCCATTTTTTAAGACAACTATTTCGTCTGATCTCGTTTTTAGCTTTTTGTTTTTTGTTTTAGTGGAGTCAGTGATGAGAGGGTTTGAGCAGCGCCAACGAGGCAGATTCTGGGTCGCTGGTTAGGGATAAGGAGAGTCGGGATCGATTTCAGCTCCGGTAGATTTCTCATATGAGCTTTTTTGCCGCGGTAGGCTCTCCATGCTTTGAAGCTAAACCCCATGTGGGAGTTAGAAATTACCCATGAATTTTTTTCCCTTACCCGCTGTCAACTTCCCTCTAACTCTGGCTCCCATGGTGGGTTTAAGTCATAAAGCTCTCAAAAAAAGTATTCTGCGTTACCTCCCGCCTCAAGCCCGCATGTGGTGGCCCAGTGAAATGCTAAACTCGCGACGTCTACCTTCTGAGGATGTGGCTTCCGTCTATGAGGCCCAAAAAAATCCCGAAGAGGAGCTTTGGGTGCCCCAGATTTTAGGTAACGAGGAGGGGCCCATCGCTAAAAGCATCGCTATTCTCAAAAACTTTGGGGCCGTGGCTATTGATATCAACATGGGCTGTCCAGTCACCAAAGCTCTTAAGCACAATTACGGAGTGGCCCTTATGGGGGATGCGACTTATGCCGCCCAAGTGGTGAGATGGGCCAAACAGCGTTCTTGTGGCTTACCCATTTCCGTAAAACTACGCGCTGGTTTGCAAAACGATTTTTCCTATCTGTGTCACTTCGTGGAAGGCCTTGTGACTGCGGGTGCGGATTGGATCACTTTACATCCGCGCCTGGCTCATCAGGGTCGGCGCGATCGGGCTGACTGGACTCAGGTGAGGGAGCTAAAAAAAATGTTACCTGTGCCTTTGGTGGGTAACGGTGACATTCAAACTCCTGAGGATGTCTTGAGACGTCTGGAGGAAAGTGGCTGTGACGCTGTGATGGTGGGGCGGGCTCTGACTGCACGTCCTTGGTTAGTAGCGGAGGTTGCCGAGCGTTTAGGTTTTTCTGATGTGCCATGGTATCCTAAAACTCCGCAAGATAAAGCGCGGGAGTATCTGCGGCATCTGCAATTTGTGTTGGAGGAATTGGTAGCAGACTTCGGTAACACCGATTTGGTGTTACGAAAGTTTCGCTTCCTGGTGCGGATGAGTCATCCCTGGCTAGATTTCGGGCATGAGGTCTTTAAACTGGTGCATCGGGTGAATACTTTGTCGGAGTTAATATGTACTTTTCAGTCGTGGATTGATTCCGGTAATTTTTTGTTTTGCGACTATACGGATCTTCGGTCTTAGTCGGAAAAAACTCTTGGCTTTGGCTTGCCAATAAATAAACTATAAAGGTCAATCGAGTGGAGTTCGCTTCTTCAAGGATGGACTATGTTGCATGATGCTCGTGTAGTTCTAGGTTTGTTGCTGGCTGTATCCCCCCCGTCTTGGGCCCAAATGGCACCCTTGCGCTATCGTCCGGAGCCGATTGGGGCACGTATCGGAGATGCCTTATTTAGTTTTGAGTGGGCAGAAAACAGGCGAGCTCAATTAAAACTGGGCTATCGTTTCTATAATTTTGAAAAGTTTGGAGAGTTTGTAAGATCTGAAGCCGACTTATCCCTTTTTTCTTACACCATATCCGCTAGGGATTTTCAGCCCTCCGAGCTGTTGCTACTCCAAGGCGAACAGCTTTTATATCGAGGGGTCATAGCCACGGGCCAAGTGTTGAGCTGGGATGGTAATAGCTC
>CAZZMS010000169.1:0-5923 GCA_964655485.1 uncultured Pseudobdellovibrionaceae bacterium | reverse complement strand
GTGGCCCAGGTGTCCACCATGCTGCCTTCGTCCACGTAAGCACCGATATTTACGAAGCTGGGCATCAAGATACAACCCGGGGCCACAAAGCTTCCGTAGCGGGCCAAGGCGGGAGGAACCACTCGGACTTTATCCTCGGGTACCCATTTTTTTAAGGGTATTTTATCGAAAAATTGTAATTGTCCCGCGTTGATGGGGCTCATCGCCTGGAGGCGGAAGTAATCTAAGATGGCTTGCTTGTACTGGGCATGAACCACCCATTGCCCAGGGGCTTTTTTTTCTGCCACACGAATTTCACCGGCATTAAGAGCCTCAATAATCTCAAGGGTTTGTTTCTGATCCATGATTTTTCCTAGGTTTCGAGGTTTTTGATGCTGACCTAAAAAGTCTGAAATGTCTAGCTTGGGTAGATTCGATCAGCGACAGCTAACAAAGCTTGGGCCGGGGGGTAGGGCATACCCGCTTGAGCCCAATGTTGCAGTTGCGCTTTAAGCTCGGGTGTCAAAAGGTTTGAGGGAAGCAATTCAGGATGCTTAGACCAAGTCGTCCACAAGGCTGCTACTTTTTTCCACTGCTTGATGTGCTCGTGATGCCCGCTCAGTAACACGGCGGGAACTTTAAGCTGCTGCCATTCTTCCGGGCGAGTGTAGAGCGGGGGCTCCAGCCAATGCGGGTATAAGCTGTAGGAATCCTCGGTAGCACTTCGCTTGTTACCTAAAGTATTAGGTAACAAGCGAAGAATCGAGTCCATGATAACCATCGCAGCAAGTTCTCCGCCGGATAAAATGTAGGGGCCAATGGAGATTTCCTCAAATCCATAATAATCCAAGGCTCTTTGATCGATGCCTCCGTAGCGTCCGCAAAGAAGTATCAGATCCTCTTGGGTATTGGCGGCAAGAGTCTGAGCCAAGGTTTGATTCCATACGGGGCCTTGGGCACTCAGATAGATTTTTTTTATGGAACGCTCTTTTGTTTGTATGGACTGCAGGTGAGCCATCACCCTCTCTATGGTCGGAGCCGTAAGAACCATCCCATCCCCTCCACCATAGGGGCGATCGTCAATGGCGCGATGAACCCCAAGGCCAAAGTCGTGAAGATTCAAAACCACTAATCGAGCCTGTCCAGAGTGGAAGGCAGCTTTAGTTACTCCAAATTGTGGCAGCGGCACCAGATATTCGGGAATGGCTGAGAGCACATAGAATGTTTTCATAAGACTTTTTGGCTAGCTAGAGGACGGGCCGGAGCCTAGTGAATAGACTTTCAACATCCTTTTTGTCGTTATTTCCCCAGCTCATTTTCGAGCTCATAGCAGGGACCAAGACTCTTGTCATGACTTATCCGACAAAAGCCGAGTCTTTGGGTGGAGTCGATGGGCATAGGCTCGAGAAAACCGATAAAAGCTAAGGATTTGTAGAACGAGGTGAATATGGAAGGGGCATTCGATGACAGGATTACCTATCCCTCTTAAAGACAGATGGCGTAGTCAAGCGCAATTGGTCGGTGAGCTTATAGCTTTGCTGTATTTTTCCCTACGAAGTACTGCTTTCGTTCCGGTTACCAAATTGCGCCCCCTGATGGGTGTTGTGGGCGCTCAAGTGTATTTTACCTCTTGGCAGTCATGGTTTATGGTCTCGAGTTTAGCCGGGGTTCTGGGCTTTGCCACTTTTGCACAAATGTCTCATCCGCGCTGGGGCCTGGGGGATTTGCATGGAGTTTTAATGCTACTCCAGCAAGCCATCGTATTTGTCATTGCTCCTCTTTTGACCACGCTCATTATCATCGCTCGCTCGGTCACAGCCGTGGCTACGGAACTGGGTAACATGAAAGTGAACCGCGAGGTGCAGGCTCTTTTGTCGATGGGAATTCATCCTCTGAATTTTATTGTGTTACCGCGCTTGATAGCAGGGGTTGTGAGCGTGATCATTTTAGGATTTTATACGGGTTTTTTTGTATGGTGGGGGGCGGCTCTGGCGGCTTGGTGGGTGCAAAAAATCCCTCTATGGCATTTTTGGCGAGAGGTGTTTATGGCCATAAGTCCCACTCTTCTTGCTGTGCTGTTTCTCAAGTATGCCTTTATTGGTTTGGTGATTTTTCTTCTTGCTTGTTGGCACGGATTGAAAGTGGAGCTCAGTCCTACCGAGGTTCCCGTGGCAACCACTCAGGCGGTCGTGCGCAGCCTAAGTGCGAGTTTTGTGATTCATGCCGTTTTAAGTCTATGGGTTTATGTCTAGTGAAGGTTGAGTGAGGAGCAGGGAGAGAGCATGTTATTTGGGGCGCTAAAAAGCACAGCTGAAAATGGATCGAATCAGCACCAAGCGGGGCTGATCCATCGGCTCACTTATCGCTCCCCGCAAGCCGAGCGATGTTTCGACTTTCATCTACAGGGAGATCCAGAGGTTTTTTTTATTGAAGTGCAAAGCACAGTGCCCTCTGGGGTGAGCTCTTACTTGAAAGTGTTATCGGGCATCGATGAGGCTCCCCTCGGGGAAGAGATTCTCGTTAACGATGGTTTGGTCACTGGGCAGGACTTTTATACGACACTTCCGATCCGTTTACAGATTTCTTACAGCTTTGATCAGGGGGGATTACTCTACAACCGTAGTTTGTGGGATAATTTGACTCTACCTATTCAGTACCATGAGGGCTTGGGTATCACCGTTGAGCAGCTGAAAAAAGATCTTCTAGCTTATTTGCCCGTGGATTGGGACTGGAGTTTGCGACCGGCCTATGTGAGTGGACGGGTTCGTAAAAAAGTCATTCTTATGCGCTCTTTAGTGCTTAATCCGCGCGTTCTCATCTTGGATGACCCGTGGATGGGGCTTGACTCCCATTTCTTGCAGGCTTTCCACCAATTGTTGCTGAAGTGGGTTCAGGAAAAAAATCTGCGCTTTATTTTTTGTTACGACTCGCTTCGCATGAATTTGTTACCGTTTAATCGATTTTTGCGGCTCTTACCTTATCGCAGTGGGGAGGCAGCATGATGCAAATGAAAATGACTCATTTTGAAAAAGTTTCTCTCAGGTTACTGGTTGTTACCACATTTTTGCTGGCGGCTTGGTGGATCGCCATGAGTTGGCTGCAAGGCTGGTGGGAACCCAAGGTGATTTATCATACCCGTCTAAGTTCTGCAGATGGAGTTTACGAGGGGCTCGATGTATTTTTAGCTGGAATCAAGGTCGGTCAAGTGGAGCAAGTGGAGTTGGATGATACCAATGAAGTTAAGGTGTTACTCAGTGTGAAGAAGAAGTATCAATCTCGCTTGGCTCAGGGAACTCAAATTCGTGTGATTCGCCCGACGGTGATTGGCCCCAAAGCGTTTGAATTAACTTTGGTGGATCGTTCGGGAAGTCAGGCAGGCTTGGATGAAGGAGCTTTTATTCCAGTGGCTTCGACAGTAGATGTGATGGCCTATTTAACGGGACGAGCCGACGGTGAGCTGTTGAACAAAATGAGCGAGGCCTTCTACAACATTGGTCAATTGGTTTTGGTTCTTTCGCAAAAAGAGCGTTTAGATTCTGTGGTTCGAGGTTTTGATCAACTGTTACCCCTGCTGGAAAACTTAAATCGTCTTTCAAAAGAAGGGGCTAAATTGGCCTCAGATGTGAATCGCTCCAAGCGACTGACTCCCTTGTTGGTCTCCCTAGCGGATGTCAGTGGCGAATTGCAGCGGGCCCTGCCGATGGTACGGGAAAAGGCTCCTCATCTGATGGGAGCTTTTGAAAAGCTTGTGACGAATATGGCCGTATTGTCAGAACAGTTTCAAATCCTTACACCGGCTTTGGCGGAAATTGGTCCAGAGTTACCTCAAGCTACCCGTCGGGCTCTTGAGGCTTTGAATGAAACGGTGATCGTTTTGAAAGCTTTGCAGAAAAGCTTTTTGTTGGAGTCTAATGTTGAGGCAATCAAAAAAGAAGAGCGAGAAAGGAAACGTCAGCCGGCGCAAAGCCCGTAGTTACCTTTTAAACAACTCAGGCATGGCCCGGAGCTCGCATTTTGATCCCCACTTAAGTTTAAGCAAAAACTGGAGCGGCAGACGAGACTCGAACCCGCGACCCTCAGCTTGGGAAGCTGATGCTCTACCAACTGAGCTACTGCCGCATTGATGACGCAGATTGATAAAAACACAATCCTTGTTTTGCAAGGACTGAGCTTTTCGCTAAAGCTATAGTATGGCCGACTGGGTCAGTTGTAAACTGTCTTTTACACTAATAAGCTTCGCAGAACAGCAGGGTCTGGATCCAGCCGAGCTTTTTTTTGATTATCCTATTCCTGAAAACTGGTTAACTGATCCTGGGCAGTGGATTACCCCTGCGGAATTGGACCAATTCATTCTGCAGTTTTTGGGATGGTATCAGAGTAAATCTGGCAAATCCATCAGCCAGCCTTTGGAGTTTTTGCGTGAAGTGGGACGAAGCTCCAGTGAGCTAAGAAGTTGGGGTATTTTAGACAGTGTTTTGCGGTTGATGCCCGATGTGTTCGAGGTATTAGAGCGACCCCAGGTTTTTCTTGGGCACTTTCTATCTCCAGCCCCCGAAGTTCAACTCTTGCTTAAGTCCCCGGAAGAAATTCGCTGGAGAGGCTCTTCCTGCTTACCTCAGTATCCTAGAATACAATCACTATTGTGGGGTTCTCTCGAGGCCCTTCCCACTTTCATGGGACTACAAGCCTGGCAATTAAACGGCTGGAGTCCTGATGGTGTATGGGTATTTCCGCGCTGTGGAGCTCGTGATAGCTTAGCCATGGCAGAGGCCCCTCTTTCGGGGCTCACTCCTGCGGGGCGATTGGATATCCCTGGGGCGGAGCCTAGTGATAAGGCTTCGGAGCTATCTTCTTCTGCAGCTCCAAGTGCCCGGGGAAAAAGCAGTGTGTCTACCACTGAGCGGGATTTTGGTCCACGGGCATTGGTGGACGCGGTGATGAAAGAAGTGGTCCAGAGTAACGAAGAGGCCCTCATGACCTCTTTAAGTCTTAGTCGTGAGCTATTTCGCGAAATGGTGGCTGTCATCGAGCAGCCCAAAAAGCCTAGAAAGCGTAAAAATCAAGGGATGGAGGCAGCAACATTGTCTCCACCCGAGCTGAACTGGGCCTTGGCTCCCATCTCGGAGGAATCAATTCCGGAATTTCAGCGTAATGAGGTGCCTCAGCGCTTACAGCAAAATCTCAATCGAATGCTCGATTTTTTTGTGCGTGCTAGCCAGCTTGTGACTTTGTTGGCAAAACAAAACCCAGGACAAGCTCAGGTGTGGATGAAGCGGCTGGGATGGACTCAAGTGCAACAGCGCTTTCCTGATTTAGTTGAAGAAAGTATGGCCTGGGTGCGGGAGTGGGCTAAATCAGAGCCTTTGCATCAGAAACAGCATCAAGAGCAGGATAAACCTGCAGAGCGAGCCTTTAATAATGGGTCGTAACTCAATCTATGTTGCGAAGAAACACTAAGGATGGTTGCCTCAGGGTGTGAGTTGAGGCTTGTAGTAACAGGAAAATTTAAAAAAAGGGGTCAGTGATGAAAGTTTTTATTGAGCAGCTCAAAGCAAGAGAAGTTTTGGATAGTCGGGGTTTTCCCACCGTAGAGGTGGAAGTGGTGTCTAGTCGGGGGGAAATCACGCGTGCTATTGTTCCCTCAGGCGCTTCCACAGGACGTTTTGAAGCCTTGGAACTTCGTGATGGGGACAAAGGGCGTTACCATGGCAAAGGAGTCAGTAAGGCCATAGAGAACATCCGTCACCGTTTGGCTCCTCAAGTGAAAGGCTGGGACTTGAGTCGTTCTCCCCTGGAGCTGGATCATTGGTTACTGAGCTTGGACACCAGTGGTAACAAATCTGAGTTGGGAGCGAATGCCATTTTAGCCGTGTCCTTAGCTGTGAGTCGTGCTGCAGCAGTGGCGCAAGGCATGCCCTGGTATCGTTACCTTGGTGGGATTCGC
>CAZZMS010000168.1:0-6482 GCA_964655485.1 uncultured Pseudobdellovibrionaceae bacterium | reverse complement strand
AGGCCAAAGAAGAACTCATGGAGATCGTTCAGTTTTTGAAAGATCCGAAAAAATTTACCCGACTGGGAGGGCGTATTCCCAAGGGGGTGCTACTGATTGGTAGCCCGGGAACGGGTAAAACGCTTCTTGCTAAAGCTGTGGCTGGTGAGGCGGGAGTTCCTTTTTTCTCCATTTCAGGTTCGGATTTTGTCGAAATGTTTGTGGGTGTGGGAGCGAGCCGGGTGCGTGACTTATTTGAGCAGGGTCGCAAACATGCTCCTTGTTTGATTTTCATTGATGAAATTGATGCTGTCGGTCGCCATCGTGGAGCCGGTATGGGTGGAGGTCATGATGAGAGAGAGCAAACCCTAAACCAGCTGCTGGTGGAGATGGATGGATTTGAAAGTCATGAGGGTGTGATTCTCATTGCGGCGACTAACCGGCCGGATGTTCTGGATCCAGCACTTTTGCGACCCGGACGGTTTGATCGCCGAGTCGTTGTAGGTAAGCCGGACGTGAAAGGTCGGCTTCAGATTTTACAGGTGCATACGAAGAAGGTGCCCCTGGGGCCCAACGTGGACTTAGAAAAACTGGCCAGAGGCACACCGGGATTTGCTGGGGCAGATTTGGAGAACTTAGTGAATGAGGCTGCGCTCATCGCGGCGCGAGCCAACAAAAATCTCGTGGAGATGGAGGATTTTGAGAAGGCCAAAGACAAGGTCATTATGGGCAGTGAGCGAAAGAGCATGGTGATCAGCGAAGAGGATCGTAAAGTGACAGCCTACCACGAGGCGGGTCACGCCCTCGTTGGTAAAATGCTCAAAGGTCTTGATCCTGTGCACAAGGTAACCATCATTCCTCGCGGGATGGCTTTAGGTGTTACTCAAACTTTACCAGAACAAGACCAGTTGAACTTGAGCAAAACCAAAGCTCAGAATATGTTACCATTTCTCTTTGGCGGGCGTGCTGCTGAGGAGTTGGTATTTAACGAAATTACCACTGGGGCGTCTAATGATATCGAACGGGCTACTGATATTGCCAGACGTATGGTCTGCGAGTGGGGGATGAGTGTTTTGGGACCTATCGCTTATGAAAAACATGATGGCCAGCCATTTTTAGGCCTGCAGTATGCCCAAAAATCACATGAGTACTCCTCTTCAACAGCGGAGGCTATTGACCGTGAAATTAAAAACTTAATTGACCAAGCTTACGCAAAAGCGAAAGAGATTTTAAGTCAGCACCGAGAAGCTTTGGATCGAGTAGCTCAGGCCCTGCTGGAATACGAAACAATCGACGGTCAGGAGCTGGATTTACTCATTCAGGGTACAGGTGTATCTGAGCTAAAAAAAATACGTAGCAATCTAGAAAAAAGCACAGCATCTTCCGTCGCAGAGAGGGAACTTGCTCAAAATGAAAGCAGTTTGCCAAAAGACGAGGCGGACGAGCAAAAAACAGCCGAACCTTTTACATCTCCCTTAGTAAAGCCGCAAAAATAGAGATGAGCTTGGCTTTTGTCTGATTTTGAGTCGTTTGAAAATCTAGTCTTCGGTTTTTAATATTTGTTTAATAATATGAGGGTGAATGATAACAAGCTCTCATATTTCTCTAGTTAGAGTTCAAAGTTTGCTTCGGGTGTTTCTAGTGAAGGATTCACAGAGATTGATCTCCACCGCGGCAGTTATTGCGCTTATCTTTCTATCTGGGGCTTGTTTAGAAAAACCCCAGATAAAAAATCTCAATGCCAGTAAAGATAGTGCTTCGCAGGTGCCTCCCAGCGAAGAAAGGGTTTACTTTTACTATCCCCAGACCTTTGAAACTCGTGCAAGTTGTGATACTAACCGAGAGGGCTTACGTATTCTCTCTTCAAGCATGGATGTAGAGGAGTGTCGTGGGGGAGTATGGCTATTACATCCGGTTGGGCGTATCAGTATGAATAGTACTTGGCCAAGGGGACGTGTCTATGCTTATGATCCCGGGCGGAGACAGGTCGTGGCTCAATTCGTACCTCAAATGAGTTTACCTCCGGTGAGTCTTAATCCTTGCGAGGGGATTCAGCACAGCGAAAAACCCTCCGTGCAGGTTTGTACTGAAACCGAGTTGGGATCGAGTTTTAGTTATGGAGCATCGGTTGAGCTTAGTTTTTGCCAATCAGCTTTAAGCACGCGTCGAGCCATCTTATCTCCCGCAGGTGAACATATCCTCTCCATTGGGCCTAGTGGTGTACCTGCGCGAGTGATGTGTGTTGAGGGCGAATCTTTAGCTATGGCAGTGGCCCGCGGGTCTTTTATTTCTCAATGTCCTGCGGGGCAATTTAGTGGGCCTAACGGACTCTGCCAAGCTTGTCCCGCTGGGAGTTATCAAGATCAAGTAGGACAAACACAATGTAGGCCATGCACTCACTCGATTAGTGGCCCGGCAACTTCCGTCGTTTTCGACTCCACTCAATCAGGTTTGAGCGCGAATAGCTGCACCATAGCCTCCGTTCAATGCGCCTCGGGATACCGGTATGAGGCCTCTTTATCGGCTTGTGTGAGTGAGGCTGTAACCAATTGCCCTGCAGGACAATTTTTAAATGGCGGAAGTTGCTCTGCGTGTCCAGGTGGGACATTCAAGTCCACCAACGGAGTAGGCCCATGCTCGCCTTGTACTAATAAGCCAGCGTATGCTCTGTCGGTAACATACAATCCGTCCCAGTCGGGTTTAACTACCAATACCTGCGAGGTGCAAACCGGAAGCTGCCAAGTGGGTTTTAGTTGGAACTTAACAACGAAAACCTGCGTGGCTGATTACTATGTACCCACCTTCCAGGTTCTTAATCCTAACCTTCAGGCCTGTGATGGCACGGTAACATTGAATCGTCCCTTAGTCTCTTGTCACAATCCTGCAGGGGACCCCGTTGATTTGAGTTTGTGTCCACCCTCACAAAGTGAAACCTACTTTTCGCCAGCAGGTTCGAGAGACGCCGTGGCGCTGGGGTTAATAATTGGTTTGAGTTTAAGCACTGAAGTGGAACAGGTCCGAGTGAACTGTGGAGTAGGTGAGACTGGTGTTTTGGTGGATGCTACGAATTTTCAAACCTTATGGGAAGCGGGGCGTATTCAAGTCATGTGTGATAGCGCCTACTGGTCGGATCCTTTTCTTTGGGGCAGTCAAATCAAATGCCATAGTCGGGCTCGCGTTGTTGGCTTAGGTGTCAATCATGGCTGCGTATCAACAGAGTTGGGCTCTGTCTTGTGTTGGGGAATTCAATCGAACGGGCGCTTGGGTAACAATAGTGCGTCCGGGTCTCCATTGGTCCAAAGTTCTTTTCCCCAGGATGCGGCGAGAGTTTGTGCCGATAGTAGCTGCAATCAGCGCTTAACGGATATTGTCAGTGTGAGCTCGGGCAATGAGTTCAGTTGTGCTTTGAACTCTTTAGGCGATGTGTTTTGTTGGGGGCGAAATCACTTGGGGCAATTAGGCTTAGGGAATACGACTCAGTCTGCTTTTGCGCAAAAAATTCCCACTTTGCTCTTCGATAAAGTTGTGGCCGGGGCTACCCATGTTTGTGGCATCGAGCGATCCACATCAAAAGTGCGATGTTGGGGAGATGGAGCTAATGGAGGATTAGGTAATACGACCACCACCACTTTAACTTCGCCAACAACCTATGTGGCTAAATCAACCAGTTCGACGGATCATTTACTCGGTGTTGTGGATCTCGCCCTGGGTGTTAAGGCATCCTGTGCGGTTGTGGGAACTCAGAGGGAATTGTGGTGTTGGGGATCTGGAACTAACGGTAGAACCGGTCTCAACACCACGACTGCTCGAAGCTATGCCAGTCCCGTTATGATAAACTACACAACGAATACGCCCCTAGTTAACGTGCACAAAGTCAGTGGCTATGCTGCTCATTTTTGCGCCATCGCAGGAGGCTCTCGACAACTTTATTGTTGGGGGGCGGGTGCAAATGGGCGATTGGGTACGGGGTTAACAAGCGATGCTTCTGTTCCACAGCTGATAAATACCTCGGTTCTTGGAGTTGTTCAGGATGTTGTTGTGGGTAGCACTCATACTTGTGTTATTGCAGGCTCCTCTTCGAAAGTGTACTGCGTCGGTCTCAACAACACTGGGCAACTGGGTTATGGCGCCTTTTCTACGACGACAAGTAATCCGGATTATCAAAGCCTCACTTGGAAAGAGGTCTCCGGTTTGCCCGCAGTGAACAAGCTTTTTGGCGGTGCGGATTACACTTGCGCTCAAGATGTCAACCAGGCTTTGTGGTGCTGGGGAAAAAATACTAACCGCGTTCTGCGGTTGGGAGATACGACAACTCGCTCTAGCGCCCAAAAAATGTTACCGTTCTAGAGAGTCATAGTAAGACTCAGAGATTTGGTCCATTGCAGCTTATTTTTCATGCTTGATTGAGAAGGAGCTTACAAAAGTGTCTAAGCCATATTTGGTAAACCTGTTCTAGAGTGAGACTTGTGTGAGGCTTATCCACAGGAGCGTTTTTTGTGCCGCATGAAATGAAATCATCGTAGACGCTCAGATCGTTGTGGATGTTGATGGCTACCCCGTGGCTGGATACGCCTTGCGAGACTCTTAACCCGATAAATCCGACTTTACCCTTTTTACTATAGAGGCCGACTTTTTTGTTAGCGTTATCAACATGCACCTCGGTCTCCAATCCAAGTTCTTTCAAGGTCATCTGCCCAGTCCTTAATAGCAGGCAAGTCCATGAGCGGACGTCAAAGCCCCAGGCTGACATATGAAAGATGGGATAGATCACCAGTTGTCCAGGTTGATGAATGGTTGCCTCTCCGCCTCGATTAGTCGCTAAAAGCTCAAAGTGCTTTAAGCGATCAGGCACAGGGAATTGTTCAGGATGCACCTTTCGTCCTAGAGTAACGACCGGTTCAAATTCGAATCCTCCGATGACAATCAAATGGGGATGGTTTTTTACTCGGGGAATGTGGGACTCCATCCACTCTAGACCGAAACTGTAGGAAGCGGGGGCAAACCACGTGGTTTCCATTTGGTGTGAGTGCGGTCTTGCTGCAGAGTTGAGCTCAGGGGATGGGCAGCGAGGGGGTGCTGTGAATAGTGCCTTTTCTGGAGAGTTATTTGTTTCTGGAGTCATGATTTCTTTATAGAGTGCTTCGAAAGCTTGTCAAAATGAATAAAGGGAAGTCGTTTTTTACCTTGGCCGCCGCAGATAGACTGGACATTTCCTTGTAAGCTTTTGATACTGAAGCCCTCATAAAGAGGTGAAGTATGATTCCATTTTGCGATCTTAAACCCCAGTACTTAGCACTGAAGCAGTCGATCCACAGTCGAATCGAGAAAGTTATGGAACATGGGCTGTTTGTTAACGGTCCAGAAGTTACCGAGCTGGAAAAGCAGTTGGCCGAGTTTGTGGGAGTTCCCTATGCTTTGACTTGTGCCAGTGGTACTGATGCGTTGTTGATTCCGCTTATGGCCTTAGGGATTGGGCCTGGTGATGAGGTGATCACAACGAGTTTTTCCTTCATCGCAACCGCAGAGGTGATTGCTTTGGTGGGTGCTACTCCCATTTTTGTGGATATTGATCCTGACACCTACAATTTAGACTTAAACCAAGTGAGAAAGGCGATTTCGCCAAAGACCAAAGCCATCATGCCGGTTTCTCTCTATGGACAAATGCCAGATATGGAAGCTTTGGAGGCCATAGCGAAAGAGCATAGGGTGTACCTCATAGAAGATGCGGCACAAAGCTTTGGTGCTACTTGGAAGGGACGACGTTCATGTTCGTATGGTACAGTTTCGGGTACAAGTTTTTTTCCGGCAAAACCCCTTGGTTGTTATGGAGACGGAGGGGCTATTTTTACTCGAGACGAAAAGCTCTACAAAATGATGAGGGAAATCCGTGAGCATGGGAGCGAGAGACGTTACTATCACACAAGACTGGGAATCAACGGTCGCTTAGACACCATTCAGTGTGCCGTGCTTTTGGCGAAGATGGAGCGTTACCCCAGTGAAATTACAATGCGGCAGCAAGTGGCCGAACGTTATACGAGTCTACTCAAGCAAGCTGGGGTTTGCGAAATCAAGTTACCCATGGTTTGCGCTGAGGCCCAGAGTGTTTGGGCTCAGTATACGATTGAGATCCCTCAGCGTGATAAAATTCAAACACTCATGCAAGAGCAGGGGATTCCCACATCAGTGCACTATCCTACGATTATGCCTGAGCAGCCTTGGTATCAAGCCCAGTATGCAAAAATACAGCGTATGAATTTTCCGGTAGCGAAACAAGCCAGTGAACGGGTTTTGAGCTTGCCCTTCTCTCCTGATTTGAGTGCCGAGGTGCAGGAACAGGTGGTCCATGCTCTTCAGGTGGCATGGAACAAGCTGTAGGAGTCGCTGATGGAAAAAGAGTCACAAACCTTTCGTGCTTTGGAAAAACCTGTATGCTTATCAACCGCCTATGGAGAGTTTATTTGGGGGGATGCGCAGCAATGGGTCCTTTTTGCAGGCCCTGATAT
>CAZZMS010000167.1:0-4958 GCA_964655485.1 uncultured Pseudobdellovibrionaceae bacterium | reverse complement strand
TAAGTTACCTAGGTTACAAAGTGGCTAATGTGCCGATCGTGCTCGGTCAAGCCTTGCCCAAAGAGCTATTTCACACCGACCAAAGAAAAATCATCGCTTTAACCATTAACGAAGAAGCTTTACATAAAATTCGGCAAAACCGATTGCAACGCTTGGGCTCAGAGGATCTTTCACAACAGTACGCCGGATTAGACTATATCTTGCGCGAGCTTGAGTATGCGGAAAATATTTTCAAGGCCAATCGCAAATGGCCGGTGATCAACGTCAGTAACAAGGCTATTGAAGAGACCGCTACAGATATCCTACGCATACTCTCTACCCGCATGGGCTGGGATACCCCCGTGGAAAGTTGAACAAATACTCTTTTCATAGAGCCTACGTTTTTTTCACTCCATCGGTAAAAACATTTGGCAAATAGTCCTACTCAAAACCTTGTTCAGGGATTAAAAAGAAAGCTATGGAAAAACAGTTTAATACCGCAGGACCTTGTAAACCCAATCTGCATTATATGCTAGATCCTCTCCAACGCATCGATCTGGAGGAGATCCTACAACTTATTTATCAAGAACGTTACTTTATCCTCCACGCCCCCAGACAAAGTGGAAAAACCACGTCTCTGCTCGCTATGGTGGATTACTTAAACACGCAAGGCCAGTATCTGGCTTTGTATGTCAATATAGAACGGGGGCAAGGGGCTCGAGAAAACGTCACCCATGTGATGGGAGCTATTCTTTCAGCTTTAGAAAGCACCTTGATGTACTACCATCAAGAGGACCTAATTCATTCCATTTCAAACATACGCTCAAAATACCCTGATGCGGAACACGACTGGTTAAATAAGGCTTTAACTCTTTTAAGTTTCGCCTCAACAAAACCCCTGGTTTTATTCTTTGACGAGGTGGATGCCTTGGTGGGCGATAGCTTAATTTCCTTTCTTCGCCAACTACGGGCAGGTTACAACACTCGTCCTCGTTCTTTCCCATCCTCCGTAGTACTTTGCGGAGTACGGGATCTTAAAGACTACCGTATGTACATGGGCGGCAAAGACATTATCACCGGGGGATCAGCGTTTAACATTAAAGCTGAGTCTTTAAGACTTGGTAACTTTAGTTTTGATGATACCAAAGCCCTGTGGTTGCAGCACACCGAAGCTACGGGACAACAGTTTGCCCCTGAGATTTTTGATGAACTGTGGCTAGATACCATGGGACAACCTTGGTTAGTAAACGCCTTGGGACACCAGCTTACTTGGAAAATGCGGGAAAACCGGGACCGTAAACGCTTTATTACTTTGGAAATGTACAAACAAGCCCGAGAAGCTCTGATTCAAAGTCGGGCTACTCATTTGGATCAGCTGGTGGATAAACTGCGTGAACCCCGTGTGCAGCCTATTATTGCAGATCTCCTTAGTGGAGAGTTTCCTAAAAAACAATACCCTACCGATGACTTAGAGTACGTAGAAGATTTAGGCCTCATCCGCACCCGCCCTCAAATTGAAATCAGTAACCGCATCTACAAAGAAGTCATCCCCCGAGAATTGGTGTGGACCACCCAAGCTGCCATTAGTTACAACCACACCCCTTTTGTTAGAGCCGATCATAGCTTGGATTTTCCCAAGCTGCTTAGAGAGTTTCAGCAATTTTACCGCGAAAATGCTGAAGCTTGGCTTGAGGGAGTCAACTACAAAGAAGTCGCCCCCCAACTGTTACTGATGGCCTTTCTCCAGCGAGTGATTAACGGAGGAGGACGAATTGAACGCGAATACGCCCTCGGGCGAAAGCGTATGGATTTATTCGTAGAATGGCCTTTGGATCCCAAAAAGCATTTGGAGGGACCCAAGCAAAAAATTATTCTTGAGCTTAAAGTCATTCGTGAGCGAAATAGCCCTGAAACCGTTTTACAAGAGGGACTGAGGCAAACCCGGGACTATGCTACCCTGAAGGGAGTTAAAGAAGCTCATCTTGTCCTTTTCGATCGTCGCCCCAATAAAACCTGGGATGAAAAAATCTATGACCGGGTAACCGAGGTTGAAGGATACACAATCCATGTGTGGGGCTTGTAACTTTCCTCTGAAAACACTTGGCTTACTGCTTATTGCTCTTTTTATTACTAGTTCCTGTTATTACTTTGAAGCAGCAAGAATCCAAGGGGAGATTTGGTGGAAACAAATCCCTTTAACGAAAGCTATCAACACCGCCCCATCCGCAGAGGTAAAACGTAAGCTGAGTCTCGCTTACGAGGTGATTCAGTTTGCCGAACGTGAACTTAAGCTAAACCCTAAAGGTAATTATCAAAACTACTGCCCGCTCAATCGCCCGCAAGTGAGTTTTTTACTTTCTGCCTCTAAGAAATGGGCTTTGGAACCTAAAGTATGGAAGTATCTCATCGTAGGTGAGCTCCCCTACCGAGGTTACTTACAAAAAGAAGACGTCGAATCCGAAGCACAAAAACTTGAAGCAGAGGAATACGATACCTACATTCGTCCCGTCACAGCTTATAGCACCTTGGGCTGGTTTAAAGACCCTATTCTGTCTACCATGCTAGCCGATGAAGATGAGTTTCTCGTGGAAACTCTCATTCACGAGTTGATCCATACTGAAATCTTCATAAAAAACGAAGCTGATTTTAATGAGGCCTTAGCCAATTATATGGGAGTATGGGGAGCACAATTATTTTTTGAATCGAGGCAGCAATACGATCTAGCAAAAAAACTGAAAGATAGGATGAGAGAAAAAATATTATTCTCTCAATTTTTAAATCAGGTCCGCGAAGATCTTAAAAAGTGGTACGCCCTATTTCCTCATGAAAAAAAAGAATCTTTGAGACAAGAAAAACTCCACACCATAAAAGAAAGCTGTCAAAAACAAGGCCTGCGCTACTGTCATTTTCTGAGTAACAACGCCCGCATTTTAGCCTTTGGCACCTATTATTCAGAAATTGAAAATATTGATAATTGGGTTCATACCCAAAATAATTTAAATTTCTCAGCCACTCTCACTCGTCTGAAAGAAGCCTTGAACAAAAAAAATCTTTCACCTAGGGATTTTTTTAAAATAACCTCAAAAAAACCAGATAACTAAGCCTAGCGATTTATTGCGTCTTTGACTACAAGGTTACCGTGGGAAACTCGTTTTTTCTTTGTAAACGCAACTCGCGCCGTCGTTTGGCCATTTCGAAATTTATACGATCTTGCTCAGTTTCAATTAAAAGTTCAGGCACGGGATAGGCTTGTCCTTCGGGAGTGCGTGCTGCAAAAGTCATAAAACATTGTGCTGTCAGTTGTTTGTCTCTCTGTCCGGGATGTTGGCTCCAGGCCTGCACAAAAACATCTACGGAGGTATGACCAGCAAAACAAACTTGGGCAACAAACTCGATCACCCCTCCCAAACGCACGGGTGCGAGAAAATGTAAATCATCAATACTTGCTGTCACGACCTGATTTTCAACATGCTTAAAAGCAGAGATGGCGCCGCAAATGTCCATCCAAGACATCACGGCACCACCAAACACAGTCCCTAGCTGATTCGTGTGGTGAGGGAGCACAAGTTCAGTCATCACCACACGAGAGTCTTTAGGTCGTTTTTTATACGCCAGCACCAATGTCTCCGTTACCCTGACCACCGATCAACTGGTTACGAGCACCGGGAATGATAAATAATGAAGCATCATTTTCTATGTTAAGAGGGTTTATAGCACTGTTATTTGGACGTTGATTAACGTTAGTTGAAGCTTGAGGAGCAGAGACAGGATTTGCACCCCGGGCCTGTTGTTCGTTGCCACGTTCATTTTCAACAAAGTTCAGATGCGGCAAGCACCAGACAATCAGTTGCGCTCGTGATTTCACGTTCATCTTTTTGTAGATATTCGTGAGATGAAACTTCACTGTTTTTTCAGTAACGAACAGCTGGTTGGCCACCTCTTTGTTAGACATCCCACGGGTGACAAGTTCAGCCACTTCAGCTTCTCGGTTGGATAAACCTTTTTGAATAAGTATATCTCTGAGCATCCTTGCTCCCTCCTTTTAGCCTAAAGACCCTCTGACTAGCCTTTAGGGTTAAACCCTTGGGCCGAAAATCCCTATCGACCTCAACTTCAGTGTGGCAAAGGGGGGTAGAAAGCTCAAGGCTTTTTTCGGTAACTAGACCAGACTCTAATCCTGACTTAGCGACAAGCGTAAAAGCCTACCTTTAGGGTCTCGCTGCACATGTAAGCGAGCGGGACGCCCCTGCCAATTGGTAGCAGGAAACTCTAAAGACCCATCAGATAAACTTTTTAATTGTCCCACATCGACATATTGCAAGCCAAATAGATCGGCATTCGCCTCAAAAAACGGCTTCCAATCGGTTACTTGAACTCCAGAAGCAGGTAACTCCTCGGTAGACTTAATCCACTCCATATCTTTGATGGTGAGCCGACCTGAGCTTTGCGGCTCCACCACCAATCGGTAACTAGAAAAAAGCTCACTCAAGCTCACTCGGTGCTTTGCCTCCCATTTTCCACCGGGTAAAGAAGCCTCTCGTCTTTCCAAGTTCAGACGCCGCATCAGCTCGTTTTGTAGGTTCGAACTGGAAGTCATTCCGACCTGCTGACTAGCGACAAAGCGACCTGTGGTGTTACCATTCGTATCAATCTGCTGCCAGGCCTCGGTCACCTTCTCCGCTCGTTGCCAACGCCATTGCCACTCTAAAGTAACAAAGACAGCTAGGCTCAAAAAAACGAAAGCTGCTAGCACCTTTTTCATACCGAGTTATGCCACCTTTTTTGTGCGAGTTTTTCTCTTTTTAAAGGCGTGAGGATCGATGTTGTAGGTTTTGATTTTACGATACAAAGTCGCACGCCCCACCTTCAAAGTCTTTGCCACCAAGGACATATTTCCACGACAAGCCTCAAGAGCTTGAATAATGGCTAATTTTTCCACTTCATCCATGGTAATCACTTGTGACGGACCAGAATAGGTG
>CAZZMS010000166.1:0-14970 GCA_964655485.1 uncultured Pseudobdellovibrionaceae bacterium | reverse complement strand
CTATGAGTTTAAGCCTGATAGCTCAGTGAAAATTAGTAAAATTACCGAGCTGGCCGATGATCTGGCCATGGCCTTGTCCAGCGAATCTTTGCGCATTATTGCCCCCATACCCGGTCGAGATGTGGTGGGAATTGAAACAGCCAATAAGAAGCGCGAGACGGTTTTTTTGAAAGACTTATTACAAGAACGAAAGTTTTGGTCCGAGGATATTAAGTTACCCGTGGCCCTGGGGAAAACAGTCGACGGGCAAAGTGAGATTGTAGACTTGCGCAAAATGCCGCACCTCATTGTCGCCGGAACTACGGGGTCGGGGAAATCCGTGTTCACCGTATCTTTGATTACGGGCCTCATTTTTCGCCATTCACCGCAAAGTTTACGTCTTATTTTGGTGGATCCAAAACAAGTGGATCTTGCGGTATTCGAGCAGTTACCTCATTTGGCTCTACCTTTGGTCACTGACGCCAGACAAGCCGTCGTCACTTTAAAGTGGGCCGTTTCTGAGATGGAAAAACGTTACCGCTCGATGAGCCTCTTTGGAGCGCGCGGCCTCGAGGCCTACAATGAAGTCGTATCAAACCTAAGTGAGGAGCAGAAAAAAGAGCACCAGCAAAACAACTTTGATTATGAAAACACCCCTGGACAGCGGGACAAACAGTATTACTACGAGCCCCTGCCTTATCTCGTGATCGTCGTCGAAGAGTTTGCAGATCTTATGAGCGTGGATAAAGGTGGAGTTGAACAATGTGTCATCCGTTTAGCACAAAAAGCCAGGGCCTGTGGTATCCACCTCATTCTTTGTCTTCAGTCTCCCCGCAAAGAGTTTGTTACCGGAGCCATTAAGTCCAATATCCCAGGCAGAATTGCGTTCAAAACGGCTAGCAGCATGGAATCCCGAATTATTTTAGATGAAACGGGGGCAGAACGTCTGCTGGCCTCAGGGGATATGCTTTACCGCGGGCCAGGTAGCAGCCATGTGATCCGTCATCATGGACCATTCTTAAAAGACGAGGATATTAGACAGGTCACCCAATTCTGGACTCATCAGGGAGAGCCGCAATATCTCACACAAATGGACATATCTAGCGGAGATGATTCAGGGGATGGTAGCGTATCCGGTAGCAACGCTTGGATGGATGAAGATGACAAGTTTCAGGAAGTCATTCATTGGTTGCGGGAACAAAAAGAAGTCAGTGCTAGCCTCATCCAAAGACGCTTCTCGATTGGTTACCCACGGGCGGCGAGATTTATTGAAATGTTTGAGGAACGGGGTTGGGTGGGCCCGGCTCAAGGCTCCAAGCCTAGGCTGGTCCTGATGAATCGTGATCAATAATCCGAAAAGATGCTTTTTGCAGGCGTTGCCAAATCGCAGCCCAATCCCCTTGGGTTTTCCCCGTAGTCCAAGGTAACAATAAAGCATCATGCTGCCGAGATTGGGTTCGAAGCTCGTGATACAGCTGTCTGGCACACACACTGGGCTCCTCTGAAAGTCGCAAAATCACAGGGTTTTTTATATCCATTATATCCACAGGTAGCAAGCTTCTATCCGGTGTAACATCTAAAAAAATATACAAAGGTGAGTCGGGCATATAATGGTGTTTCAACATACCCGGCGCAATGGGTTGCTCTTCGTTTTCCCAACGATAAGATAATTTATGTTTGTCTAAAACCTGTTCAATGTCCTTCTTTTGTATGCGCCCGGGACGCAGCTCTTTCAAAATCCCATCAGATGTTACCTGAATAATGCTACTTTCTATTCCCACCTCACATTCGCCACCGTCCACTACGGGCACTAATCCCTGAAACTCCTCCAAAACGTGGGCTGGCCGAGTCGGGCTCGTTTTTCCGAAGCGATTGGCACTAGGTGCTGCTAAAGGCCCTATCGCTTTCAGGAGCTCAAGCGCGATAGGATGTTTAGGCATTCTTACAGCGACCGTGTCCTGCCCGGAAGTAATCAGGGGATTCACCCGATCTGACTTGGGTAACACTAGAGTTAAAGGTCCTGGCCAGAAAGCCTCCATTAACAAAGATGCTGCGGGAGGAATTTCGCGGACTAACTCCGTCACAGGGTCTCGATTGGTGACGTGAATAATCAGGGGATCAAAAAACGGGCGATTTTTTATGCGAAAAATCGATTCAAGAGCTTGCGGTAAATCAATGGATGCAGCCAAGCCATACACAGTTTCCGTGGGCATGGCTACGGGAATACCAGAACGCAAAAGTAACAGGGCTTCGCTCACAGATACGGGATCTGCAAAACGAAGCCCTGTTGTTTTCATAGACTAGGTCACAATAGATCTAAAAATTATCGATCGTAGCGATGACCACCACCGCGACCGCCACCAAAGCCACCGCGACGAGGACCGGCACCACCGCCGCCAAAAGAGCGACGAGGACGATCTTCCTGAGGACGAGCCTCAGAAACGTTGATGTTTCGACCCATGAACTCTTTACCGTTCATAGCTTCGATAGCCTTCTGAGCTGAAGAAGCGTCGCTCATTTCTACAAAGCCAAAGCCTTTGGAGCGACCAGACATACGATCCGTGATCACACGGGCCGATACCACTTCTCCGTATGCAGAGAAAGCGTCTTGAAGCGATTGATCATCGCAAGTGTAACTAAGATTGCCGACGTAGAGTTTCGCACTCATGGTCTTGCCTTTCTTTAAACCAGGGTGTTGCTCCCGCCCTGGATTTGTTAGTTAAGTAACCGACCATGAGCACTGGATCACGGACTCGGTACGAGCAGCACCTTCAGCATGACATGAGGCGCGATAAATAGCAAGGGAAATTACCTAGTGATGATGGCCACCGGGCCCATGGGCGTGGCCGTGAGCGATTTCTTCCGGCGTGGCCGCACGTGAATCCATGAGTTCCACATCAAACACAAGATTTTGCCCAGCCAAAGGATGGTTTCCATCCAAAGTGACTTTGTCGTTGCCAATCGCTGTCACTTGAACAATTTGCACTCCAGAGCCTGTGTTAAGCTGGAGGAACATTCCTTCCTCAATCTCTAAATGAGCCAAATCTTTGGGATCCACTTGAATCACAAGCTTGGGATCATGAACCCCGTAGGCCTCTTCCGCTGTAAGCGAAATGGTTTTTTTCTGCCCAATCATCATAGTTTTTAGGGCATTTTCCAGGGCACTCAAAATTTGCCCGGACTCCGTGAGAAAACTGAGAGGCTCGTCTCCTTGTGTGGAGTCTAGAACATCTCCGCGGTCATTTTTTAAAGTGAAGTGAAAAGATAGAACCCGAGGGGTTGTGTTTTCTTTAAGCATAGAGCCTCCTTTTTCTTGACCTTAGCCTTTCGCCGAGGCTTTGTCCCCTTATTTCTGTTTTCGACTCAAGGACTCATAAAGTAACATAAACCTATGCATCACCAGGATTCTCCCATCCATCACATCTTGTTAAAACACCTAACCTTCGTGATCTCGGAAACCAACGGGATTTCCTTGTTAGATACGCTCGACCTGCTCTTGGGCCAAAAAAGCCTACACAGAGAAAGTCCAGAAGCTCACCATCTCGTGGCCGAGTTCAAGGACCTAGTGGAATCTTATTCCATCGATCGCACCTCCATCGACTCCCTGTTAAAGCACCCGGTGTCGTATGCCTTTTTTGATTTCTTCAAATTGTTTCCGCTCAAATACCACGAGGAACATATTCATTTGACGGGTTCGCTTACCGCAAACTTTTTGTTACCACGATTACAGTCCTTATTATCCGGCCCCCATGGAAAGCTATACGAACAAAAGATCAGAGAGGTCTATGGTCAAATCGATTGGCCTCTTGATACTCCACAGAAAATCGATCGCTTGATCCGTCTCGGGCCTGGACAGGGCTTTAAAGAATATCTTCGGATCTTATATCTACCTAAGCTCGTACTTACAGATTTCGAATCACATCATGCAGCAGCCTATCACATGGCTCACGAGCTTTATTATCACTACAATATTGGAAAAATCCGCCTGAAGTTTTCTATCTCACGCGCATCTACCCTGTCTCACGAGCAGTTACCCATTGAACAAGAGCCTGAACCCAAGGATATTATCATGGGTCTTTACTCGGGCTTTCGTGATTTTCAAAGGCGTCATCCTGATTTTTCATTTGTATTATCGCCTTCTTTCCGCAAGGAGGCTGGCTTTTTTGATGCAAAAAATTTTTCCAATCGAAAACAGCACTTTGAGTATCTCGTTGATCAAATCGTAACCATGCTAGATGATCACCCCGAGCTACAAGGCGTTCTCACTGACGTAGACACTGTAGGTAACGAAACGGAATTATACAGAAAAGGCCACTTTCAAGAGTTTAAAAAAGGCTTTCGCAAGCTCCAGTATCGCGGGATAAAAATTCGCTCTCACCATGGCGAAACTTTTCACACCTTAAAAAAAGGTATTCAGGCGGTGGATAATGCCATGAATATTTGGCATATTGATACGCTAGAGCATGGATTGAGCTTGGGAATTAATCCTAATTACTATTTTCACAGGCTCTACCAAAGAGTTATGGAACAAAATCGGCTGGGTAAAGCTTTGGACTCCAAAGGTATTGAGGCCCGGGAGTTGCTGGAGCTTGATTGGCCCGAGCACAACAAAGGCGTTCTGGAAAAACTGATGCAGGGAGCTCTCCTTACACCTGAGGAGGAGATTTTATTTTTGAAATCAAAGTTTCATACCGCCCGTGAAGTGGAGCATTACCAACATGATGTGCTCAACCGCATGATTCAAAAAGGTGTGAATCTTATCACTTTGCCTTCAAGCAACAACAAACTCACGGGGCAACTGGAGGACTACAAGGATCATCCTTTCTCTTGGTGGGAGAAAAAAGGTGTTACCTTAGGGTTGGGTACTGATAATTATGTGACTCTAAACACGAACTACATTCAGGAAATGCTCATCTTGCTCTACTCAGACCCACGGGATTTAAAAATTACCAAACTCCTCATGGTAACCACTGACGAGCACCGTCGTCCCTACATCAGCCATCTCTTGTGGCGGATGCATAAACAATATACCCTAAGCTAAATGAAAGCTCTTTCCTCCTTCCGCCTTTATTTTCTGCTCACTCTCATGGGGGTTTCATCGGGACTACCCATCGGGCTTACTGGGGGAACACTCCAGGCCTGGATGCGCTCGGAAGGTATCGACTTGGGTTCTATCGGGCTTTTTGCTCTGGTGGGCCTGCCGTATACTTGGAAGTTCGTTTGGTCTCCCGTGCTGGATCGCTTCAGCTTCTCTCGCCTGGGTAGACGTCGTTTTTGGATGTTGCTCTCGCAAGTCATACTCTCCTTGGGTTGGCTGGCGTTTGGCTTTTTATCTCCGAAAGATCATTTGTGGTTACTAGGTGTTTTGGCTCTTTCGCAAAGTTTTTTTAGTGCTACTCAAGATATTGTCTTAGATGCTTGGCGCCGCGAACAGCTATCTGCCTCTGAGTTTGCCGCTGGTAACGGGGTTCATGTAGCTGGTTACCTATTCTCCATGCGCATGATTTCAGGCGCTTTAGCCTTAATTTTGTCCGATCATTTGAGCTGGTCGCAGGTCTATTTCGTCATGTCAGCTATTCAAGGGCTTGGCCTGTTAGCCAGCTTCATAGCTTGGGAAAATCCTCAGGCCTCCGGAGCCTCTCCGAAGTCCTTGAAAGACTCTTTCGTTGAACCTTTCATGGAGTTTTTCGCTCGCCCGAGAGCTTGGCAGATTCTCTTGTTTATTCTTCTTTACAAAGTTGGCGACAACATGGCCTCGCATATGAGCATGCCTTTTTACCTCGATATGGGTTACTCAAGAAGTGAGGTGGGCGCAGTGACCAAAGTTGTGGGCTGGCTGGGGATTGCAGCTGGCACTCTGTTGGGTGGATTTGCTCTCAAGCGGCTTAGTTTATTTCGCGGACTTTTCTCCTTTGGATTTTTGCAAGCCGTTTCGACCTTAGGCTTTTCTCTTTTGGCACTTGCGCAAAAGGATCTCCGCTTGCTTACCGGGGTCATCTTTTTTGAAAACTTCACAGCAGGGTTGGGAACAGCTGCCTTTGTGACCTTCATGGGCTTACTGACTAAAAAAGAGTTTACCGCCACTCAGTATGCTTTGCTCACCAGTCTCATGGGGGTACCACGCATTATTCTATCAGCGCCCACGGGTTACTTAGCTGAATCCATGGGGTGGTTTAAATTTTTTATTTTCTGCACCTTGGTCGCTGCTCCTGGCCTTTTCATGATTTATCGCTACAAAAATGAGTTTTTTAGCCCCTTAAGCGTGCATGAATCGAACCCTACGAGTTAATCTCTTCGCAGCGATTTTCATAGGGTATTTATGGGGAGCAACGGCTCTAAGTCAAACGATTGGGGCTGAACGGAGTCAGGAGCGCACCTTACAAGATTTGGTTAACGCCTGTCGCGCCTATCCGGTCACCAGCCTGCAGAATCCCAACATGAAAGTGTGTCGCTTTATCACTGATCTAGAACAAATTGGCGCTGACGTGATTGAAATTATCAAGACAGTCATGCCCCTTGGCCCCTTTGAATATTTTGTATTCACTTGGGTGAACTTTCAAACCACAGGTCGGCTGCGTGCCCAACTACAGCCGCTCATTCATCCCAAAGTGCGCAATGTTGTGGAGTATCGTAAAGAAGGTGAGTTTTGGGTTCTGGTCAGTTGGGAGTGGTAAACGACTTCACGCACTAGCTTGGTTTGTCCCTTGGGGTTGCCTGCGCCGCAAAAGGCCTCCCTGATTTGCTCCCTTTTACTCTCCGCACATTCGTGGACGAAGCTCAGGAAAACCGATACCTTGAAGAACCAGAGGAGGGAACATGGATAAAAAAACCATTGAAAAAGTCGCCACTTTAGCTCGCCTCAAGTTAACTCCGGAAGAACAACAAAAAATGGAAGCCAAGCTAGAACAAGTGCTACACCACTTTCGCACGTTGGCCTCGGTACCCACTGAGAATGTGGAACCTCTTGTGACCCCGCATGAAATGACCTACGTCTTTCGGGAGGATGTAGTTCAAACCGATTTGAATACGGAACAGGCTTTGGCCAATGCTCCGTCTCGCCAGGGTGATCTATTCAAAGTCCCACCTGTCATTTAGAGTTTTGATCGGATCATATCTCGAGCCTAGGGAAACCACAGTTTAATAAGTAACAGGAAGAATAAGATGATCAAAGCACAAACCACCCTGACTGAGTTACACGAACTTTTACGTACTAAAAAAATCTCTCCTTCGGAGATCACTCAATTTTACTGGCAGCGTAGTCAAAAACTTAATCCGCAACTGAATGCCTTTATCTCATTTAACGAGCAGGCCTTAGAGCAGGCTAAACAATGCGACCAAGCCCTTTCCTCAGTGAACTGGGATAAAACCCCCTTGTTTGGTATCCCTTTGGGTATCAAAGATATGTTTTGCACGCAAGGGCTGCGCACGACTGCAGCCAGTCGTATGCTGGAAAATTTTGTGCCTGCTTATGATGCCACCGTGGTGAAAAAACTGAAAGATGCAGGGGCTCTTGTTTTGGGGAAATTAAATCAAGATGAGTTTGCGATGGGCTCAAGCAATGAGTTTAGTTACTTTGGCCCCTGTAAAAACCCTTGGAATCTGAACCATGTTCCAGGGGGATCTAGTGGGGGCTCTGCGGCTGCTGTAGCGGCAGGTATGGTTCCTGCAAGTCTTGGTACAGACACCGGTGGCTCCATCAGACAGCCGGCCCATTTTTGCGGCATTGTAGGAATCAAGCCCACCTATGGACGCATCTCTCGTTACGGGATCATTGCCTTTGCTTCTAGCCTTGATCAGGCAGGACCCATGACTTTGTCGGTGGATGATGCCGCCTTGATGCTGGAATGGATGTGTGGTGCTGATCATAAAGATCAGACCTCAAGCCATGAACCCGTTCCCGCTTGGTCTAAAGATAAAAGTCAGCATGTGCGTGGCTTAAGAGTGGGCATCATTGATGATTATATCTCCCACGAGGGCCTAAGCCTCGACATTCGTAAGGCTTTCGACGAGGCGGTGTCAGCCCTGCGCGCCAACGGGGCTGAAGTGGTCCATTTGAAATCTCCTTTATCCATGTCTCATGGTATTTCTGTGTATTACTTAGTGGCCTCGAGTGAAGCTTCTAGTAACTTGGCTCGCTATGACGGTGTTCGATACGGTTACCGAGCGAATTTTGAAAACTTTCACGGCGTATCGTTAGAAGAGTTCTATTCTCGAAATCGCGGGGAAGGTTTTGGTTTCGAAGTAAAATCTCGTATTATGCTAGGTACTTATGCCCTCAGTGCCGGTTACTACGATGCTTACTATAAAAAAGCCTGTCAAGTTCGTCGACTGATTCAAAAAGAGTTTTTGGATAACTTCCAACGCTGTGATTTTATTTTATCTCCAGTATCAACGACGACGGCTTTTGCTCTGGGGGAAAGAAGTAGTAATCCGGTACAAATGTATTTCAACGATGTATTTACTGTGAGTGCCAATCTCGCAGGGTTACCGGGATTAGTCATTCCAACACGGCTAGATAGCAAAAAGTTACCCATAGGATTGCAGTTACTGGGGCGTCCATGGGATGAAAAAACATTATTTCAAGCAGGTCGCTTTTTAGAAGCGCATTTTTCTTTTTTAAGGAGCTATCAACATGAGCAACCCCAATTATGAGTGTGTAATCGGGCTAGAGATTCACGCCCAACTGAAAACAAAAACCAAAATGTTCTGTGGTGACTCTACGGAGTTTCATGCCGGCGATAATGCTCATGTTTCCACGGTCAGCACAGGTATGCCCGGAGCTTTGCCTACCGTGAATCGTGAGGCCGTGAAAATGGCAATCAAAACAGGATTGGCCTTAGGGTGTCATATTCGTCTTAAAAGCCGATTTGCCCGCAAAAATTATTTTTATCCTGATTTACCCAAGGGTTACCAAATTTCTCAATACGATGAGCCCATATGCGAGCACGGAGAGGTCACCATTGAGCTTGAAGGAGGGGAGCAAAAAAAGATTCGTATTATTCGTGCTCATTTGGAAGAGGATGCTGGAAAATCCCAGCACATGGGGGAATATTCTCTCATTAACTTCAATCGTAGTGGGATTCCGCTTTTAGAAATTGTGTCAGGGCCTGATATGCGCTCGCCCGCTGAGGCCGCGCAATATGCGAGGACGATTCGTCAGATTCTGCGTTACCTCGATGTTTGTGATGGTAACCTAGAGGAGGGGAGTTTGAGGTGTGATTGTAACATCAGTGTCCGTCCCCGTGGCCAAGAAAAATTCGGCACCAAAGTGGAGATTAAAAACATTAACTCTTTTCGCTTTGTGGAAAAAGCTCTGGAGTTCGAGTTTGATCGACAAGTCGCTCTGTTAGAAAAAGGGGAAAAAATTATTCAAGAAACCAGGTTGTGGGATCCAGATAAAAACAAAACATTCTCCATGCGCATCAAAGAAGAGGCAGATGATTACCGTTATTTTCCCGATCCAGACTTGTTACCCCTCGTATTGGACCAAAGCTGGGTCGAAAAAGCACGATCCGAGTTACCCGAGTTACCTCGTGAAAGAAAATGGCGTTTTATCGAAAAACTTGGCTTACCGACGTATGATGCCAATATTTTAACTGGCGAAAAAGACTTAGCTGACTATTTTGAGGCGGCCGTGGCGGTTTGTGGAAATCCTAAGGCTGCCTCCAATTGGATTATGACCGAACTTTTGCGCTTACTTAACGAAGAGCAAAAGGAGTTAAAAGATTGTCCCATCCCGCCTCAGCATTTGGGGGCCATGATAAAAAAGATCGATGATGGAACGATCTCGGGAAAAATGGGCAAAACACTCTTTGCCCACTTGTGGAAAACCGGCCAATCACCTGAGCAGGCTATCAAAGAACTAGGCCTTGTACAAATTCAAGACGACGGTGCGATCCTGAGTATCATTGATCAAGTCTTATCACAAAATCCTGATGCGGTTACCGAGTATCGTAGTGGCAAAACCAAATCCTTTGGGTTTCTCGTGGGGCAAATCATGAAGGCCTCCAAAGGTCAAGCTAACCCACAAAAAGTGAATGAGCTTTTGAAAAAGCGATTGGAACAGGCGTGATGCGACTGGCTGCTTTGGATTTAGGATCTAATACGTTCATTCTCACTGTCGCGGACTATGATCCTACCAAAAACTCTTGGCAGGTTCTGTGCGATGAAGTGCGATACGTTCGATTGGGTGAACGCTTGGAAGAACGGGGCGAGTTTCTGCCTCAGGCTTTAGAGCGGGCACAAAATGCCTTAGCCGAGTTTTCTGCCCTCATCCATCGGTTTTCGGTTACCAAGCTGGCCGCCACAGCCACGAGTGCCGCTCGTGATGCAAAAAATGGCCATGAGCTTTTTAAATTATGTGCTCAGGTTGGGATACCCGTGCAAATTATTTCGGGACAAGAGGAAGCGCGATTGACTTTTCAAGGCGCGACCTTTTTTAGCCCCCAAGAAGGTAACTATTGGGTTATTGACATTGGTGGTGGCTCAACTGAGATGATTTTTGGATCGAGGCAGGGTATCGCGTGGTCCCATAGTTTGGACTTGGGTTGTGTGCGTCTCAAAGACCGCTGGGGGCGGGATGCTCAAGCCATGGAAAAGCAGATTCTTAGTGAAATGGAGCAAGTTGTTCCCCATGCCTATCGGGGTCAGTCTTCATTAGTTATTGGGGTAGCCGGCACTCCGGTGGAGCTCCTGCGGGTTCATCTGGGCTCAAGCTTCTCTTGGGAGAGAGTTGAGGGTTACTCTTTAAGCCGAGCAAATGTTGCAAGTTTAAAAAATCTCATTGTTTCCAAATCACCTCAGGAGCTAACTTGGGAATTTGGCACTCCTGAAGGACGAGCTGATGTGTTACTGCATGGTGTTTTATTGCTGAGTAGCTTTATGCAGATCAGTGACACTCAGGAACTAAAAATCAGTCGCTCAGGGATCCGTTATGGGGTGTTGTTGTCGTTGGTATAGTTAGATCCTAGGACTTACAACCCCTGGACACGCCCTCCGAAGGCTTAAGCTGCAAAGAGCTTAAGCTCTTGACCGTCATGGTGCTTAAGGCCTCGGAGCGAAACAAAGCCTAGGGAGTAGGTATTATCTCTTTAGCACCTTCACGGTGCTTTTGTAGGGGATAAATCTGTCATTGATATAAAAGAACCCGCCGCATTGCGCTATAGACTTTCTTTCGCTTTTTGTTATGCCATGCGCAAACGTATTCACAGTCCACTTAAGAAAGGAGAGCATCATGTTTTCAAAGGCGATCATCACTTTGATGAGTAGCTTACTTGTACAATTCTCTGCGTATGCCGGGTCATTTGTAGCACCCACAGAATGTTACTATACCCCCCAGCAAGTCAGCTGCTCCTTCTATAACCCCTCCGCAGTGACCGTGTATTGCATAGGTCAAGTCTTGGGTTGGTTACCTAGCGGTCATTATCTGTGGTCTCAAGTTTCCCAGTACTTGGCTCCAGGTCAGTATGCCTACGCATATGTGTGGACGAATTATCCTTATGCTCCTTTTGTTTCCGCCCACGCTGAGATTTACTGTTACTGGTAAAATGGCAGCGGTGATTAAATAACCCAGATAGGACTAAACTAGATGTCGTTGCGCAAATTAGTTTTTACTCCTTCTCTCTCTCGTAGCTTTTTCCTTTCGCCCCGGGGCTCGCCATCCATGGCTCAGCTGCAAAGGGCTTCGCCCTTGGCCATCCATGGTGCAGAGGCCTCCGGGCGAAAGAAAAAGCCAAGGGAGATAAATGCGAATAACACACCTTTCGCGCACGATTTTAAGTATATTCCTGTATGATAAGATCATCGTTTTCTTTTTTGGCTAAAATCATTCTTAGCAGTCTTGGGTTAATTATGGCTCTCTCCCATGAGGCGAGGTCTGAAGCTCCACGTTTTGAGACAAAATCCATCATCCTCCGGCCACAAAACATCCGTGTCGTGGTTGAGATCGCCGACAACGACGATAAACGCCAACACGGCTTGATGTTTCGCCGAGAGCTCCCAAAAGATCGCGGAATGCTTTTTATTTTCCCCGATGAGGCCCTTCGCCATTTTTGGATGAAAAACACTTTTATTCCCCTGAGTTTGGGTTTTTTTGATAAAAATCGAAAACTTATAGAGATTGCCGACCTACCCCCTGTTAAAAGCGAAATGCAAAGGGATATCCCAAGTTACCAAAGTCGTAGACATGCCCAGTATGTCCTCGAGGTCAATCAAGGCTGGTTTAAGCGGCACAAGATTCAAGCTGGGGAAGCATACTTTGAATGGATCAGGCCGTGAAGTTGGTGCTGATTTAGTGGATAGCTCACTGGGCTTTCACTCCTCGCTGATCCTTCGTAACAAATAAATCACCCGCACGAACCAGCCAATAAGGAGGCTTACCAATAACACCAGTAACCACACCCCCTGCGTCCCAAAATAACGATCCAGTATCGGGCCTAACCAGACGGCAGACAAAATAAGGGCCACTAGCTCAAAGCCCATGCCAATGAAAATGATGGGCTTTAATTTTTCGTTTTTCGTAGGCGCGCTCCCGGTGAGTTTTGTTTTTTAAACTCTATTCGTCTTAGTCGAAATTGCACATAGGCCGACTCTAATTGGCCTTCTGCTCCTAATCGTCTCAGCCATTCTTCGCACTCTTCCCATTTACCTAATTGCTCCAAGGTATTCACATAAATCCACTCTAATTGATGCTCACTATTGAATTCGGGGAAACTTTCAATCATAAGCCGTGTGCGATCCAAAAGGGTGAGCCATTCTTGTTTTAGGCTTAAAATATCTAACTCCAGTTGTCGAAGCTTAAAGGATAGTTTTTTATCAATAGGAATATTCCCCAAACAGACCTCAAGCTCACTAGCAGCTGAATCGATTTGCTTCTCCTGTAGCAAGGATGAACTAAGGTAATACACGATCTCACAACGATCATTGTAACTTAAATCGAAACTTAGAGTTTTTTGAGACTCACTGATGACCCGTTTATCATCGTTTTTTTCTTCTGCAAGATAACGAATGTATTCTTTTTGAGCGGATACAAAATCATCACTCTTCAGTCTTTTAATCAGATACCATTTTTCGCGATCAGGGGATTTAGGATCGTACAGGCGATAAGTTTCTAAAATCTTATCAATAATCACCACTAGCTCAGCAGAATGAACCTGATCTTCACGAGCGGATTCATAGGCTTTCAAATATATTTTTAAACCCGATTCGTAATCCTGTTCAGCCGCATAACGCTCGGCCTTTGCCACGAGAGCTTTGGGTGTTTGCTCACAGCCCACAGCAAACACCAAGAGCACGCTCAAAATCAGGCTGTGTGTGGTTCGCATCATCCTGAAATCCAAAGCCTAATTCGAAATACCAGACTCTTCCGCCTTTTCCTCATCAACGTTTTCATCCACTAAGGTAAAGGAGGTAACCTTTTCACCCTCTTGTAGAGTAATTAACTTAACTCCTTGGGTATTTCGTCCGATCACTGAGATGCTACTTCCCGGGATACGAATCATCTGTCCTGAGTCGGTGGTCAAAATCACTTCTTGCTCGTTACGAATGACCCGAGCTCCCACCACGGCTCCAACTTTTTCAATGTTACCTTGGGTGATAATTCCAACACCACCGCGGCCCTGTACGCGATACTCTTCTACGTCACTGCGCTTACCAAAACCTTTTTCGCTGACCGTAAGAATAGTCATGGGCAGCCCTTTACGAATGACTTCGAGAGATACGACATAATCGCCTTCAGCGAGAGTAATACCTTTCACTCCTCGCGCCGAGCGACCCATGGCCCGCACCTCTGATTCATGAAATCGAATCGACATTCCTTGCCGAGTAGCTATGAAAATATCGTCCTCACCACTGGAGATTTTGACATCAATTAAGGAATCATCCAAATCCGTAGTCAGAGCAATAATTCCGCTACCACGTACATTTTTGAACTCATCCAGTTCGGTCTTCTTAATCACCCCATTTTTCGTAATCATGACCACATACTTGTTGGCCGACCCTTTAATAATAGGTAACACTGCGGTTACCGATTCAGAGGAGCTTAACTTAATCACATTAGCAATCGACCGTCCTTTGCTGGTGCGACTACCGATGGGTAACTGATAAACCTTGGTCGCATAGACCTTTCCAATACTAGTGAAGACCAATACCGGGGTTTTATTTGTGGCTGTGAACACATCAACCACATAATCCTCTTGAATGGTCTCCATTCCCTTAAGGCCACGGCCACCACGTTTTTGCGTTCTATATTCTTGGATAGGTATGCGCTTGATGTAGCCCGTGTTGGTAATAACAACCACCATGGCGTCATCACTGATGAGATCCTCATCTTCAATTTCGCCTTCGCTACCTTCGATCCTTGTGCGGCGATTGTCACCAAACTTATCCTTGATTTCGATCAGTTCATTTTTAATCACTTTCATCAACTCAGACACATCACCAAGAATCTTGTTCAAATAAGCAATTTGATCAGCTAATTCTTTTAATTCGGTATCAATTTTACTTCGCTCAAGCCCAGTTAAACGTTGCAAGCGCATTTCTAAAATGGCTTTGGTCTGTGGGAGCGTAAAATCAAAACGCTTCATCAAGGCTTCTTCGGCCTGTTTCGCATCGGAGCTTGCGCGAATAAGGCTCACAATTTCATCGATATGATCCAAAGCTTTTTTGAGCCCTAGTAGGATATGTTCTCGTTCCTGAGCTTTTTTGAGCTCAAACAGAGAGCGTTTGGTTACCACATCTCTGCGATGCTCAATGAAAGACTGGATGAGGCCTTTTAAATCAAAAGTGACCGGCTGATTGTTTTTATCAAGAGCGAGAAGAATGATCCCGTAACTCACTTGCAGTTGCGTGAATTTAAATAAGCGATTGAGAAGAACCGAAGCATTCTCCCCCCGCTTGACCGAAATCACAATGCGCATACCCTCCCTTGAGGATTCGTCACGAATATCTGTAATGCCTTCGATTTTTTTCTCTTTTACCAGATCCGCTATACTC